>JANMDM010000287.1:0-14360 GCA_031376305.1 Pseudomonadota bacterium | reverse complement strand
CAGCAAGGGGCGGAACGGTGGGGGATGAAGCACTTCCCCTCCCCCTCGTGGGGAGGGGAGAGGGGCGGGGGGCGCCGCGCCCCACCGTCCTCGACGCCGACGCACTGACGCTTCTCGCCCGCGACCCGGCGCTCTTCGGCGCACTCCATGACCGCTGCGTCCTCACCCCCCACGCCGGCGAATTCGCCCGTCTTTTCCCTGACATTGCCGAAAAACTAAACGCCCCCGCCACCACAGGCCCCGCCTATTCCAAGGTCGACGCCACCCGCGAGGCGGCGAAACGCGCAGGTTGCGTGGTGCTTTACAAAGGCCCCGACACGGTGATCGCCGACCCCATGGGCCGCTGTTCGATCAACTCCGCCCATTACGACCGCGCCGCTCCCTGGCTGGCCACGGCGGGATCGGGCGATGTGCTGGCCGGGTTCATCACCGGACTTCTGGCGCGGGGCATAGCACCGATGCAGGCCGCCGAGACCGCCGCCTGGCTGCATGTCGAATGCGCGCGAACTTTCGGCCCCGGTTTGATTGCCGAAGATCTGGCCGAACAGCTACCGGCGGTGTTCAGGGCTTTGGGGGTATGAGCGGCTAAAGGCTGTCTGCCGCCGCCTCGGTGCCGACATCCGCCGTCACACCGTTGCAAAACAGCTCGACCCCTTCGGCATAGACGATCTGCGGGGCATCAAACAACAATTCGAAAAGCCGCAGACCGGTGACGGTTTCCTGCACCACATATTCGCCGTCCACCATCCGCTCGACCGGTACCAGCGCCTGATCCTGACCGTAGATCGCCTGCGCGCGCCAGTCGCGCAGCAACACCAGCGTGTCGCAGGGCAGGGTCAGATCCTGTTCGGGGCGGTCATGCCCCAGGGCTGACGCCGATATCCGTACGGCGGGGCCAGTAAACCGCTGCACCTGAACGGCGCGGATCACCCGCATGCCGTCGCGCGTCACCACCCGGTCGCCGGGCGAGAGGAAATCCACCGGCAAATAGCCGTCAAGGGTGGCCACGACCGTGCCCGAAGCGATGCCTTTGCTGCGGGACGCCAGATGAACGGCGGTTACGGCGCCAAGCATCTGGCCTTCGGATTGCATCAGCATTTTGGTCTCCCCATCGTGGTTCGACCATTTGTCAGGGGAAATGTGGCAAAAATGCGTTAACGGCGCGGGGATTCCACGGCGGCGGCTTTCACATTTTTCCCCTCGCATCGCTCTTTCCTTCTTGCTAGAAGGGCCCGGATTTGGGGGCGGACCTGTTCCGGGGCCGTTTTCTTGGTTTTGCGGGTGTGGCGAAATTGGCAGACGCACCAGATTTAGGTTCTGGCGCCTAACGGCGTGGGGGTTCAAGTCCCTCCACCCGCACCAATAGGAAAGAGGACGAAGGAATGCAGGTCACTGAGACCCTGAAAGACGGACTGAAGCGCGGCTACACGATCACTGTGTCGGCGGCTGAGCTTGACGCGAAAGTCACCGAGAAACTGCTTGAAGCGCAGCCCGAGATCGAGATTAAGGGCTTTCGCAAGGGCAAGGTGCCGATGGCGATGCTGCGCAAACAGCACGGCCAGCGCGTGATGGGCGATGCCATGCAAGACGCCATCGACGGCGCGATGAAGTCGCATTTCGCAGCCACCGGCGACCGTCCGGCGATGCAGCCCAAGGTCGAGATGCAAAACGGTGAGACCTGGAAAGAAGGCGCCGATGTCGTGGTCGAGATGACCTACGAAGCGCTGCCCGAGATTCCGGCCGTCGACGTGTCCAAGGTCAAGGTTGAGAAGCTGATCGTCAAGGCCGAGGAAAAGGCCGTGGCTGAGGCTTTGGAAAACCTTTCCAAATCGGCGCAGTCGTTTGAAGAGCGTAAAAAAGGCGCGAAGGCAAAGGACGGCGATCAGGTGGTCATCGACTTTCTGGGTAAAGTTGACGGAGTGGCTTTCGAGGGTGGTGCGGGCGAAGACTATCCGCTGGTGCTGGGGTCCAACTCCTTCATTCCGGGGTTTGAAGCGCAACTGGTCGGCACCAAAGCCGGCGATGAGGTTGCCGTCAATGTGACCTTCCCGGAAGCTTACGGTGCCAAGAATTTGGCCGGTAAGGCGGCAATCTTTGCGTGTACGGTGAAATCGGTCAACGGCCCGAAAGCCGCCGAGATCGACGACGAGCTGGCCAAGAAATTTGGCTCCGACAGTCTGGACGCGCTGAAAGCCCAGGTGGCCGAGCGTCTGGAGGCTGAATATTCCGGCGCCGCGCGCGCGGTCATGAAACGCGCTTTGCTGGATCAGCTTGACGGTCTGGTGAAGTTCGAGCTGCCGCCAAGTCTGGTTGATGCCGAAGCCAGCCAGATTGCCCATCAGTTGTGGCATGACGAGAATCCGGAGCACCAAGGCCATAACCACGGTTCGATCGAAACCACGGATGAGCATAAGAAACTGGCCGAACGTCGCGTCCGCCTGGGTCTGGTACTGGCCGAACTTGGCCGCGTGCAGAAGATCGAGGTTTCCGACGCCGAAATGACCCAGGCGGTGATGATGCAGGCGCGTCAGTATCCGGGGCAGGAACGGGCGTTCTTCGAGTTCGTGCAAAAGAATCCGCAGATGCAGCAGCAGTTGCGCGCGCCGATCTTTGAAGACAAGGTCGTCGATCACATCTTCGCCGGTGCCAAGGTAACCGAGAAGCAAGTGTCGAAGGAAAAGCTTCAAAAGGCCGTCGAGGCGCTGGACGAGCTTTGATTCTGATCTGAAGTTGCGAACGGGGCCGCGCCAGAGGGTGCGGCCCTTTTTCTTTGCCAAAGGGCTTGACCGACGCCGAAGTCCTGTCATTCTGGTGGCGGGAGCGTAAAGGCTGATGCCTAAGCTGCCCATTTTCCCAGATATGATCCCTGAGCTTTAGTCTGTCGCCCCGCAGCTCGTTGCGGGGCGACCGGCCTGCTGGCGGATCAACGCATGAAAGGACATGCAATCATGAATGACTTGATCGAAAAGGCCCGCGCCTTTGCCATTGCCCGCCACGCCGGACAGTTCCGCAAGGATGCTGCGCGAAACCCTTACATCAGCCATCCCGCCGAAGTGGCGGATTTGGTGTCCGAATTCGGCGGCAGATCCGAAGCTGTGGCGGCCGGCTGGCTGCATGACACTGTCGAAGATTGCCCGCCGACCAGTCTGGCGGAGATCACGGTGGACTTCGGCCCGTCGGTGGCCGCCATCGTGGCCGAGCTGACCGATGACAAAACCCTGCCCAAAGCGGAGCGCAAGCGGCTTCAGATTGCGGGGGCTGCGGCCAAGAGCGCCGACGCGGCTTTGGTGAAGCTCTGCGATAAAATCAGCAACGTGCGCTCCGTCGGGGCAACGCCGCCGCGTTATTGGTCGATGGCACGCCGTCTTGCCTATCTGGACTGGGCTGAGACGGTGGTCGCGGGGCTGAATGGTCTTTCGGACGCGGCGCTCGCCCGTTTCAGGCAGGTGACGCGGACCTCGCGCGAGCAGATCGGTTCCGGCCGCCGCAAGGTTGATACTGGCGCTTGATGCCCCCGCTCGCCCGGTATCGGGTCCGGCCAGCCGGAGCGGCGTGAGATATGCAGCGCATAGACCGCATGGATGCCATCGGCTCGGTTTGCGCCCGCGGCACTCGTTCCTGCAATTGTGACGGGGATTTCCCAGCGGTTTCCCCAAGACCCCGGTGGCCCATCGGCGGCGTTCCGCCTGAAGCCGCGCCGCGACGATTTGGCCGGGCTTCCTATCAAAAGGAATCGCGCTTGTCGTGCTAGAGTTGCGCACGGCGGCGCGGAGTATCACTCGCCCTTGCGCTGTGCCCCCGAAATCCTGGGGAGGATGCCTTGAGCCAACATAAGTTTGTCGATCTGATCGACATCATCTTGGATGATGCCGTCGCCCACCCCGAGAGGGTGGAGGAACTGAAACGTGCTCTACGCGCCAGAATAGCGCCCGGCGATGAGACCGCCCGTCCGGTCCGCGAAACTGTCAGCCCCGGCCCCTGGCGTCCCTCCATGCCCGTCGACGTGAACGACGACAGCCTCTGGGACAACATGCCGGTCTGACACTCCGGTTGGCCACCCGCACGGTGCCGGGTGTCTGACCTCCGGTTGGTGTCTGCGGCGAGGCAAGCGCCCGTAGCGGGGGTTCTGTCCGTTCGGTTGCGGGGGCGAACGCCGGAGAGCTGGGTCTGCGCTTGCGGGCGCCAAAATCTGCGGCTGTGCCGCCCTTGACTTCCCGTCAGCGCCCGTATCCGGTCTGGCCAGCCTTGACGGAGTGAAACAGTGCAGCGCAAAGACCGTATGGATACCTTCGGAGCGGTTTCCCTGACCGGGTTTGCGATCTTTCTGGCCTTCAATCAGATCATCATCAAATTTGTCAATCAGGGCATTCAGCCGGTGTTCTTTGCCGGGGTCCGCTCGGCCATTGCTGTCCTATGTCTGGCCTTGTGGATGCAGTTCAGACGGCGGCCGGTGCGGCTTGAGCGGCGCTATGCGGTGCCGGGGTTTCTGGCCGGGGTCGCCTTTGCGTTGGAGTTCCTGGGGCTGTTCACGGCGCTGGATCTGACCAGCGTCACCCGAACCTCGATCATCCTTTACTCGATGCCGGTCTGGCTGGCGCTGGGCGCGCATTTTGTGCTGCCGGGTGACCATATGACCATCAAAAAGGGCATAGGTCTGGCTTTGGCCTTTACCGGGGTGAGCTGGGCGATTCTCGACCGCTCATCGGGGCAGGGGCAGGCAAGTCTGCTGGGCGATTTTTGCGCATTGTTTGCGGCATGGTGCTGGGCCGCGATCACGCTGATTGCGCGCGGCACCCGGTTGCGCGAGGTCCGCCCCGAGATGCAGCTGTTTTGGCAGGTATTGGTTTCAGCGCCGATCCTGATTCTGGCGGCACCGCTGTTCGGGCCGCTGATCCGCGATCTAGAAATGATCCATTTGGTCGGTTTGGCCTTTCAAGGGGTGGTCGTGGTTTCGGCGGGGTTCATGTTCTGGCTGTGGCTCTTGTCGCTTTATCCGGCGGCATCGGTGGCCAGTTTTTCCTTTCTCACGCCGATATTTGGGGTGGCTTTGGGCTGGTTGATTCTGGGCGAGCACGTGGGCCTGCCGCTGATCGGGTCCGCCCTGCTGGTGGCTGTCGGGATAATCCTGATCAACAGACCCGCCCGGTCCTGAGGCCCATAGGCATCCCACAGGCATAGACCGCGCGCCGGCCTAAGTTCGCGATTGCGCGTTCAAGCCCCTTGCCGGCCAAGGCCCGAGGCTATATCAGGGCCACCGCGGGTGATTAGCTCAGTTGGTAGAGCGCTTCGTTTACACCGAAGATGTCGGGGGTTCGAGTCCCTCATCACCCACCATGGCATCCTCATCTGCGGCGCCGTCGGCCGACCAGGCGTCTTGGATATCCTGGCAGAGCTTTCGCAAGGCTTTGTCTATGGCCGGATCGCCGTCCAGTTCCGACAGGGCGGCATATTGGCGCAAGCGCCGCGGGCGATGGGTTTGGACGCAGCGCGCCATGACCGGCGGCAAAAGCCCGGAATCGGCCAAAGCCCGCGCCCAGGCAAGGGTCAGAGACGGCCGTGGCAGCGCACTTTCCTCGCACCAGGTATGCTCGAACAAGGTCATGATATAGTCCAGAACCGAGCCTTGCGGATGGCGTCGATCCGCCTTGTAGGGCAGGGCGAAGACATCGGTGACCAACTCATAGGATGGCCAGTAGTTCAGCACCCCGTCAGCCTTGAATTCGCGCACAACCTCGTCAATGGCCACCCGCAACACCGATTTCGACACCGAATTGGCCGTCAGGCAGGCGACATCACGGAAAGTGGCAATCAGCGGGATCGGCGACAGGGTGAACAGGATTTTCGCATCCGGCCGGTGCTTGCGGATCAGATGGTAGATGGCGCGCAGATTGTCGCGGTTTTCCTCGACCGAGGACACGCGGAACTTGTGGCGCGTCGGGTCATAGGCATCCTTGGGGATGGTGCGCCAAAAGACGTTGCCGGTGGGTTCGTCATACCAGACTTCGGACAGCCCGAAGGTCAGGATGAAGAAATCGGTGGCGTCAAAGATGCGTTTGGTTTCGGCTTGGATTTCAGGATCATAGCCATATGCCTCGGCCTTGTAGCCATGCCAGAGCGCCGCGTCGAAGGTCTTGTTTTCCCAGGCCCATTCGAATTGCTGGCGGATGACAAAGGAATTGACCATGCCTTCGCCGCAGGCCACCACATAGGCGTTTTTGGCCGCATCGTCTTTGTTCAACACCCGAAAGCGGCGCTTGGACAGCCAGTTGGAAATATTGGCGGCAAAACAGCTGCCAAAAGCGGTGATCTGCGTGTCGGGCCGGATCAATGGCACCTTGGGCGCCCAGCCGCTGAGAATGAATTTCTCGGCGGCTTTTATGTCCAGCATCCTGGCGACATCCGGGTTGTAATTGGTATGCGCCCCGCGAAACCAGGTGCGGAATTCGGCGGATTTCTTTGTCGTGCTCTGGAAGTTCAGCTGCCCGGTGCCCGCGCGGTTTCGCGTCAGGGTTTTTGATTTTCCCTTGGTTTTTACCTGTTCATTTTCGTCCAGGCCGTCACTGCCTTGAGGCATGGGCGCATTCTCCAAATCTGGTCGCAGGGTCATGGGGTGTAAAGGGTCGATGCTGTCGCTTCAGAGCTTTGGGAAGACTACAGCCCGAGGCCCAGGCATAGCAATGCGATATGCTGACGCCTGATGCCGCGGCGTTCCGATTTCATGGTTGGTCTGCTTGTGGTGACCGCCACAGGCCCCCTGAATTGGAACTGTGAAAACCGGTCGGTGCGCCTTAGTCATGCTTGAGAAAGTCGCCGTAAAGCGCCCCCCAGAACAACAGCGGCGCGCCGTCGCGAAAGCTGGCACGCAAGACCCGCCCAACCTGGATCGCGTGATCGCCGCCATCATGGCAGGCGTGGGCTTTGCAGTCGAACCGCGCCAGAACGCCGGGCAAGAGCGGTGCGCCTTCCGGGGTCAGTTTGGTGTCAATCCCGGTAAAGTCGCTGCCGGCGCGCGCGAACCTCTGACAAAGCTCAAGTTGATCCGCCGCCAAAATATGGATGGCAAAATACTCGGCGGAGGTCAGCAGCTGAAATCGGGACGAGCGCTTGGCCGGGCACCACAGGACCAAGGGCGGTTCCAGCGAAACGGCGGTGAAACTGTTGGCTGTGATGGCGACAGGCCCCGCCGGACCGGTGGCGGTCACCACCGTCACCCCCGTTGCATAGCGTCCCAAAGCATCCCGGAAAGCGCGGCTTTGGTTTGGTCCCGGGGTGACAGTTTCCATCGGCGGCGCTCGGAGTTGTTGCACCGGCAAGCAATAGGCTGTGGGGCATTTGACTGGCAACTGAAATCCGGCGGGCCTTGTCTGCCTTGCCCGCCTCAATCCCGGGCTCCAGCGTATTGGCGTCTCACACGTGATGGCTCGACTGTTGGCGCGGAGCTTGGCATGGTGCCGCCAACTGTCCGCACAAAGTGTTGAGTTCAAAAAGATGATCTTTTCTTACGTCAGAAACGGCAATGGTCTGACCCTGTTGCCGCCCGAGGCGCCGATAAACAGCGCCGTCTGGATTGACCTCTATCGACCGACGCCTGAGCAGATCGCGCGGTTGGAGACCCTGGGGATAAGCGTGCCGACCCTTGCGGATATGGAAGAGATCGAAATCTCGAACCGACTCTACCGCGAGGCAGGGTCAGACTATATGACCGTCGTGCTTCCCGGTCAGACGCCGGAAAAGGAACAGGTGATTTCGCCGGTGACGTTCATTCTGGCACGCGACCGGTTGGTGACGGTGCGCCATCACGCGCCACGCCCGTTTGAAACATTCGGGGCGCGGGCAGACAAGACTGCCACCGGCTGCGCCACCACGGGGCACATTTTTCTTGGCTTGATCGAGGAAATCCTCGGCCGTCAGGCCGATCTGTTGGAAGCGGTGGGCCGGGCGCTTGACACCACGGCCCGCAACGTATTCGGCAAGGAGGCCACCAAAAAACCGGCCATTTTGCAAGATGCCCTGCAAAACATCGGCGCGCAGGGCGAACAACTCAGCCGGGTCCGTCTGGGGCTTTTGACGGCCGAACGCATGGTGGCGCACTTCAGCCAATCGCTGGACGAAGCCCATGACACCCGCGCCCTGCGCACGCACGCCAAATCGCGCCTGCGGGATCTGCAGTCGCTTGAGGTGCATGCCGACTTTCTGTCCTCGCGGCTGGCCTTTGCCACGGACGCAACGCTTGGCATGGTCAACTTGTCGCAAAATATGACGGTGCGCATCGTCTCGGTGGTGGCCGTGCTGTTCTTGCCGCCCACGCTCATTGCCTCGGTGTTTGGCATGAACTTCGTTGACATGCCGGTGCTGAATCAGCCCTGGGGATACCCGCTGTCGCTGGTCTTGATGGTGGGATCGGCGCTTGTGACCTATTTGATATTTAAGCTGCGCAACTGGCTGTGATTTTGCCTGCCAACCCCGGTTCCTGACCTCGGGGCGTTTGACCTGCCTCGCAGGCGAGGTCGCGGGCCATCGTCTTGATCGAATGCAGTCGGCGCTCAGCGCGGCGGGCAAAAGCGGTCTGGGCGCGTTTTGTATCTTTAAGTCCTCGACGCGTCCTTCTCATGCGCTGGTGCCATCGGCGCGCCACGCTCGCCGCGACGGCGAAGCATAACCAGTCGCACGTTTTTCATCTTTGTCCAAATATCCCCGCCGGAGGCTTCCGGCAGTTCCTTGATAAACCGGCGGCATTACCGCTTGCGGCCAAACCCCGCCGCAAGCCGGTCGGCAGCGCCGACCAGAAGCGCCATGTCCAGGCCCACTGCCGTGAAGCTGGTGCCGGCCGCCATGCAGTCACGGGCAAAATCAGCATCCAGCGTCAATATGCCTGCTGGCATGCCGATCACCTTTAACCGGGTGATCGCCGACAGTATCGCGCGGCGCACATCCGCATGGCCGCTTTGCCCGGCCAACCCCATCGAGGCGGCAAGATCGGCGGGGCCGATGAAGATGCCATCGACACCCGGCACCGATGCGATTTCCTCCAGTCGCTCAAGCGCCAGCGCCGTTTCAAGCTGCAACAGCAGACAGATCTCGGTCCCCGCCGTTTGCGCATAGTTTTTCACCCGTCCATAGCGCGCCGCCCGCATTGTGCCCGCCATACCGCGCAAGCCGTCTGGCGCGTAGCGAACCGCCGCCACCGCCGCTTCGGCTTCGGTCCGCGACTGGATGTAAGGCAAAAGCAGGGTTTGCGCCCCTTGGTCTAGGTGGCGCTTTATCAGCGCCAGATTGTTCTCAACCGGGCGGACGACACAATCACAGGGGTAGGGGGCGGCGGCTTGTAACAGCGGCAATATTGCACTGACTTCAACCGCCGTATGCTCGGTATCAAGCAATATCCAGTCAAAACCTGCCCCCGCCATGGCTTCGACCACAGACGGATCCGGGATCGTCACCCAAAATCCGATCTGACTGTCCCCCGCCAAAAGCCGGGCTTTGAACCGATTGACCGGCAGCTGCATCTGGGTCAGCCCTTGGCCAACAGATGCACAACCCGCGCCACAGCGAAGGTATATCCCTGGGTTCCGGCCCCGGCGATGACCGCGTCGGCCCGGCCCGAGATATAGGAGTGATGGCGGAACGCCTCGCGCTTGTGGATGTTTGAGATATGCACCTCAATCACCGGCCCGGAAAACGCCTGCAACGCATCGTAGATGGCGATGGAGGTATGGGTAAAGGCACCGGGATTGATGATAATAGCGCTGGCGGTTTCGCGCGCCGACTGGATCCAGTCGATCAGCTCATATTCGCGGTTTGACTGATGGCAGACGGCCACCAATCCTCCGATTTTCGCCGCCGCACTACACAATGCCTCGACATCGGCCAGGGTTTCGCGGCCATAGATCTCAGGCTCGCGCTTACCCAGCAAGTTGAGGTTGGGTCCGTTCAGGACAAGGATCGGTTTCATCGGGACGAACTTTCGCAACTGCGGCTGCGGCGGATCATCGGGGAAACCGGGCGCGACCGCAACCATTGCCCGTCAGGCGCGACTTCAACGCCACGGGGTTGTTGCAGGCCTGCCCATTGGCTACATAGCGCCGATGAATGCCAACCTGCCACTCTTGACCTCTGCCCGCCTGTCCATCGCGCCGATGATGGACTGGACCGACCGGCATTGCCGCTACTTTCATCGACAGATAACCGGCCAGGCGTTGCTTTACACTGAAATGGTCACCGCCCAGGCGGTCATTCATGGTCCGCGCGAACGGTTGCTGGGGTTTGACCCGGCGGAACACCCCGTTGCCTTGCAGCTTGGGGGGGCTGACCCCGTCAGTTTGGCCGCGGCCACCCGCATTGCCGCTGCCTATGGCTACGCTGAGGTAAACTTAAATGTCGGATGCCCCTCGGACCGGGTGAAATCTGGCTGCTTTGGCGCCGTCTTGATGAAAAGTCCGGCCTTGGTGGCGGACTGCGTCGCGGCGATGATGGCGGCTGGCCCGGTGGACGTAACCGTAAAGTGCCGCATCGGGGTTGATGACCAAATCCCGGCCGAAGTTTTACCCGCCTTCCTTGAAACCATCGCCGCCGTGGGCGTTCGCCGCGTGACAATTCACGCCCGCAAAGCCTGGCTTCAGGGGCTAAGCCCCAGGGAAAACCGTGAAATTCCGCCGCTGGATTACGGGTTGGTGCTGGCGATGAAACAGCAGTTCCCGCATCTTCACATCTCGGTCAATGGTGGGATCACTTCGCTGGATCAGGCGCGCGGGTTCCTTGAGCAGGGCCTGGACGGGGTGATGCTTGGCCGTGCCGCCTATCACCAGCCATGGGATACGCTTTCTGGCGTCGATGCGCAGATCTTTGGCGGCCCGCCGGGGCCAGACCGTTTCGCGGTGCTTGACCGGATGCGCCCCTATATCAGCCGCCACCTTGCGTCCGGTGGCAGGCTCCACCAGATCACCCGCCATATTCTGGGGCTGTTCCACAACCGCCCCGGCGCTAAACACTGGCGGCGCCTCCTTTCGGAACGCGCCAATGCACCGGGCGCCGGACTTGAGGTTCTGGATGCGGCGCTTGGCGCGCTTGAATCCGCCGCCGTCTGAATCTGCCTCTCATCATCGTGGCTCAAATATCGCTTTTCAGCGGCTGATCTTAAGACCGTCAAGTCGACTCGCTCAGCATCGCGGCCAGCGTGTCAAGCAGCCACTCTGTTCCGGCCTTACGCATGCCTGGGCCATCATGCCCATTCAGGTAAGGGTGAAAGACGAATGAATGACACAGCGGCGGATCATTTCAGGCTCCTGTCATCGGTCGAATTGGCGTCGGTTTCAGTGAGAAAGTCTGAAAGCCGGTCGATCCGGTCGGACCAGAACTGTCGCCGTTCCGCTATCCAGGTTTCGGCGCGGCTCAAGGCCGGAAGATCAAGATGACATGTCCGGGTGCGGCCAATTTTTTGACTGCTGATGATGCGGGCATTTTCCAGGACTTTCAAATGCTGCAATACCGCTGGCAGGCTGATCGTCAGCGGGGCCGCAATGTCAGTGACAGTTGCGGGGCCAAAGCTGAGCCGCGCGATGATTTGTCGGCGCGTGCCATCGGCCATTGCGTGAAAGATCGGATCAAGGGCGTGTTGATAGTTAATCATGTGATTAACTATTGGCAGAGCCCTTTGCGTGTCAACCCCGCTGGCCTTCGCCTGCATCAGCCGTTAATCCTTATCCGTCAGCCCCGAGGTTCTTGATGCCAGATCTTGCCCATCTTCTGCCGATGCTTGTACTGCTGCTGGCCATTGGCGCCTTTGCCGGGGTGATCTCGGGGTTGCTCGGGGTGGGCGGCGGTATCATCCTCGTCCCGGCATTCTTCTATACATTTTCGGCACTTGGGTTCGGCGGTCCGGGGCTGATGCGGGTTTGCATTGCCACGTCGCTCGCCACCATCATCGTCACCTCGACCCGATCAGCGCTGGCCCATAACAAACGTGGTGCTGTTGACTGGGCGATATTGCGCAGCTGGGCCCCCGGCATCGCGCTGGGGGCACTTGCCGGGGTTTGGGCGGTGTCACAGCTGCAAACGACGGCGCTGCAATTTATCTTCGGGGTGTTGGCGCTGGTTGTGGCATTTTACCTTGGCTTTGGCCGCAGCCAGTGGCGCTTTGGCCCCGCCATGCCGCAGGGGCTGGCGCGGGCGGTGCTGTCGCCATTGGTTGGTTTCTTGTCGGTCTTGATGGGGATCGGCGGCGGCAGTTTTGGCGTGCCGCTGATGAGCCTTTACAACACCCCGATCCACCGCGCCGTCGCAACGGCCTCGGGCTGGGGGGTCGTCATTGCGGTGCCTTCGGTTGCCGTGTTGCTGTTCACACCCATCGCCGGCGCGCCACCCTATGCGCTGGGGGCGGTCAACCTGCCCGCTTTTGGCATCATCATTGCGATGACGTTGATCACCACGCCTTACGGGGTGAAACTTGCCCATGGCTTGGATGCGACGCCGCTGCGGCGGGTTTTTGCCGGATTTCTGACGGTTGTGGCGCTGAACATGCTGCGCAAGGCAGCCGGATGGTAGCGCAGGCACTGGCGACACAGGGCTGGGTCAGGTTTGCGCATGACCCAGAGCTGGCGGCCTGGGTCAACGCGGCCTTACCCCTGGCCCGAACGGCCATTGCACGCAGTGCCGATCCCTGGCGTTGCGGCGGCACCTGGTTTGTCGGGGTTGAGGCGCTGGACAATATGGCGGATGGCTCAGTCGCCGGAACCCCGTTGCGAGGTCGCGCCGCTGCCGCGGTGGCAGGGATTTTCGGCCCCCAGCGCTTCCACCGCGCGCAGCTGTCAACCACGCGCCCCGGCTATCCGCAACCGTCGCCCGACGAGTCCGCCACCGCCTTCCAATACCGCAAGACCCGCGACGCCGCGCATATCGACGGGATATTGCCCATCGGCCCGGGCCGTCGCCGGATGATCCGCGAACCCCATGCTTTCGTGCTGGGAATTGCGCTGAATGCCACAGATGCAGGGGCCGCCCCGCTGGTGGTCTGGGACGGCAGTCACAAGATTATGGCCCGGACTTTTCGCGATGCTCTTGGCGCGCATCATCCCGACCAATGGTCCGACATTGACGTGACCGATGCCTATCACGCGGCCCGCGCCAAAGTTTTTGCCACCTGTGCGCGGCTGGTTCTGCACGCTCAACCGGGTCAGGCGATTTTGCTGCATCGCCATCTTTTGCACGGAGTCAGCCCGTGGGCAACAGGGGCCGTCGGCCCGCCGGAAGGCCGGATCATCGCGTATTTTCGCCCCGAGTTGCCCCGAGTTGCTGACTGGCTGGGCGACTAAGCCCGCTGGGGTCGGCTATTCCGCGGCGCGGCGCTCAAGCCTTGCCGCACGCCCCCCCCGTCGGTGCGACAGGCGCGGGGCGCGCAGCGGCAGTTCGGCGATAATCGTGCTGCGGGTGGCCGCGTCCATCCGGCTCCAGGCGGTGATTTCCTCAACGGTGCGCAGGCAGCCGATGCACAGCCTTTCGGTCGGATGTACCGTGCAAAGCTTCACGCAGGGCGAGTCCACCTCGTCGCGTTTCCAGACTTCGTCGCGCATGTCGTCGCCACTCACCTTTGCCGCCTCATATGCCCGATCCTGTCGAGCGCTCCTTGCAGGATATACCCGGCGGCGACATGATCTATGACCTCGGAGCGACGTTTTCGCGACGTATCCGCCTCCAAAAGCGCCCTTTCGGCAGCGACGGTCGACAGACGCTCATCCCAAAAGCCGATGGGCAGGTCGGTCAGACGGGAAAGATTGCGGGCGAATGCCCTGGTCGACTGGCAGCGCGGACCCTCGGAGCCGTCCATGTTCAGCGGCAGCCCAAGGATCACGCCAGCGATCTCGCGCTTGGTGATGATGTCCAGTAAAGCGGTGGCATCGGCGGTGAATTTCGTCCGCCGGATGGTCGACAACGGCGAGGCGACAGAAAGCAGACGATCCGACACCGCGACGCCAATGGTTTTTTCCCCAAGGTCAAGCCCGGCCAACGCCCTGTTGGCGGGCAGGGCCGCGGCAAAATCCGTGATCTCGGTAAAGATCATTCCGCGATACCGGCGGTTTTGGCCGCTGTGCGCACAAGGTCCAGCCCGACAGTATTACCGGCAAGGGCCGTTTGCGCTTTGGCCCAAACGGCGCGGGCACGGTCGGTTTGCTTGAGCACCCCAAGGGCGGTCAGAAGTTGCGCCCATTCAGCGGCGGTCCCTCCGCTATCCAGGAGCTGCGCTTCAAGCCCGTCGACCATGCCCGCGATCATTTGGCTGCGTTCCGCATCGCTCATCGCCGCTGCGGCGGCAACATCGGCAGCTTGGGGTCCGTTTCGCGGTGGTGCGGCATAGTCAACGCCAGCGG
>JANMDM010000276.1:0-3119 GCA_031376305.1 Pseudomonadota bacterium | reverse complement strand
ATGCGTCAGCCCGATCCCGGTCTGCCCCGCCGCCGCAAAGATCCGCGACGTGAGCTCGGCGATATCGGCATAAGGCGCGCCACCGGGCTGGTGATGGACATAGTGAAACTCGCCCACCGAGGCATACCCCGCCTCCTGCATCTCCACAAACACCTGCGCGGCGATGGCCTCGATATGTTCGGGCGTCAGGCGGTCCAGAAAGCGGTACATCAGCTCGCGCCAGGTCCAGAAACTTTCACGGCCCCGGGCGCGATACTCGGTCATCCCGGCCATGGCGCGCTGAAAGGTATGCGAATGCAGATTGGCCAGCGCCGGCAGCAGCGTGTCGACGCGCACATCCCCTGGCGCCGCCGGACCGCCGGTTTCCACCCTGGCAATCGCCCCTGCGCTCAGCGCGACGCGCACATCCGTCGCCCAACCCGATGCCAACAAGGCGCGTTTCGCAAAAATCATCCGCAGGCTCCTTATGTCTAGACATATTACCTATACTGGCATAAAAGCTGAGTCGGCAACCGAAATTAGCGGGCAGCGATCCATGACCTCCACGGCGCATCTTTTCGTGAACCTGACCGCCGCCACCATGGCCGGCGCAAACCCTTATGGCCTGATCCCCGATGCGGCCATCGCCGTGCAGGACGGCGTGATCCAATGGGTCGGTCCGTCCGCAGATCTGCCGCGCACCTTCGCCGCCCTGCCGCACACCGATCTCGGTCAACGGCTTGTCACTCCGGCGCTGATTGATTGCCACAGCCATACCGTCCACGGCGGCAACCGCGCGGGCGAATTCGAGCAACGCCTCAACGGCGCCAGTTACGAAGACGTGGCCCGCGCCGGTGGCGGCATCGTCTCGACCGTCCGCGCCACCCGCGCCGCCTCCGAAGCCGACCTCATCGCCGCAGCCCTGCCCCGCATCGACGCGATGATCGCCGAGGGGGTTTCAACCATCGAGATCAAGTCCGGCTACGGCCTTGATCGGGATACCGAATGCCGGATGCTGCGCGCCGCACGGCAGCTCGCCACCCTGCGCCCGATCACCATCCGCACCAGTTTTCTTGGCGCCCATGCCGTGCCCGCCGAATTTGCTGGCCGCGCTGACGCCTATATTGACGATATCTGCATCCCCACCCTGAAAGCCGCCCATGCCGAAGGCCTGGTCGACGCCGTCGACGGCTTTTGCGAAGGCATCGCCTTTTCCCCCGCCCAGATCGCCCGGGTCTTCGATGTGGCCCGCGCCCTTGGCCTGCCGGTCAAACTCCACGCCGAACAGCTTTCCAACCTTGGCGGCGCGGCGCTGGCGGCCAGCTACGGCGCACTCTCGGCGGATCATCTGGAATATCTCGATGAGGCTGGCGTACAGGCAATGGCCGCCGCCGGAACCGTTGCGGTGATCCTGCCCGGCGCCTTCTACACTTTGCGCGAAACCAAGGCCCCGCCCATCGACCTCTTGCGCCAGCATAACGTGCCGATGGCGGTTTCCACCGATATGAACCCCGGATCCTCGCCAATGTCGTCGCTGCTGCTGGCGATGAACATGGCCTGCACCCTGTTTTGCATGACGCCCGAAGAAGCCCTGGCCGGGGCCACCCGCCACGCTGCCCGCGCCCTTGGGCTGTCCGACCGCGGCACGCTCGCCCCCGGCCTGCGCGCCGATTTCGCCGTCTGGAACGCTGACCACCCGGCCGAACTGGCCTACCGGATCGGCTTCAACCCCCTTCACACCCGCATCATCGGAGGCACCCTGTGACGACCCTGACCCTCACCCCCGGCGCCGTCACGCTCGCCGACCTCGCCCGCATCTATTTCGAGGAACTACCGGTGCGCCTTGACCGCGCCTGCCGCCCGGCGGTCGAATCCGCCGCCGCCGCCATTGCCCGCGCCGCTGCAGGTGACGTGCCGGTTTACGGCGTCAACACCGGCTTTGGCAAACTGGCCAGCATGCGCATCGCCCCCAAAGACACCGCCACCCTGCAACGCAACCTCATTCTGTCGCATTGCTGCGGCGTCGGCGACCCCATCGCCCGCCGCCACACCCGGCTGATGATGGCGCTGAAACTGCTGTCCCTTGGCCGTGGCGCGTCCGGTGTCCGCTGGGAACTGGTAGAAATTCTTGAGGAAATGCTGGCCCGTGGCGTCACCCCGGTGATCCCGGCGCAAGGCTCGGTCGGCGCCTCGGGCGACCTTGCCCCCTTGGCCCACATGACTGCCGTCATCATCGGTGCCGGCGAGGCCGAATATCAGGGCCACATCCTGCCCGGCACCGATGCCCTCAAGGCTGCGGGCCTGACACCCATCCCGCTTGGCCCCAAGGAAGGCCTCGCCTTTATCAACGGCACACAGTTTTCCACCGCCTTTGCACTGGCGGGCCTGTTCGAAGGCTGGCGCGCGGCGCAAGCCGCCCTTGTCACCTCGGCGCTGTCGACCGACGCCATCATGGGCTCGACCGCACCGCTGCAACCCGAAATCCACGATCTGCGCGGCCATGCCGGTCAGATCGAGGCGGCAGCGACCTTACGCGCGCTGCTCGACGGTTCGGTCATCCGCGAAAGCCACCGCGAAGACGATACCCGCGTGCAAGACCCCTATTGCATCCGCTGCCAGCCGCAGGTGACCGGGGCGGCGATGGACGTGCTGCGCATGGCCGCCCGCACGCTCCAGATCGAGGCGAACGCCGCCACCGACAACCCCTTGGTGCT
This sequence comes from Pseudomonadota bacterium, assembly GCA_031376305.1. Lineage (GTDB taxonomy): Bacteria > Pseudomonadota > Alphaproteobacteria > Rhodobacterales > Rhodobacteraceae > TMP-24. The sequence continues at coordinate 426 of JANMDM010000276.1, read as the reverse complement.
GACCAAAGCCGGGCTCATCGTTTCAGGCGGCAATTTCCACGCCGAACCGGTGGGCTTTGCCGCCGACATGATTGCGTTGGCACTGGCCGAAATCGGTGCCATCGCCCAGCGCCGGGTGGCGCTGATGGTCGATCCGACGCTCAGCTACGACCTGCCCCCCTTCCTCACGCCCAATCCCGGTCTGAACTCCGGCTATATGATCGCCGAAGTGACGACAGCGGCTTTGATGAGTGAAAACAAACACATCGCCATGCCCTGCGTGACCGACTCGACCCCCACCAGCGCTAATCAGGAAGATCACGTCAGCATGGCCGCCCACGGTGCCCGCCGCCTGATGCGGATGATCGAAAATCTTGACCGCATCTTGGGCGTCGAACTGCTCTGCGCCGCCCAGGGCATCGACTTCCGCGCGCCCCTTGCCACCTC
>JANMDM010000250.1:0-5609 GCA_031376305.1 Pseudomonadota bacterium | reverse complement strand
AAATGCTGCGTCCAGTCCAAATGGCCGGCTCTGGGAAGCCGCCGGGATGCGACCTCCGCGGTCGAGTGACCGGTTAGGGCCGAGTACGTCGCGCACGCGAAACTGACTCGCGCGCCATACACTTTGCTGCAAGAAGGTGATTCGGGCGAGGACGATCTCGGTCGGGTCAACAATAGGTCAACCTGTCTAACTACTTTGTTCCCCGTTTGGACCCGTCCGCCGCGGTTGGCTGCGGCAAGATGCGGTTGGAAAGCGTCGCCAGTTCAAGAGGTTATCGCGTAACCTGTTGAAATAAAAGGAGAAGTGTTTCCCGGGAGATGGGGCTCATAACCTGAAGGTCACAGGTTCAAATCCTGTCCCCGCAACCAAAAAACCTAGCAATAACAATACCCTGAAAGAGAAATCTTGTGGGGTATTCTGTTACGCAACACCCGGGTCAACAATAGGTCAACAAAACTGGGCAAGTTGCGACGCGGGCGGAGGGGCAGGTCAGTTAGAGGTGGTTCGGTTGATCTGCAGTAACCGTCCGGCCTGACTGCCCTGCCGGTGATAGAGTTGGTCGGTTAGTGTCCGCTTTGGCTAGTGGACACTATGGGGTTGGGAGTTGCGCGTCGAACGAGGCGGCCTTGGTCTGATGACGAGAAGCGGTCGATCTGTCTTCAGACGACGGCGCCGGATGTGTCGGTTGCGCAGGTCGCCCGGCGATATGGATTGAATGTAACCGTCCGACCTAACCGCGGTCAGGCCGGACGGTTACAAAGGTCGCTCGCGGCAGCGCGATCAGGGTATTCGACGCTGACCTTGAAAGCGCAGGATCATGTGCTATCCGTTCATCTGCCGCATCTGGGTGGGGCGGACCTTTCCTTGGGTGCCGTCACGCTGGGCTTCGATGCGGCGGATGCGGTGATCCTGCCGCAGGGGGGACCTGGCTGATGATTAGGCTGACCCGCGCCTTCGGGCGCCCACTCGCCCTGCTGATCCTGCTGTTTGCCGGCCTCTGGATCCTCGGCCTGATCGCCGCACCGCAGGTGATCATGACCGAGCAGTCGCTCTGGCGCATCCACTCCCGCGTGGTCATCCCCCATGCCCGGCCCGGCGTCGCCGTGGGCTGCATCATGACACGCGGCACGGCGGCGCCGTGGTTCACCCAGCTCAACTACAACCGCTGCTTCGAGGCGACCAACTGGAACGGCGGCGCAGCCTATGCGCTCGGCCTGCTGGTTGTCTGCACGCTGTTCATCTTCGGGATGATGCGGCTTTTGAAGGTCAGCCTGAAGGATATCGCGACATGACCCGCACAGGTTCGGGCAGCCATTTGGTGCTGCGTCTCTACACGGCTCTGTTCGTCGCATATATGTTCCTGCCGCTTGGCGTGCTGCGCCAGCGCGAACGTCGTCCGGAGGGCCTGCGGTGAACGCCCCACCTGCTTTCATGGAACCGGGAAGCGATTGGCGCGCGCGCATCCGGGCGCTGCCGTGCCCCGAGGCCGCCCGCCTTGACGAGCGGGCCCGCAGCGCGCCGCTCTTCGCGCACGCCTATGCCTTTCATCTGAACTTCCGTTTTGGCGGCATGTCACCGGCGGACCTGCTGGAGTTTGCGGTTGAGCAAGGGCTGGTCGGCGTGAAGATCCACGTCGAGGATGGCGAGGCCGCCAGCCTGCAGGCCATGCCGGACGCGGCGCGGCACCAGTTCGGCGCGCGGGCCGCCGCGCTCGGTCTGGCCGTGCACGTGGAGACCAGCACCACCGAAGCCGCCGGTCTGTCGCAGGCGGTGGCGATAGCGCGGGCCGTGGGGGCCGGATCGCTGCGCTGCTATCCGCGCTATGAGGGGCGGGTTTCCGAAATCATCGCCCGGGCGACCGAGGATCTGCGCCGGCTGGAGCAGTTCGACCCGGAAGGGCGGATGCGCTTCACGTTGGAACAACACGAGGATCTGACCTCGGCCGAACTGGTCGGGATCATCGAGCGTGTCGGCAATCCGCGCCTGAGCCTGCTGTTCGACTTCGGCAACATGGTCAATGCCTATGAAACGCCGCTTGCGGCTCTGGCCTGTCAGGCGCGGCAGGTCACCGAAGTGCATGTGAAGGACTGCCGGATTGTCCCCGACCGCGACGGATGGGCGCATCTCGCCTGCCGCTCGGGCGAGGGCCGTCTGCCGATGCACGCCCTTCTGTGCGAACTTCTTCTTCTGGGGCACGACATGCCGCAGGTGACGGCCTTTGGGTTGGAGGAGGAGGAGGCGTATTTCGCGCCGGCGCTGCGCTTCCCCTCGGATGGCCCCGATCCCTTCATCGCGGCGCGGACGCAGAGCTACACCGATCCCGGCGCGGGGGATCTCGCCCTGCGTCTTTCCCGCGAGGCGGCGGCGGCACGGGTGCAGGTCGCCACGGTTCGGGCCATGCTTGACGATATCGCGGCGGAAGCCGAGAACCAAAGGAACCGCCCATGATCGCGCCGCCCTTGACCCTTTGCCAGCCCGAAATGCTGGACCTGGCCAATGCCATGGCCGATGCGGTGCGCCCGGTGATCCGCCGCTATTTCCGCACCCGGCTTGCCATCGACGCCAAAACCGACGCAAGCCCGGTCACCATCGCCGACCGCGAGGCCGAAGCCCTGATGCGCCGCATGATCGGGGAGCGTTTCCCCGATCATGGCATCCGCGGTGAGGAATTCGGCCTGCACCAGCCGGAGGCCGAGTGGGTTTGGGTGCTCGACCCGATAGATGGCACGAAATCCTTTGTCTCCGGCTCGCTTGCTTTCGGCACGCAGATCGCGCTCTTGCATCGCGGCCAACCGGTGCTGGGGATCATCGACCAGCCGATCACCGGCGAACGCTGGCTGGGGCAGGCGGGGAGCGCCTCGGTGCTGAATGGTGTGGCGATCCGCACCAGCGACACCCGCCGCATCGCGGACGCCGTCGTCTACACCTCGGCGCTGGATCATTTTGATGCGGACGCGCGCGGGCGCTACATCGGCCTCGCCGCTGCCGCGCGCTTCCACCGGACATCGCATGATTGCTACGCGGCGGGACTTCTGGCGCTGGGAACGGTGGATCTGCTGCTGGAGGGCAACGTCCATGACTACGACATCCTGCCGCAACTGCCGATCATCGAGGGCGCGGGTGGCATCGTCACGGATTGGGACGGGCAGCCGCTGGCCGATGCACGACAGTTCGAGACGGTGCTGATGGCAGCGAATGCCGAGTTGCACGCAGCGGCGATCGACCGGCTGCGGCGCCGCTGAAGCGCGGTCAAAGGACCGCCGTTTACATCGGTACGCAATGGTGACACCCTGCGGCAGGAGGGGGCACCCGCAGCCCCGCAGCGGCAAGGACATGGCCAAACAGCAATCGGGGGCGCTTCTGACGCTGGTGATGGTGGACCGGCGGTCGAGCGTGCCGCCCGTCGCTGGCGAGGGCATGGATTTCGAACAGGCGGCCGCCGGTATCCCGCGGCTGCGCCTCGCCTTCACCATGCCGTTACGGCACCATCCGCTCGGGCGGATGCTCTCGCTGGCGCGGCGGCTGCGTCAGATGGAATGGGCGCAGGATATGGGGATCCACGGCTATCCGCCGAGCGAGTATTGCGCTCAGCCCTATCCGCGCTCATTCTGGGGTTCACCTGCATGCAGTCTCATCCGATGCGGCCCGGTTTGGAGGCGCTGGCGCAGGTGATTGCGGCCTAGCAGCGCGGCGCATGATGCACGCCGCCCCTTCGATCAGCCCGGCGACGGTGCAGAACAGACTGAAGCGACAGTCAGGGACGGACAAGTCGCTGCGTACCAGTAGCTAGGCGGTTCATCCCGTCAGGCCACCTCTTTCGCGCTCGAAATGGCGCTGACCATGAGTTCCGCTGCCCGCGTCGGTCTTTCCCTCGAATAGACAATCTGGAACGCGTCTTCGAACGTGAACCTGTCCGGTGCAAGCGCGCGCAGATCGTTCGCCTGCAGCGCAGGCGCTGCATAATGATCGGGCAGGAACCCGATGTATGCACCGGACAGTAGCAGCAGAAGCGTGCTTTCCATATGTGCTGTCACCGCGCTCCAGCGAAAATCCACACCGCAGATCGGCGCTTGCTGCATGTAGGATCGTCCGGCAAAAGCCTGCAGCGCGAGCAGGGCGGGCGTCATGTCGGAATCCGCCACTCCGAATAAATCGTGACCGCGCCCGCAATAGAGGTTCTGCCTTTCCGAAAAGACATCTACCGCATGGATTTGCGAAACATGCCTTTGCGCGGGCATCAGCACGATCTGATACCGGCCGCTCAAAATGCCCTGCGACAGCGCCTGTGGGGCGGCGACGTCAATGTCGAGATGCACCTTCGGTGCCAAACGCGCAAAATTCCCGATTGCAGCCTGCAGATTGAGTGCCCGGTTCGAAACCATGGCGTCGACCGTGCCGAATGTCAGCCGCCCGGTCAGCTCGCCTTGGGCGTCACCCACCGCGCCCTGGAACCGTTCGATGGACCCGAAAAGGTCAAGCGCGGCCGCATGGATCTGCTTGCCCTCATCGGTCATGAAGAACCCGCTGCGGCCGCGCTCGCACAGGCGCACGCCAAGACGGTCTTCAAGGTGGCGCATATGGGCTGAAATCGTCGCCTGAGTCATGCCCAGACTGGATTGCGCCGCCGAAAAGCCGTTGCAGCGCACGATTTCGGCAAAGACCCGCAACAGACGGAGATCCACGTCCCCCAAAGCGCTTCGGTGCGAACGGATATTTGGGGCGGCATTCGGCATACATAGAGAAAACCATAAGTAAACATGAAATCATAGGTATTTTTCAATTTATGAGTCGCAGGCCTACTGTCGGTGTTTTTCGAGAAAAGGGGAGGCCATGGCCGGGAACTCTTATGACAGCGGGCGCCTGAACCTGCCGTTCGTCGGCATCTGCACCTTTGGCAAAAGCCCCTATCAGCCGGACTGGGACCGGATCGACGCCGACGTGGCGATCCTTGGCGCACCCTTCGATTTCGGCACCCAATGGCGGGCCGGGGCGCGCTTTGGGCCGCGCGGCATCCGCGAGGCGTCCACGCTGTTCTCCTTCGGCCATGGCGGCGCCTATGACCACGAGGATGACGCCACCTATCTGCCCTCCGACAAGGTGCGGATGGTCGATCTGGGGGATGCCGATATTGTGCATACCGACACCGAAACCAGCCACGCCAACATCGAATACGGCGTCCGCAAGATCCTGGAGGCCGGGGCGCTGCCGGTGGTCCTGGGGGGCGATCATTCGGTCAACATTCCCTGCATCAACGCCTTCGCCGAGGATTGCGCCAAGAACGGGCCGATCCATATCGTGCAGTTCGACGCGCATCTCGACTTTGTTGATGTCCGGCATGGGGTTCGCTTCGGGCATGGCAACCCGATGCGGCGGGCGGCGGAAAAGCCCTATGTCACCGGGCTGTCGCAGCTTGGTATCCGCAACGTGTCTTCCACCGCAAAGGATGGTTACGAGGCCGCGCGGATGATGGGGTCAGACATCCTCTCGGTCAGGCAGATCCGCAAGCTGGGCGTCGATGCGGTGCTGGAGCGTATCCCGGCGGCGGCGCGCTATTACGTCACCATCGACATCGACGGCTTTGATCCCTCGATCGCGCCCGGCACCGGCAC
>JANMDM010000223.1:0-2559 GCA_031376305.1 Pseudomonadota bacterium | reverse complement strand
GTCCTCGATCAATGGCATGGTTTTTGTGCGCGGCCACGCCAAGGATTTCGACCATTGGGCTGATCAGGGGGCGGACGGTTGGTCATACGCCGACGTGCTGCCCTATTTCCGGCGGATGGAAACCTGGCATGGCGGCGGCGAGAGTGAATATCGCGGCACCTCGGGACCGCTGCACATCACGCGGGGACCGCGCGCCAACCCGTTGTTCCATGCGTTCGTCGAGGCGGGGCGTCAGGCGGGGTATGAGGTGACCGGCGATTATAACGGCGCGCAGCAGGAAGGCTTTGGCCCGATGGAGGCCACCATCTGGAAGGGCAAGCGCTGGTCGGCGGCGAATGCTTACCTCAAGCCCGCGTTGAGGCGCGAAAACTGCCAGCTGACGCGAGCCTTGGCGCGGCGGGTGGTGATCGAGAATGGCCGGGCGGTGGGGGTCGAGGTTGAACGGCGCGGCAAGGTCGAGGTGATCCGCGCGCGGGCCGAGGTGATTCTGGCGGCCTCGTCGATCAACACGCCGAAGCTGTTGATGCTGTCGGGCGTCGGCGCGGCGGCGCATCTGGCCGAACATGGCATCGAGGTGGTGGCCGACCGTCCCGGCGTCGGCGCCAACCTGCAAGATCACCTTGAAATCTATATGCAATTTGCCAGCCTGCAGCCGATCACGCTTTACAAATACTGGAACATCTGGGGCAAGGCATTGATTGGCGCGCAATGGCTGCTGAGCGGCAAAGGCCTTGGGGCGTCGAACCAGTTCGAAAGCTGCGCCTTTATCCGGTCCGACAAAGGCATCGACTACCCGGATATCGAGTATCATTTTCTGCCCATCGCCGTGCGCTATGATGGGAAGGTGGCAGCCGAGGGCCATGGCTTTCAGGCCCATGTCGGGCCGATGCGGTCGAAGTCGCGCGGGGCGGTGACGTTGCGCTCGGGCGATCCGAAGGCGGCGCCTGTCATCCGCTTCAACTACATGTCGCATCCTGACGACTGGGATGAGTTTCGCAAATGTGTGCGCCTGACGCGCGAGATTTTCGGGCAGGAGGCGTTTAAGCCCTATGTCAAACACGAGATCCAGCCCGGTGAGCGCTTCCAAAGCGACGCGGAGATCGACAGCTTTATCTGTGATCATGCCGAAAGCGCTTACCACCCTTGCGGCACGGCGCGGATGGGACGGCGCAACGATCCGCTGGCGGTTGTCGATGCCGAGTGCCGGGTGATCGGGGTCGAAGGGTTGCGGGTTGCCGACAGCTCGATCTTCCCCAGGGTGACCAATGGCAATCTGAACGCGCCGTCGATCATGACCGGCGAAAAGGCGGCGGATCATATTTTGGGCAAAGGCATGTTGGCACCGGCGAATACGGCGCCACAGATGATTCCGCGCTGGGAAGTTGCACAACGCTAGCCGGCAAAAACGGGGGCTGTCTGCCCCCGCCGCCCGGATTTCATCCGGGCTACCCCCGAGGATATTTTTACAAAGGTGAAAGGCGTTCCGTTTTCCCCGTGTCTGACGTATTTGATCGGGGTGGGGGCAGGGCCCTCGTCTGGTGCTGGGGGAGAAAATGGAGGCGCATGTACGCAAACTGGCAGAGCAACTGCTGAGCACGGGGTACGATGATTTGCCCGAACGCGAGCAGAAGGTGTTGAGCCGCATCGCCGCGCGGGCGGCGATCTCGCGCGATGTCAGCGCGACGTACCACGAAGGCTTGTCTCTGGGGGACCGGGTGGCGGATAAAGTCGCGGCCTTTGGCGGGTCGTGGAACTTTATCTTTCTGTTCTTCGGGGTGATTTTGGCCTGGGTGGTGTCGAACGCCTGGTTGATGACCGCAGCTGCCGATCCATACCCCTTCGTCTTTCTCAACCTGATCCTGTCGATGGTGGCGGCCTTGCAGGCACCGGTGATCATGATGTCGCAAAACCGGCAGGCCGTGAAAGACCGGATCGTCGCCGCCCATGATTACGAGGTGAACCTGAAGGCCGAGCTGGAGATCATGTCCTTGCATGAAAAGGTCGATGACATGCGCATGCGACAGTTGGAGGAGTTGTTCGCGAAGCTTGAGGGGCAACTGTCGGCGATGGCCGCGAAGGGCGGACCGGATCAGGCCTGAAGCTGCGCCGGGATCAGACCGCGCAGCGAATTACCCATGTGCAGCCGGGCGCGGGGCAGGTCGCTGGCCGCAAGCCGCGCTTCGCGGACCTGCCCGGTTTCCAGAAATTCAGCGCGCAGCACGCCGGGCAGGCAACCGCAGATCAGGGGCGGCGTACAGAACCCATCGCCCAGATCAAAAAACAGGGTGGTGATGGTGCCTTCGCAAAGCTCATCCCTTTCGTTCAAAAACAGCACCTCGTCGATGCCTTTTGGCAGGGCATTTCGGGTCTGATCGTAAAGACCGCGATCGGTGGTTTTATGTGCCAGACGCGGGTCGGTTGAGGCAAGGCGGTCAGAGGCGATCCGCAGCTGCCACAAGGGCGGATTGGGCAGCAGGGGCCCCGAGGTCAGGTCGATATCGCCCTGCCGCCCCAGGGTCAGCCGCAGGCGCAGGGGAGCGGGACCGGGATCAGCGGGAA
>JANMDM010000212.1:0-9159 GCA_031376305.1 Pseudomonadota bacterium | reverse complement strand
GCCGGCCACCAAGCACTTTTGGTCGGCGGCTGCGTCCGCAACGGGCTTTTGGGCGTGGCGATAGACGATATCGACATTGCCACCGATGCGCCCCCCGAAACCGTTATTGCACTGGCCAAAGCCGCCGGGCTGCGGGTGGTGCCAACCGGGATCGACCACGGCACCGTGACTGTCATCGCCGGTGGCAAGCCGCATGAGGTCACGACCTTTCGCCGCGATGTGGAAACTGACGGGCGGCGGGCGGTTGTGGCTTTTTCCGACCGCATCGACGAAGATGCCATGCGCCGGGATCTGACGATGAACGCACTTTATGCCGATGCGTCGGGTTTGGTCATCGATCCCCTGGGCGGCCTTCCTGATCTGCTTGCCCGCCGTGTTCGTTTTGTCGGCAAGCCTGAAGACCGTATCCGCGAAGATTACCTGCGGATCCTACGATTTTTCCGTTTTCATGCCCGATATGGCGACCAAGCCCTGGGATTTGACGCCGAAGGTTTGGCTGCCTGCGCGGCACTTTCCGCCGGAATAGAGACGCTTTCCCGTGAACGGGTGGGCCATGAGATGCTGAAACTTCTGGCCGCCCCGGACCCGTCCCCCGCCATTGCTGCGATGCAGGCGACGGGCGTCCTGGCCCAGGTTCTGACGGGTGCCGATTCGCGCGCGCTGGCGCCTTTGGTGCATTTTGAGTCCGGTCTTGCGCCCGACGCCATCCGGCGGCTTTCGGTTTTGGGCGGCGCGTCCGCCGCCCCGGCGCTGCGACTGTCGCGCGACCAGGCACGACGGCTTGAGGTCCTGCGCGACGGTATCGGCGCGATGACGGGCGCATTGGAACTGGCGTATCGGCATGGGGCCGACGCGGCGCGCGATATCCTTTTGGCGCGGGGGGCGATCTTTGGCCAACCACTTGCCAGTGACTGGCAGGCGGATATCGCCAAGGGTGCGACGGCGGTATTTCCGGTTCGCGCCGCTGATCTTGCACCAACCCTGTCTGGCCCGGCACTTGGCAGGAAACTGAAAGAGCTTGAGGCACGCTGGATCACATCGGGATTCAAATTGTCACGGGAACAATTGATCGCTTGAACCTGCCCGCCTTGGCTTCGATAGTCAGGCGGCACTGTCATCAGGCGAAGAGCAATGACTTTTGAAACTTTTCTGGCGCTGATCGGGCTGGCGATTGCCAGCCTGTTCACGCCCGGCCCCAACAACGCGATGCTGGCGGCATCAGGCGCAAACCATGGATTCCGCCGCACGATTCCGCATGGGCTGGGGGTGGTGACCGGTTTTCCGCTGATGCTGTTGATCGTCGGTCTGGCTTTGGGCGGGCTGTTTCAGGCCAGCGAAATTTTGCGTGAAACGCTGCGCTGGGGCGGGGCGGCGCTGCTGCTGTGGCTGGCCTGGAAAATCGCGATTTCTGGTGGAAAAGAAACGAAATCGAAATCTCTTCCACCAATGACCTATCTGGCCGCGGTCGGGTTTCAATGGATCAACCCCAAGGCCTGGTCGATGGCGATCGCCGCGACCTCGCAATTCATCGCCCCGGAAAAGCCACTGCTGACCGCCGGGATTGTCACATTGACCTTCCTGACCCTTGGCCTTGCGTCCAGCTCGACCTGGATCGCTGCGGGTCAGGCGATATCGGGCTGGCTGACGACCCCGGCCCGACGTCACACCTTCAATCTGGTCATGGCGGCACTGATCATTTGGTCGACCCTCGCCCTTTTGCGGCACTGACATTTCCCTCGGCCCCAAAGCGGGCTATAGGACCGGAATAACCCGAAAGGCTTTGTCCCATGTTGCGGTTCTTTGAGAACCTTGTTGACCCCTATTGCGACTATGAACAGTCGGACACGCCGCCACAGCGGCTGTTGCCGTTTCTGCGCGAGTATGCGCGACCGTTCACCGGAGTATTCGTCGTTACGGTTCTGCTAAAGATCATCGTGGCAGGCTTTGAGATCGGATTGATCTGGTACGTTGGGCGATTGGTCGATCTTTTGGCCTCGGGCAGCCCGGATGCGGTGATCAAAGCACATGTCACTGAATTCGCCCTTGCAGCATTCGCGGTGCTGATTTTGCGCACCATTGTGGCAGGCATCGACGTGGCACTGTTGCACAATACGATCTTGCCCAACTTCGGCTCGTTGATTCGCTGGCGGTCCCATCGGCATGTGCTGCGCCAACCGGTCGGCTGGTTTGAAAATGACTTTGCCGGGCGGATCGCCAACCGGATCATGCAGACCCCACCTGCCGCCGGGGAAGCGGTCTTTCAGACCTTTGATGCGGTGGCATTTTCGATAACAACGCTTATCGGCTCTGTCGCACTACTTTCTGATGCCGACCCGCGGCTGGTCTTGCCGCTGTTGGTTTGGATTGCGCTCTATCTGATGCTTCTGCGCTGGACCGTACGGCGGGCGGGGCCCGCGTCGACCGCCTCATCCAATGCGCGCTCAGCAGTGACGGGCCGCGTCGTGGACAGCTATTCGAACATTCATTCGGTCAAAATGTTCGCCCACCACGACCAGGAAATTGCCTATGCCGGCGAAGCGATCGAGACGGCGCGCCAGACATTTTTCAGGGAAATGCGCATTGTCACCAAGATGGATGTGGCGCTGACCTTTCTGAATGGCTGCCTGATCGTGGCGGTCACCGGATGGGCGATGAAGCTTTGGTATGACGGCGAAGCCACGGTTGGCGTCGTGGCCGCAGCGACAACGCTGGTGCTGCGGCTGAACAACATGACCTATTGGGTGATGTGGGCGACGACCAATCTGGTGCAGTCTCTGGGTGTTGTGGCCGAAGGGATGCAGACCATCGCGCAACCCATCGCGTTAACGGATGTAAAACACGCCAAAGCATTGGATTTCCATGCCGGGCGGATCGAGATTGCGGGGCTGAGCCACCATTATGGGCGCGGCCAGGGCGGTTTGAACAGGCTGGATCTGATCATCGCGCCGGGGGAAAAGATTGGCCTCATCGGCCGTTCGGGTGCCGGGAAGACCACGCTCGTGAAACTTTTGCTGCGATTTTATGATGCCGAGGCCGGCGTGATCCTCATCGACGGGCAGGATATCGCCAAAGTCGCGCAAGACAGCTTGCGCGCCCGGATTGGCATGGTTCAGCAAGACAGCAGTCTTTTGCACCGCTCTGTCCGCGAAAACATCCTTTACGGCCGCCCGGACGCCAGCGAGGCGGAGATGATCGCCGCAGCCAAACGGGCCGAAGCCCATGATTTCATCCTTGAGCTGCGCGATCCCGAAGACCGCAAAGGCTATGATGCGCAGGTCGGCGAGCGCGGGGTAAAGCTGTCAGGTGGGCAACGGCAGCGGGTGGCCCTGGCGCGGGTGATCTTGAAAGACGCGCCAATTCTGGTGCTGGACGAAGCCACCAGCGCGCTGGACAGCGAAGTGGAAGCGGCGATCCAAAAAACGCTTTATGGCGTTATGGAGGGCAAGACCGTGATTGCCATCGCACACCGTCTGTCCACCATCTCCCGCATGGACCGGATTGTGGTGTTGGATGATGGCCGCGTCGTCGAAGATGGCAGCCACGCCGCACTCTTGGCCAAGGGCGGGCTTTATGCACGCTTCTGGACGCGCCAGTCCGGCGGCTTCATCGGCACCGACGAATTTGAGGACGCCGAATGAAGCGCGCCTATGAAATAGACGCATTCCGCCCTGCCGACGGGCCGCCACCGCAGAGTCTGGGAAAGTTTTTCCTATGGTGCCTTTCAGGATCCTGGGGACCACTGGGCTTTGCGACTTTTTTGTCGGCACTTGCGGGCACCATGGAGGTGGTAACAGCCTGGTTTTTGGGTCGCATTGTGGATGCGGCAGGCACCGAAAAGCCTGCGACGATTTTGGCAATGGAATGGCCCTTACTGCTAACTTTCGCAATTTTTCTGGTGATCTTGCGCCCCATCGCCTTCGGCCTTTCAGCGGCATCAAACTCGGTCATCGTGCAGCCAAATGTGCTACCTTTGGTGCTGTCGCGCCTGCACCGCTGGACCATGGGTCATGCCGTCACCTTCTTTGACAACGACTTTGCCGGTCGCATCGCGCAAAAACAGATGCAGGCGGCGCGGGCCGTCACCGATGTTGCCAGCGAAACCATCAACACCGTTGCCTTCGCGCTGGCGTCGCTGGTCGGTTCGGCGATCTTTTTGCTAAGCATCGACGGTTGGATCGGCCTGGCTCTGGCGGGCTGGATCGTCCTGTATATGGGGCTGATATGGGCTTTCCTGCCGCGCATTCGCGGCAAGTCCAAGGACCGGGCCGGGGCGCGGGCAATGGTGACCGGGCAAGTCGTCGACACCATCACCAATATCAAAACCGTCAAGCTCTTTGCCCATGCCGACTATGAGGACCGCGCCGCCCTAAGTGCGATGGCGGTCTTTCGCAAAAGCGCTTTGGGCTTTGGGGTTCTGTCAGCCTGGTTCCGGCTGGCGCTGATGACCCTCGCCGGACTTTTGCCGGTGATCCTGATTGGTGGCACGCTGTATCTATGGACCAAAGGCATGGCCTCGACCGGCGATATTGCCGCAGCGGGCACCGTGTCAATCCGTATCGCCCAGATGACCGGCTGGGTCAGTTTCGCGCTGATGAGCATCTATTCCTCGATTGGTGAGGTCGAAGATGGGATGCGGACCCTGACGCCGCCACATACCCTGACCGATGCCGAGCAAGCCGTGACTTTGGGCCGGATCAAAGGAGAGATTCGCTTTGAAGGGGTGAGTTTTGCTTATGGGCGCACCCAAGGCGGCCTGGACAACGTGAATCTGGTGGTGCGCCCCGGCGAAAAGCTTGGCATCGTTGGGGCCTCGGGCGCGGGAAAGTCAACGTTGGTGGCCCTGTTATTGCGGCTCTACGACACCGAAAAGGGCCGGGTTTTGATCGATGGCCATGACGTGCGCGACGTAACCCAGGAGTCTTTGCGCCAACAGGTGGCGATGGTCACCCAGGAAACCGCGATGTTCAACCGATCCGCCCGCGACAATATCCTCTACGGTCGGCCGGGGGCCACCGAAGCCGAAATCATCGAAGCCGCGAAACAGGCCGAGGCCGACGATTTTGCCCGCGACCTTCAGGATCACAAAGGCCGCAAGGGTTATGACGCACATCTGGGCGAACGCGGCGTGAAACTGTCTGGCGGCCAGCGGCAGCGCATCGCCCTTGCCCGTGCTTTTCTGAAAGACGCGCCGATTCTGGTGTTGGACGAGGCCACCAGTGCGCTTGACAGCGAGGTTGAGGCACAGGTGCAGTCAGCCCTGCACCGGATCATGCAGGGTAAAACCGTGCTGGCCATCGCCCATCGGCTGTCCACGATTGCCGAAATGGACCGTATTGTGGTGCTGGATCAGGGTCGTATCGTCGAAGAGGGCAACCACGCAGCCCTGCTGGCCAAGGGCGGGCTTTATGCGCGCTATTGGAACCGCCAATCCGGCGGTTTCATTGGTGTCGAGGAGACGGCCGCGTGAGGGTTACAATCGAACGGCTGGGCCACCTTGGCGATGCCATTGCCCCCGGCCCGATTTTTGTGCGCCGCGCGCTTCCGGGCGAGGTGGTCGAAGGCGATGTGACCGACGGACGGATGGAAACCCCGGTGATCGTCACCCCGTCGGCCCATCGCCGCCGGGCGCCCTGCCCGCATTACAATACTTGCGGTGGCTGCAGTCTGATGCATGCCCATGATGAATTTGTTGCAGATTGGAAGGTCGGTGTCGTGCTGGCCGCCCTCACCGCGCAGGGCCTTTCCACGACCATGCGCCCCATTATCACATCGCCAGAGCGGTCACGCCGCCGGGCAACCCTGTCGGGGCGGCGGACAAAAAAAGGCTCTGTCCTTGGCTTTCATGGGCGGGCCTCGGGCACATTGGTCGATCTGACCGACTGCGCACTGTTGCTGCCAAATCTGCTGGCCACCCTGCCCATATTGCGGCAAATCACCGAACTTGGCGTCTCGCGCCAAGGCGAGCTGTCGCTGAATGTCACCAACACCGAAGGCGGTATTGATCTGGCCGTGACGGGCGGCAAGCCGATGGATGCCGCCCTGTTCACCGGGTTGGCACACATCGCCGAAGCTGCGGATTTAGCGCGGATAAGCTGGAATGGTGAGGCAGTGGCCACCCGCAGGCCCGCTGCCCAAGCCTTTGGCCGGACACATGTCGCGCCGCCCCCCGGGTCATTTTTGCAAGCCACCCGCGACGGCGAAGCCGCCTTGTTGGCGGCAATACGCGACGCAATCGGGCCTGCCAAAAAAATCGCCGATCTGTTTTCCGGCGCGGGAACGTTTTCACTGCCGCTGTCTGAACGGGCCGAAGTTCACGCGGTCGAATCCGAAGCCCCGATGCTGGCTGCCCTTGCCGCTGGCTGGCGGCAGACGCAAGGCTTGCGCCGGCTGACAACCGAGGCCCGCGATCTGTTCCGCCGCCCGCTCTTGGCCGATGAGCTGGCGCGCTATGATGCCCTGGTCCTTGACCCGCCCCGCGCCGGGGCCGAAGCGCAATGCGGTGAGATTGCGCGTTCATCCGTGACGGTGCTGGCCTATGTGTCTTGCAACCCGGTCACGTTTGCGCGCGACGCGAAAATCCTTGTGGACAGCGGCTTCACCCTTGATTGGCTGCAGGTCGTCGATCAGTTCCGCTGGTCGGCCCATGTCGAACTTGCCGCACGGTTTTCACGCGTGAAACGCTGAGGATCCGCATCGCCACTTCCGCAACGCATGAGCACGGTATATGAGGCGGAAAACAAGATACGGACGGGCAGGACATGAAGCTTTTCAATATCGTCGCACTGGTTGTGACGCTGGCGGTTACCGCCGCGTGCGGATCGAAATTCCGCAGCTATACCGGCCCGCAAGTGACGGCGATTGTCGTCCATAAATCCGAGCGCCGGATGTTTGTGTTGCACGGCAGTGAAGTGCTGAAAGATTATAAAATCGCTCTTGGCGGCAACACTGTCGGCGACAAGAAAGTCGAGGGTGACGGCAAGACCCCGGAAGGCACTTATTTCATCAACCGCCGCAATCCGAACAGCGCCTTCCACCTGTCGCTGGGTATCTCGTATCCGAATGACGCTGACCGCGCCGAGGCGGCGGCTTTGGGCAAGGAAACCGGCGGCGATATCTTTATCCACGGTCGTGACGGCAAGAACCGTGGTCGCGGCAAGGATTGGACGGTCGGCTGTATCGCGGTGAAAGACCGCGAAATAGAAGAGATGTATTCAATGGTTCGCGTCGGCACGCCGATCTTCATCAAGCCGTGAACAAAGGGCGGCCGAAGCCGCCCGTACAAGGTGTTCGCTGCATCGCACTTCAGCGGCCGGTAACCAGGGTCCACCAGATCTTGCCGCCGGGTTCTTGAAACCACGAAAAGCCGACATCCCCCGCAGTGCGATCAAGCACAACCGCAGCCGTATCCGAAACCGTCATCCAGGCGGTCAGGGTTTCGATCTCGTTTTCATATGTCTCCGAGATATTTTCACCCAGCATCGTGCCGGCGTAGCCCGCGCGCTGCGCCCGTACGATTGGCGAAGACCCGTCCGACCCGAAATGCCAGGGTCGGTTCTGCACCGCCATATCCCGCGAATGGGTAGCCGCTGCTGCCGTAAGCTCGGCGTTCAGGTTCAGCGGCGCCGCCCCGGCCCTGGACCGCAGCGCGTTGATCGAATCAACCATCGAAAAGGTCACCCGGCTGACATCGGCTGGTTTAATGATATAGGCCACCGGCAAGGATTTGCCGTCCGGACCCAGCTCTTGGGTCACCGGTTGGCAGGAGGAAAGCAGCAATACGGCCGTCAAAACCGCGCCGATACGTTTGATCATCTGGAAACATCCCGCTTATTCATCGAGCCCGTGCTTTACAGTTTCGTGAAACGGTGTTCAAACGCCATTTTATCAGGTCGGCGCAGTATCGCAGGTGTGATTTGCCCTGCTCCGGCTTCCGGCCCTAGATGAAATGGGTCTTTGGCGGGCAAAACAGCCCCCCAAAACGCAATGGCCCCAAATAAAACGGAGAGATGAGGCAATGAGTTCTGAAGACGCGCACAAACTTAGCCGTCGCTCAGTCGTCGGCAGTGCAGCTGCCTTTGCGGCAGTAGGTTGGGCGGCCCCGGTGTTCGCACAAACATCGTTTGCGGCGTCTGCGACGGATGCCAGCACGACTGAAATCGAAAACGACATCAGCAACAACATCCGGCGCAACATATCCAGCTTCCGCTCGCTTGAGTGGCAGCCCTATTTTGACAACCTGAACAAGGGCGCCATTCTGGTTGATATCACCTCGCGCGCCCTGCATTACTGGAATGAAGACGCGACGATATACAAACTTTATCCTACCAGTGTCGCGCTGACCGAAGAACTGACCCGCCGCGGGCGCACTCAGGTCGTCGAGAAGGTGGTCAATCCAACCTGGCGCCCGACGCCCGCTATGCGCCTGCGCTATCCGGAATGGCCCGAAATGATCCCCGGCGGCGATCCGAAAAACCCGCTTGGCCCGCTTGCTTTGTATCTGTCGTGGGAGTTTTTCCGTATTCACGGCACCCATGACACCCGCAAAATCGGGCGGCGGTCGTCGAACGGCTGCATCGGTCTGTATAACGAACACATTACCGAACTTTTCGCCCTGGCGCAGGTTGGCACGCAGGTGTTGCTGATTTGACAAACAACTGCGGCGGGTTTGCGTCTGATGGAAAAAACCCTCGCAAATCCGCCCCACTCGCGGCTAACATTTCCGTGAGGGACGGACGCTGCCCCGGTCGTCCCAGTAATTTTCCCCGTTGGGGCGCGGATGGAGACTTTGACATGAAAAAAATCGCACTTGCTGCTGCTTTGACCTTGGCTGCGACGACCGCTTTCGCTGGCGGAATGGCTGAGCCTGTTATGGATGAAGCTGTTGTGGAAACCGGCCCTGCACCGTCGTCCTCGGCTGGTGGCATCATTGTTCCGCTGCTGGTTCTCTTGCTTGTTGCGGCTGCTGTTAGCAACTGATCGCAGCTGGTCTCAGTTTGCGGGTGATCGTGTGATTGCCCCGATGTCGGGTGCCCTGACGGGCTCCCGACTGTCTTTGTGCTGCTGATCCACAGCCTAGATATGCGACGTTTCGCCCTTCCATCTTGGCCACGACGGTCAATACCGTGTTTTTTCGTCCTATTGCCTTATAGCCGCGCAGAA
>JANMDM010000204.1:0-8895 GCA_031376305.1 Pseudomonadota bacterium | reverse complement strand
CCCCGGCACCTCTGGCAAATCCCTCGAAACTGCCTTATGTCGGCGGACAAAGGCTCGAAGGGCAGAGGAAGACATGGCGAAGATCACTTATGTTGAATTTGGCGGCAAGGAACATGTGGTCGACGTGGCCAATGGCATGACCGTGATGGAAGGCGCGCGTGACAACGGCATTCCGGGGATCGAGGCCGATTGCGGCGGTGCCTGCGCCTGTTCCACCTGTCACGTCTATGTCGATGCCACCTGGGTGCCCAAGCTGCCCAAGCGCGAGGCAATGGAAGAAGACATGCTCGACTTCGCCTATGAGCCGGACCCGGCCCGCTCCCGTCTGACCTGCCAGATCAAGGTCTCGGAGGCCTTGGATGGGCTCAAGGTCTTCATGCCGGAAAAACAGATCTGATCCGGGGCGGCGCCCGATTCAGCCCAGATAGTAATCGCGTGGCAGCAGGGCCGGAGGTGCTGTAAGACCGAGATGCGGTGCAAGGCTGATTTCGGCGGTGCGGCAAATTGCATCCAGCGGCAGGCCGTTGCCAGTCAGGGCAAAGGGGTGGGCCAGTTCCTCGGTCACTTCGGCCAGGCCGAAGAAGACATAGGCGACGATGCCAGCGAACACAGGCGCGAACCATCCCGCCGGGTCCAGAAGCGCCAGCGGCAACAGCAGGCAGTAAAGATAAATCGTGCGGAAGATCAGCAGCGAATAGACATAGGGCAGGGGCGTCGCCGCGATCCGTTCACAACCGGCCTGGTTCTGCGCCATGCTCGTCAACCGTCCGGCAAGCGTGCGCGCGCCAAAACCGTCAATTTCGGTTCGGACCAGCCCCTCGGATATTTCGGCGCCGATCCGGTCCAGCACCGCACAGGGTGGATGGGCGGTGCCGTCAAACTGGGTTGCCGCCCAGAGACGCGCGGCGTCATCCATCGGGATAGCGCGCAGATTGCAGCGGTGCAGATGCACAAAAGCCAACGACAGCCGCAGCATCCGCGCGCGCCGCGTTGGCGCCGCGACGAAGATATTGGCCTCGCGCCCCAGCATCCGCACATCGGCCAGAAGCCCGCCCCACAGCCGCCGCGCTTCCCACCAACGATCATAGGCGGCGTTGTTGCGAAAGCCGAGAAACAGCGACAGGGCGATGCCGAAGACCGTGAACGAGGTTCCATCAGGATGCGGCAGCGGCCAGACCTGATGGTCGATCCAGACCAGCAGGGCGGCAAAGGCGGAAAATCCGATGATCTGCTTGGCGATATGCGGCAGCACCGAGCCGCGCAGCGCAAACAACAGCGACCAGATGCCGGGCTTGTCGCGGACGATCATGACAGCGCCCGCCAGCCAATATCGCGGCGGCAAAAGCCATCAGGCCAGTCGATCTGGTCAACGATCTGATAGGCCCTGGCCTGCGCCTCTGCCAGCGTCGCCCCGCGGGCGGTGACGTTCAGAACCCGCCCACCCACAGCCACCAGCCTGCCATCCTGATCGGCAGTGCCCGCATGAAAGACCATCTGCGACGAGGTTTCCGGCACGGCGTCCAGCCCATGAAGTTCCGTGCCCTTGGCATAGGCACCCGGATAGCCTTTGGCCGCCATCACCACCGTCAGGGCATGATCCGGCGCCCAGTTCACCTTTATGTCGGTGAGCCGCCCTTCAGCACAGGCCAAGAGCAGATCCAGCGCCTGTGCCCCCAGCCGCATCATCAGCACCTGGGTTTCCGGGTCGCCAAAGCGGGCGTTGTATTCGACCAGCCGCGACTGGCCGTTTTCGATCATCAGGCCGGCATAAAGCACCCCCTGATAGGGGGTCCCCCGCCGCGCCATTTCGGCCACTGTTGGTTTGATGATTTGCTCCAGCGCGGCTTGCGCAATCGCCTCGGTCAGCACCGGCGCCGGCGAATAGGCCCCCATGCCACCGGTGTTGGGTCCGGTATCGCCCTCGCCCACCCGCTTATGATCCTGCGCGGTGCCGATGGGCAGCACATTGGTGCCGTCACAGAGCACGAAGAACGAAGCCTCTTCACCGCCCATGAATTCCTCGATCACCACCTCGGCCCCGGCGGCCCCGACGCTGCCACCGAAGATATCGGTGATGGCAGCTTCCGCATCGGGCAGGGTCATCGCTACGACCACGCCTTTGCCGGCCGCAAGCCCGTCGGCCTTGACCACAATCGGCGCGCCCATGCGGCGGACATAGTCCTGCGCGGCCGTGGCATTGGTGAAGCGTGCCCAGGCTGCCGTCGGCGCGCCGCAAGCGTCGCACAGCTCTTTTGTGAAGGCTTTTGAGGCTTCAAGCTGTGCCGCCGCCGCCGATGGCCCGAACGTCAGGATGCCGCCAGCGCGCAACGCATCCGCCACCCCCGCTGCAAGCGGCGCTTCGGGCCCGACAATGACAAAATCAACGGCATTTTCCGCGGCAAATTCCAGAACCGCCGCCCCGTCCAGCACGTCGATATCGGCGCAATCCGCCAAAGCCGCGATCCCGGCATTCCCCGGCGCCACAATCAGCCGGTCACATCTGGGGTTTTGTTTGACCGCCCAGGCCAGCGCATGTTCCCGCCCGCCGCCGCCCAGGATAAGAATGTTCATGACGCCCCCGCTTGGCCTTCGCTGCGCGGCGTTCTAAGGTGCCACCAGAGGAGACACAAGCGCGCCATGGACATCTTCGAAGACGATCCCACCGTCGGCAATGCCCCCGAATATACTGTCTCGGAACTCTCCGGCGCGGTGAAGCGGGTGATCGAGGGCGAGTTCGCCCATGTCCGGGTGCGCGGCGAAATCAGCCGGGTGTCGCGGCCCGCGTCGGGGCATCTGTATTTCGACCTGAAAGACGACCGCTCGGTGATCGCTGCGGTCAGCTGGAAAGGGCAGGCAGCAAAGATGTCGGTGCGCCCCGAGGAAGGCATGGAAGTGATTGCCACCGGGCGGCTGACCACCTTTCCGGGCCAGTCGAAATACCAGCTGATTGTGGATGACATTGTGCCTGCGGGCGCCGGTGCCTTGATGATGATGCTCGAAAAGCGCAAAGCCGCGCTTGCCGCCGAAGGGCTTTTCGCGCCCGAGCGCAAAAAGCCGATCCCCTATCTGCCCGAGGTGATCGGCGTCATCACCTCGCCCTCGGGGGCGGTGATCCGCGATATCTTGCACCGCTTGCGCGACCGCTTCCCGCGCCGGGTGCTGATTTGGCCGGTGGCGGTGCAGGGCGACAAATGCGCCGCCGAAGTCGCCGCTGCCATCCATGGCTTCAATGCGCTGCCCGAAGGTGGCCCGATCCCGCGCCCCGATCTGCTGATTGTCGCCAGGGGGGGCGGTTCGATCGAAGACCTCTGGGGGTTCAACGAAGAAATTGTCGTCCGCGCCGCTGCCGCCTCAAACATCCCGCTGATCTCCGCCGTCGGTCATGAGACTGACACCACGCTGATCGACCACGCCGCTGACCGCCGCGCCCCCACGCCGACGGCGGCCGCCGAAATGGCGGTGCCGGTCCGGATGGAGCTGTTGGCCTGGACGGCGGAACAGGGCGCGCGGCTGACGCGCGCTGCCGGACTTGCGCAAGATCGCCGCAGCCAGCGCCTTGCTGATCTTGGGCGCGCGCTCGGGCGGCCCGAGGCCTTGACCGCTCCGTCGCGCCAAAGGCTGGATCTCTGGTCCGAACGGTTAGGCCCGGCGCTGCGGGCGGCGGCGACCCGCAAGCGCGCCGCCTTCAACGCAGTCGCCGGACGCGCCCACCCGGGGCTTTTGGCCCGCTTTGTCGCCATCGAAAAGCGCCGCCTGACCGAACGCGCTGACCGTCTTGCCCCCGCCTTCGCCCGCCTGAGGCGCGAGGCAGAACGGGAGACCGAACGCCAGCGCACCCAGCTTGCGATCTTGGCCGGGCGCCTGAGCCACGCCCTGCGCACGCGCCATTTGTCTTTCGCTGACCGGCTTGCGGCTCTGGACCGGACGCGGATGACGCTGGGCTATACCCAGACACTGCGCCGTGGCTATGTGGTCGTCCGCAGCGATGCAGGGATCGTCACCAATCGCCTTGATGCCGAGGCGGCGCGGGCGTTGGAAATCGAATTCCACGACGGTCGCCTCGCGGTCCTGCCGATCATCCCACCGGGTTCACGACCAAAACAGCCCAAAGACACGCCGCCCGGCCAGGGCAAACTCTTCTGACCTCAGGCGGCTTTTTCTTTGCCTAAATACTCAATTCCACCGGCGCTGGCCGGTGCTGCGGTCAGACCCCGACATCCGGCCCCAGACAGGCCATCGGTTCGGGGCTTGAGCGTTTGGCGATCAGCGGCGCGTTTTCACTGTCGCCGCGATACCGCCCGGTCAGGCCATCGGGGGTTTTCTCGAAGGTCCAGCATTGCGGGCCGGGCTCGTCGTCGTAGACAAAGCAAATCTCGGATCCCTGCGGATACCAATAGCCCTTTTGGCAATCATCGCCGGTAAAGGCCCAGATCACCTTGCGACCGGGCAAATATTGCTCGGCGCCAAAGGCCTGACCAGCGCGGCTATAGAAAAACGTCCGCCCGGTTGTTGCATCGGCAAAGGCCTGATCCACCAGCGGGCCGTCGGCGGCAAAGGCTGCGGCGGCACCGCCGGTTGCCAAAGCAATGACGCCCACCGCGACCATCTTGAAAGCCCGCATCATGCCGCCCTTCCGGGCCCGCCTGCCAAGGCGCGCAGCCGTGGGTCCATGACCTGGCGCCACAGGCGCGGCACCAAGGCGAGCGTCGCCATGACCGGCAAGGAATAGGGCAAAAGCGGCGCCTGCCCCCCCGGCGACAGGACGAGTTCGGGATAGGGGCGCGACGGGTGCACATGGTGATCCGCGTGGCGCGGCGCGTGCAGCATCATCAACCCGGACACCAGATCCGGCGCATCCCAGCTGTGCGCCGGCCCGAAAGGTTCATAGCTGTCGGCGCCAAGCTGTTTTCGTTCCAGCCCGTAGTGCTGGACATAATCCGACAAATGTAATTGTAGCTGCGCATGGGCGCAGAGCAGCAGATAGACCAAGATCCCCAAGACCCCAAAGACCGCGGCCACGATCATCAGGCAAAGCCCGCTGCCGCCCAGATAAAGGATATAAGGATGAAGGCGTCTGGCTGGGGTCGCTGCAGCTTCGCGCAAGGAATTTTCCATTTCATATCCTGCCAGAAACGCCCCTGGCCAGGCGCGCAAGGCAAAGGCATAGAAACTCTCGCCCGCGGCGGCGGTGTTGGGGTCATCAGCGGTTGCGACAAAGCGGTGGTGCACCAAGCGGTGCGCCGAGGTGTGGTGCCCAAACAGCAGCGAGATGAAGACCCCAGCCCCCAAAACGTGCATCCGCCTTTCGCACCGGTGGATCAATTCATGCGCGACCGAATTTGACACCTGCCCGAACCACAGCCCGAACCCCAGAAACGTAAAAATCCACGGCACAAGACCCAGACCCGTGCCGCCCGACAACGCAAAGACCGCAAAAACCAAAAGCGGGAAATGCAGGGCTGCCAAGGTGATCGACAACCGCCGGGTCCAGAGGTCTTCAGGGCTTTCGGCCTGGACCAGCCCCAAACGCCGCGACAGGCGGTCAGCCGTAAACAAGAATCCGGTGATCCATAGAAACGCCCAAAAGGCCCAGAGGCCACCCAGCCCCGCACCCAGACACAGCCAAAACACCGGCGACAGACTGGCAGCGGCAAAGCGCGCCGCCGGCAGCGTCAGCAATTCGCGGTTCAGCTTCACCACAGGGCCTCGCTCGATCAAAAATGCGCGGCGCAGCGCCACAGAAGTGTTGCCCGGAAGCGTTTGACTTGCAAGCATGGCCGCAGATGTTTCACTCTGCCGCAGGCGACGAAAGGCCAGCACATGATTGTTGAAGACCTGGCGACGGCAGTCGCCCTTGCCGGTGCTGCGGCTCTGGCACTGATCTATGCGGCGGTGTTTGCCCGCAGCCTACCATCCTGGCCCAAGACGGTGATCAAAACCGGGTCGGTCATGGCGCTGGCGCTGGGCGGGATCGGCCTTGGCGCACCGGGATGGGTGATCGGCGGATTGACCTTGGGGGCATTGGGCGATTTTTGCCTGTCGCGGTCCGGGCTGACGGCTTTTTTGGCGGGTATGGCGGCATTCGGTCTTGGCCACTTGGTTTATGCGGCTGGATTTTTTCGGCCCGACGGCCTGTCGGCCGGACTGTGGCTGGGCGCGCCGATCATCGGGTTGGCGCTGTCCACCGAGCTTTGGCTGGCACCACACACCGGGGCGTTGCAATGGCCGGTGCGGGGCTATGTGATGATTATGACGGTGATGGCGTTGGCCGCGCTGACTTTGGGCGAAAACGGGGGCATTGCTCTGCTTGGGGTGCTGTTGTTCCTGTTTTCCGACCTGTTGCTGGCGCTGGATCTGTTCGTGCTGGCAGACGGCGTTTCCCGCTTGCGGCCGGTCTTGCAGGTCACCCTTTGGGCCGCCTACTGGGGCGGGCAGGCGCTGATCCTTATGGGGAGCCTTTGGTTGTGAACGTCCGGTCCGAAGGCCTGGCCCTTCCATCATCGCCGGGAAATGACTAGGTGGAGCAGGAACAAAAGCCAGCAGGGCGGCGCGAATGTCTTTTTTCAATAAACTGAAGGACAGGCTTTTCAAATCCTCGTCGAAACTCGACGAGGGGCTTGAGGCGATTGTCGGCACGGAAGCGGTGGTCGACGACCCCCCTGGCGCCGATGAGATGCTTGCCGAAGTCAGCACCGCATATGTCAGCGCCCTGCAAGACGCCGCGCCGCCCGTTGCCGATCTGGCGCCGACTGCCGCCTCACCAGCGCCCGTCGCCGCCCGAAAGCCCGGACTTTTCAGCCGCCTTCTTGGCCAAGGCCAAAACACCGGGCGCGACGCGCGGCGGGTGCTTGATGATGCGATGCTTGAAAGCCTTGAGGAGCTTTTGATCCAGTCAGATATGGGCGTCCAGACGGCGCTTCGCGTCAGTGCGAACCTTGCCGAAGGGCGGATGGGGCGCAAGCTGTCGGTTGCCGAGATCAAGGATATTCTGGCCGCCGAGATCACCCGGATCATGACCCCGGTCGCGCGGCCGATGCCGCTCTATCCCAAGCGTCCGCAAGTGGTGCTGGTGGTGGGCGTGAACGGGTCGGGCAAGACCACCACCATCGGCAAGCTGGCCAGCCAGTTTCGCGCCGCTGGCAAAAAAGTGGTGATTGCCGCAGGCGATACGTTCCGCGCCGCCGCTGTCGAGCAGTTGCAGATCTGGGGGACGCGTGCAGGCGTGCCGGTGCTGACCGCGCCCGAAGGCTCTGATCCGGCGTCGCTGGCCTTTGATGCGATGACGAAAGCGCAAGAAGACGGCGCTGATCTGTTGTTGATCGACACGGCGGGCCGGTTGCAGAACCGTCAGGATCTGATGGAAGAACTGTCAAAGATCGTCCGGGTGATCCGCAAGAAAGACCCTGAAGCGCCACATAATACGCTGCTGGTTCTGGATGCGACCACCGGCCAGAACGCGCTGTCGCAGGTCGAGACGTTTCTTAAACTGGCGGACGTGACGGGTCTGGTGATGACCAAGCTTGATGGAACCGCCAAGGGCGGGGTGCTGGTGGCGCTGGCCGATAAGTTCGGCCTGCCGATCCACGCCATTGGCGTCGGCGAACAGATTGACGACCTTGCGCCCTTTGACCCCGAAGACTTCGCGCGCGCGCTTGTCGGCGTGGCGGGCTGAAATTTTGAGTGTGACCTTGGCAGGATGGAGCGGATGGCAGGCAAGACAATAAATCCGTGGGTGAAACTGGGGCTGGAGTTTGGGCCGCTGCTGGCCTTTTTTGTGGCCTTTGGCCGGCTCAAGGGCATGACCTTCAGCCTTGGCGGCACCGACTATGCGGGCTTCATTCTGGCCACGGCGATTTTCGTTCCGGTTCTGGTGGTGTCGACGTTGATCCTGTGGCGGCTGACCGGGCGCTTGTCGTTGATGCAGATCGTGACGCTGGTGATTGTGGTGGTCTTCGGCGGCTTAACCATCTGGTTCAACGACCCGCGATTCCTGAAAATGAAACCGACGCTGATTTACTTGATATTCGCCGCAATCCTTGGCTTTGGCTTGCTGCGCGGGCGTTCTTACCTTGCGCTGGTGATGGAGGAGGCGATGCCATTGCGGCCCGAGGGGTGGATGATCCTGACGCGGCGGCTGACCGCGTTTTTCGTCGGGCTTGCGGTTCTGAACGAGGTGATCTGGCGCAATATGTCGGATCAGGCCTGGGTAAACTTTAAGACCTTTGGCCTGACGGCAGCAATCTTTCTGTTCTTCATGGCGCAAAGCGGTCTCTTGCAGAAATACGGCACCGAAGGCAAAAAACCCCCTGAAGCTTAGTCTTTGCCGCCAAACAGGCAGGTTTTGCCCGCAACGCGCGGATTACGGCGTGATCACATCCGGCACTGTTTGCGCATTCAGATGGTTGCGCAGCGACCAGTAACAATCCTTGAGGGTGGGGTTGAGGCAGGTGACCGGCCCGCCCTCGGCCCTGACACGCCAGATCGTCTGATCCGGGCCAAGTGCCTCGACCGGATACGTCTGCCCGCCGTATTCCACCGAGCCGACGACAGTTGTGTCACCGCTCGCCGGGGCGGTGCAACTGGCAAGCCCGACAAGCCCGACAAGGCAAAAGCAAACAGCTATGCGAGTCATTGGGATCCTATGTGCTGGGGTGCGGTTGACCATACCGGGTTACTTCACGCGGATTTCGGCGGGTGTGCAAGGGTCATTGATTGGGTTCGTGCCGCTGTCGGTGGGTTTTGTGGTTGGCGCGATTGACCCCGCCCGCGCTTTTCGCTATCGATCCGTTCCGTGGCGATTTGATTACCGGATTGCGGGCCACGTTAAACATTCCGCTAAAATGGTTGGAGGCGCAGGAAGACATCTGGCCCCCGCCCGTTTCCGGTGGGGGTTTT
>JANMDM010000142.1:0-6867 GCA_031376305.1 Pseudomonadota bacterium | reverse complement strand
GATGGCGCCCTATGTGAACAGCTACCGGCGCTATGTTCCGGGCTTTGCCGCCCCGATCAACGTCGAATGGGGGCGCGACAACCGCACCACCGGCCTGCGCGTACCCAATTCCGATGCCGAAGCCCGGCGGATCGAAAACCGTCTGGCCGGTATGGACTGCAACCCCTATCTGGGGATCGCGGCAGGTCTGGCTTGCGGCTATCTGGGGCTGATGGAAAAGAAGATGCCGCGCGAAGAGCGGACCATCGAATTCACCACCTCGGATGACGATATTCCGTTGAACCTGGGCGATGCGCTGGACCTGTTGGCCGATTGCACAAAGATTCAAGAGGTGCTGACACCGCAGTTCTGTCAGGTCTACGAATCGGTCAAGCGCAATGAATTCCGCGAGTTCCAGCAGGTCATCAGCCCTTGGGAACGCGAGCATCTGCTGCTGAACGTGTAAGGCGGCGCCATGAACCTGCTATTTGCGAATGACACGCCGGGTGAATACCCGCAAAGCTACTATGCGGCAACGGCGACAGATATCGGGCGGTTTGCCCCGCTGAAGGGCACGACCAAGGCCGATGTCTGCATCATCGGCGGCGGTTACACCGGCCTTTCAGCGGCCTTGCACATGGCCCAGAAGGGGCTGAGCGTGGTGGTTCTGGAAGCGCACCGCGTCGGCTTTGGGGCCTCGGGGCGCAATGGCGGTCAGGTCGGGTCCGGGCAGCGACTGGAACAAGAGGCCCTGGAAAAGATGCTGGGGGCCGACAGTGCCCGCCCGCTTTGGGACCTGGCAGAAGAAGCCAAGGCGTTGGTCCGGGATCTGATCCGCGACCACGCCATGCCCTGCACCTTTCACCCCGGCATCGTCCACGCCTGCTGGACCGACGGCGAAGTCGCCCATGCGCGTGCCAATGCCGAGCGGTTATCACGCGATTATGGCTATGATCAGATCGAGATACTTGACCGCGACGCGCTTCAGACGATCTTGCCGTCGCCGGTCTACAAAGGCGGCGATATCGACCGTGGCGCCGGCCATGTGCATCCGTTGAACTACGCCATCGGCCTGGCCAAGGCGGCTTTGGCGGCGGGCGCGCGCATTCATGAAGGCGCCTATGTCCACCATATCCAGCATGGGGCCAGACCAGTTGTGCAGACCGGGCAAGGTCAGGTCGAGTGCGACCATGTGATATTGGCTTGCAACGGCTATCTGGGCGGCCTTGACAATCACGACGCGGCCCGGGTCATGCCGATCAACAATTTCATCATCGCGACTGAACCTTTGGGGCCGCGTGTGGCCGATGTTTTACGCCAGAACGTGGCGGTGGCGGATACCAAGTTCATGGTCAACTATTGGCGGCTGTCCGAGGATAACCGGCTGTTGTTCGGCGGCGGTGAAAGCTATGGCTACCGCTTCCCCAATATCGTCAGGGCGGTGACCAGGCCGATGTTGAAGATCTACCCGCATCTGCGGGATGTGAAGATCGACTATGCTTGGGGCGGCACATTGGCGATAACTGTCAACCGCCTGCCTTGCTTCGCGCGGGTTGCGCCCAATGTATTGTCGGCTTCGGGCTATTCAGGGCAAGGGGTCGCCATGGCGACGCTTGCCGGAAAACTGATGGCCGAAGCCGTTGCAGGTCAGGCCGGGCGCTTTGACGTGATGGCCAGCTTGCCGACACCGCGGTTTCCCGGCGGATCCGCAATGCGCTGGCCGCTACTTGTTCTAGCGATGTCGTGGTTCAGCTTACGCGACAGGTTGGGGTTCTGACTCCAACATTAACGATTCCGGTGGCTATCATGCGCGATTTCATCTACAGAATTCCTGAAACTGATATTCAGGAAAGGTGACGCATGTCTCCCGATACTCTGGCCCCAAATGTCTATGATGCGGAACCGATCCCGGCTGCGGCCCTTGCGGAAATCGAACGGCTTTTGGCCTCGGGAGATCTGTTCCGTTATACCGCCGCCGAAGGCGCGCCGGTGGCATTGCTTGAGGCGGAATTTTCCGAGCTGATGGGGTCGCGTTATGCGCTGGCGGTGTCGTCCTGTTCGGCAGCGTTGTTCTTGTCGCTCAAAGCCCTGGACCTGCCGCGCGGGGCACGGGTGCTGATCCCGGCCTTTACGTTTGCCGCTGTGCCATCAGCGGTTTTGCACGCCGATTGTGTGCCGGTGCTGTGCGAAGTCGGGCAGAACTTTCGTATCGACATGGAGGATTTTTCCGCAAGGCTTGAGGGGGATATTTCAGCAGTCCTGATCAGCCACATGCGTGGCCATACGTCGGATATGGATGCCATCATGGCGCTGTGCGATGCGCGGGGAATTCCGGTGATCGAGGATGCAGCGCATTCACTGGGCACAGTTTGGAGCGGCCGCAAGATTGGCACCATCGGCAAGGTCGGATGTTTTTCGTTCCAGTCCTACAAGATGGTCAATGCGGGCGAAGGCGGGATTTTGGTGACCGATGACCCGGAATTGGCGGCACGCGCTGTCATCATGTCGGGCGCCTATGAGCATAATTGGAAAAAACATTCCGGCCTGCAAAACAGCTACCAGCATTGGCAAAACCGCCTGCCTCTTTACAATATGCGGATGCAGAACCTGTCTGCTGCGGTGATCCGCCCACAGTTGCCGGAAGTGGCGCGACGGGTGGCTGTGGGGTTGGCGAACCATGACTATGTGGCGGGTCGGCTGAACTGCTCGCCGTGGATCGAGGTGCCGCCGGCTTTGCCGCAAGAAGCCCGCGCCCCGGACAGTTTACAATTCAACCTGGTGGGTTTCCGGGCCGATGCCGAGGCGCGCGCTTTTCAAGATGCCGCCAAGATGCACGGCGTCACCGTGCAGATTTTTGGCCTAAGCGAGGATAACGCCCGCGCCTTTTGGAATTGGCGGTTCATGGGCGACATACCGGAGATGCCAATGACCCGCGCCATGCTGATGCGGGCTTGCGATCTGCGCCTGCCCACCCGCCTGACCCGCGCCGATCTGGATTACATCACCGATGCTTTGCTGGCGGCAGTCGCCACGGTAAAGAGCGCCGAGGTGAGTGCTGCCTGATTTTTTGCTGGGGAAGCCTCCGGCGGGGATATTTTGGCAAAGATGAATGGGATGGCGTCAGCGCATGACCTTCAGCCCGTCTTTCATCCAAGGGTGGTCGGCCAGGACCGGGGCGACGATCATGTCTTGCATCAGGTCGCGCAGACGCTCGGCTATCTGGCTTGGCATGTCGCCCAGAACACCGCGGGGGGCGGACAAAGCAATACGGCGCGTGAGGGGCGCGAACGGCAGGGCCTGCAGCTCGACCAAAGCCGCAAAGCGCGCGGCATGCAGAACCGCAAGGGGGGTCAGGATCGTCCAGCCGGAGCCCGCGGACACCATTGCCATGATCGAGTTATAGCTGTCGAGTTCAAAGCGGTGTTTTAAGCGCAGGTTTTCCCGCGCCAGCGCATCGGCGATCTGGCGGCCCATGTGATGGCGCGCCGTGTACAGGATCAGCGGCAGGGAGGGATCGCTGGCCGAGGCTGTGAACCCCCGGCCTTTGGGTACCACGGCCACAAAGGGCTCTTCGAGAATCATGTGAACTTCGGCCCGTTCGGTGGCCGCACCAATATCGGCGGCGACAATCAGATCCAGCGCGCGGGCCTCGAGCTGCTCGTGCAAACGGTGGCTGGGACCAGTCTCGAGCAGAAACTGGCAGCCCGGCCATTCGCGACCCAGGTCCGACAGGAGGCGCGGGGTCACTTCCGCTTCGAAATCCTCGATGAAGCCAAGGCGAAAACTGGAAAGGCCCGACAGGCCCGCAAGGCCGATCGCGGCGCGGGCGGCGGCGAGTTCGTTGACGATGGCCTGAGCGTGACGACGAAAGGTATCGCCCGCCGGTGTCAGGCGCAGCGGGCGCGCGGTGCGGTCGAACAGGCTGGCCCCAAGGGCCAGCTCAAGGGCCGAAAGCTGCTGACTTACACCCGAGGCAGAAGCCCCAAGGCGCTTTGCCGCGCCTTGAACGGTGCCTTCGGCGGCAGCCGCAAGGAAAACCTCGATCGCTTGCAGGGTCACGCGCCCAGGGGCGTCAGTCATGGCGAAACATCCCAGGTGCCGGGGGGCTCAGAGTTTCGACAGTTTGGTCTGAAGCTCAGCCAGTTGCCGCTTCATTGCGGCGATGTCATCTTCGTCGCGGGGTTTGGCCTTGGCCTTAGGTACATCGTCTTCTTCGGGCGCGGGGCCAGAGGAAGCCGCCAGGCCACCCATGATGGTTTTCAAGAAAGCCTGCTGCTGACGCTGCAGCGCATCAAAACCCGGCATTGCAGCCATCGGATTCGGGATTGCGGTCAGCTTTTCCATCAATTTCGACTGACCATCGCGCAGCATCTCGAACGACGCGGCCAGAAACTGCGGCACCACACTCTGCGCGCTGGTGGTGTAGCTGCGCACGAGGTCGGTCAGCACATCGACGGGCAACACGCTTTCGCCACGGCTTTCATGTTCGGCAACGATTTGCAGCAAATATTGCCGCGTCAGGTCATCGCCGGTCTTGAGGTCAACGATCTGCACCTCGCGCCCGTCACGAACGAAAGCGGCGATGTCTTCCAGCGTCACATAATCGCTGGTTTCCGTATTATAGAGCCGTCGGCTGGCATACCGCTTGATAAGCAAGGGTCTGGGATCGTCGGCCATGAGTTCCTCCCCGAAATTTTTGCGCTGCAGCAAGATTAGGCCTGCTGCGGGTGAAAACACAACAAAAAGAAAATGGCGACCTCTGGAGTGAGATCGCCATTCCTGTCAGTTCCGACGGAGAGAGAGCGTCAGACGCTGCCCGAATTACTTCGCGGCCGCTGCAGCTTTCTTGGCAACAGCCGTCACGTCGGCGGTAGCTTTCTGCATCGCAGCACTTGCATCTTCCGAAGCGTTCTTGCCGGCAGCCAGCATCAGTTCAACGGTTTCCATCTGAACTTTCTTGGCGATTTCAGCGAAGGCAGCCAGATTTTCCGAAGCCATTTCAGCAGCAGCCGAAGCGAAGTCGCTGAACGCTTTGGTGTAGTCGGCGGCTTCTTCTTTGACCTTGGCCAACGAGCCAACCTTGGAAATGGTTTCTTTGGTCCACTTGGACGAAACCTCGTTCGATTTTTCAGCAGCTTCCAAAGCCACTTTCGCCATCTTCTCGCCCAGCGCTGCGGTCGATTTGAACGCACCCTGGAAAGACGCGGTGTCAACCGGGAACGACTGCATCATGTCTTGCATGACTTTAGTGAAATCTTGGGTCTTGGCCATTTTCATAACTCCTGTGTGATCGGGTCGATCCCGTTTCGCAATGCAGCCTATATACATGCCGCAGTGCAGCATTTCAAGTGCAATTTGCTGCAGTGCGGCAAAAAATAGCGCAGGGATGTATCAGGGGTTTGGCACTTCTGTGACATATGTTCCGGGGGCGGCGCAAATTGCCTTGTGTTTGGCATCCCCCGGCACCCTGGCGGCAGTCTTTTTGCCTGAGCGTTCTGCCAGCCATTCACCCCAGCGCGGCCACCAACTGCCCGCATGGAAATCGGCGCTTGCTTTCCATGCTGCGGCGCTGTCGGGCAAAGCTTTGTTGGTATAATGGCCATATTTGTCTTTGCTGGGCGGATTAATGATTCCGGCAATATGTCCCGACTGGGCAAGAATGAAGGTTTTGTCCTTGGCACCCATTTGTCGGATACCGGTGAAAGATGCGCGCCAAGGCGCGATGTGATCTGTTTCGCAAGCAATCGCACACAGTGGCACTTTCACCTCGGCCAGCGATACTTTCTGTCCGCAGATTTTAAAGGTGCCGCGCGCCAGGCCGTCGTCCTGACACAGGCCGCGCAAATATTCGACAGCCATGCGGGCGGGTAAATTGGTGCCATCGCCATTCCAGAAAAGCAGATCAAACGCCGGCGGCGCCTCTCCCAGCATGTAACTTTTTATGGCGGGGCCATAGATCAGATCATTGGCGCGAAGGTAGGAAAAGGTGCGCGACATAAAGTATTTGTCGAGATAGCCGGCACGGTTGACCTCGGCCTCGATGCCGTCGACGAAATCATTGTCGAGGAAAACGCCAACTTCGCCGGGTTCGGAAAAATCGGTCATCGTGGTGAAGAAAGTGGCGGAATTGACCGATTTGTCGCCGCGATGCCGCATCAGCGCAAGGGTCAGCGACAGCGTTGTGCCGGCAATGCAGTAACCGACCGCATTGACCTTTTCCTGCCCGGTGATCGCCTTCACATTGCGAATCGCAGTCAGGAAACCATCTTCGACGTAATCGTCCATGCCCACATCAGCATAGGTCGCGTCGGGGTTCTTCCAGCTGACCACGAAAAGCGTAAACCCCTGATCGACGATCCATTTGATCAACGAGTTCTGCGGCTTCAGATCCATAATGTAGAACTTGTTGATCCAGGGCGGGAAGATCACCACCGGGATGGAATGGACCTTTTCGGTGGTGGGCTTGTACTGGATCAGCTCAAACATCCGGTTGCGGTAGACGACCGCGCCTTCGGTCGTGGCGATGTTGCCGCCCACTTCGAAAGCGTCGCGATTGGCCAAAGTCACCAGCAGGTCGCCGTGATTGGCTTCGACATCGCGGACAAGATTCTCAAGGCCCAGCACCAGGCTTTCGCCATCGGTGGCCACAGCCTTTTCCAGCGCATCGGGGTTGGTGGGCAAGAAATTCGTCGGCGCCATCAGGTCGGTGATCTGCCGTGAGAAATATTCCAGCCGACGGCGGTCCTGGGGGTCCAGCCCCTCGATTCCCTTCACCGCCTGATCCATTGCTTCAACGTTGGTAAGATACTGCTGTTTGATGACATTGAAAAAAGGATGCGTTTGCCACAGCGGGTTGGCAAAGCGGCGGTCTTTTGGCGCCGGGTCGGC
>JANMDM010000124.1:0-9139 GCA_031376305.1 Pseudomonadota bacterium | reverse complement strand
ATCCTGTCGCGCCAGCTGGACGCCTGAGCCATGGGGGCCGGGGCCATGAAACCAGGCGGTGGCGGCCGCCGCCGCCGTGGGTCGCGCGGCAAGGCTGCCGTGATGAGTGAAATCAACGTCACGCCTTTTGTTGACGTGATGCTGGTCTTGCTGATCATCTTCATGGTAGCGGCACCGCTGCTGACTGTGGGCGTGCCGCTGGAATTGCCAAAGACTGCGGCACAGGCGGTGCCAACCGAACAAGAAGCGCCGCTGACGATTTCGGTTCAGGCCGACGGCTCGATTTCGATTCAGGATACGCCAGTGGCCGAGGGCGAGCTGATCGCCAAGCTGACGGCGATTGCCGCCGAACGCACCGATGACAAGTTGTTCCTGCGCGCCGATGGATCCATTGCCTATGAACGGGTGGTGCAGGTCATGGGGGCGCTGAATTCGGGTGGATTTTCGAATATCGTTCTGGTGACCGACGCGGGTGGGCCGAGCTTTAACGGCACCCCCGACAGCGGCGGTTGAGGGAACCGGGCGGATGCCCATGAAGAGATCGGAGCGCACTGGATTTATCGTTTCGGGGGCAGGCCATCTTGGCTTGTTCCTGTGGGCGATATTGGGTGGGATCTTCTTTAATCATGACATGCCGCCAGCGGTTGCCACGACCGAGGTTTCGCTGATGTCTTCGGCGGAGTTTGCGGCCTTGCAAGCAGCGGCACCCAAGGCCGCAGTGGAAAGCCCGCCGCAGCCGTCACTGCCGGAGGCCGGAAGCGAAACCCCGCCCGCACCCGTGGACGAAACCCCGCCCGATGCGGCAACCCCGACACCACCCGAGGCGCAGCCGGTACCCGATGCGGCGCCTGAAGTGACCGAGTTGACGCCCCCCGCGGCAGAGGTGACCGACACGCCGCCGACGCCGACGACCACGCCGGTGGCGGAGCCGTCGGCCACCGTGACCCCCGATACCAGCCCACGCCCGAAGCCGAAACCGGCGCCGCGTGTGGCACCCACACCCTCGGAAGCGCCCGCGCCCGATGCTCAGGTCGCTGACACAGCGGTTGCGGAAACGACCCCTGCGCCCTCTGAAGAGGCGGTGCCCACACCGGTTGAGCCGACAGATGCCACCGCCCCGCCGGAGACCGGCGATGTAATCCAGACCGAAGACAATGCCAACGATGTGCCCGCCAGTGCGGCCCCCCTGACTTCGGGCCGCCCAAAGCCGCGCCCTGAGAAGAAACCTGCCCCTGCGGAGCCTGCCGCAGCGCCCGCCGAAACACAGACGGCATCAGCGAACGACGCACCGACCGAGGATGCGGTCGCAGATGCCTTGGCCGAAGCGCTTTCCGGCGAGGCCAGCAATGAACCCGCGCCAGGCACCGGAACGGCGCCTTCCGGGCCGCCGCTGACCGGGGGCGAAAAGGACGGGATGATTGTGGCGGTCAAGCAATGCTGGAACGTCGGATCCCTGTCGACCGATGCGCTGCGCACGGTGGTGACGGTTGGTGTGTCGATGGGCGAAAACGGTATGCCCGATGCTGGGTCGATCCATATGATCGGATTTGAGGGGGGCGACGAAGCCTCGGCCCAGCAGGCCTATGAGGCGGGCCGCCGGGCGATTTTACGCTGCGCCAAGGATGGCTATGACTTGCCCGTCGAGAAGTACGGGCAGTGGCGGGAAATCGAGATCGTCTTTAACCCCGAAAAAATGCGGTTGCGATGATGACGATTGCCGTGTGTTCTTTCCCATGTCCGATCACAGTGCCCTGTGGCACAGAGATTTCACCGCACGTTCTTCGCGATATACAGTCACAAATGCAAAAAAAGGGGTAACGCACCCATGATCCGCATCCTTTCGCTCGTCTTGGTTGGGTTCGGCCTTTTGGTCCTGCCGTCATTTGCCCAGGATGGCCCGCTCCATCTTGAAATCACCGATGGGGTTATCGAGCCGCTGCCCTTTGCCGCACCAATGTTTCTGGACGAAGGCGGTGCTGGCGAAGCGGCAAGCGCCATCACGCAGATCGTGGCGGCGGATCTGGCCGGGACCGGGCTTTTCCGGGAAATCCCATCTTCGGCCTATATCAGTCAGATCAGCAGCTTTGACGCGCCGGTGGCCTTTGCGGATTGGCAGGCGATCAACGCGCAGGCGCTGATCACCGGGGCGGTGACCGGGGATGGCAGCAACATCAACGTCAAGTTCCGCCTTTATGACATCTTTTCCGGCGCTCCGCTTGGCGATGGCCTGCAATTTGGGGGGGCGCAGGGCGACTGGCGGCGGATTGCCCATAAGGTGGCCGATCAGATCTACAGCCGCATTACCGGCGAGACGGGATATTTCGACAGTCGTCTGGTGTATGTGTCCGAAAGCGGGCCGAAGAATGCGCGGCTGAAGCGGTTGGCGATCAGCGACTATGACGGCGCAGGCACCCAGTATCTGACCGACAGCTCGACCATCGTCCTTGCGCCGCGCTTTTCGCCTGAGGGCGGGCGAATTTTGTTCACCTCGTTTGAAACCGGCTTCCCGCGCATCAAGATGATGGACATTGCCAGCGTCTCGGCGCAGTCGCTGGCCGATCTGCAAGGCAACATGACCTTCGCACCACGGTTTTCGCCCGATGGCAACAGCGTGGTCTTTTCCCTGGAACAGGGCGGCAATACCGACATTTATTCGATGGTGCTGGGTTCGGGTCAGATCACCCAATTGACCAATGCGCCGTCGATCGAAACCGCGCCCTGCTTTTCGCCCGATGGCAGCCAGATCGCCTTTGAAAGCGACCGCTCGGGCGAGCAGCAAATTTATGTCATGTCCGCTGGCGGCGGCGAGGCGGTGCGCGTCAGTTCCGGTGAGGGGCGCTATTCCACGCCGGTCTGGTCGCCGCGTGGCGATCTGGTGGCCTTCACCAAGCAAAATGCCGGGCGGTTCCATATTGGGGTGATGCTTACCAATGGCACCGAAGAGCGGTTGCTTACGTCTTCGTTTCTGGATGAAGGCCCGACCTGGGCCCCGAATGGCCGGGTGATCATGTTCACCCGTGAAAGCCCCGGCGCGTCAGGTGGCGCGCAGCTTTATTCGGTTGACATCTCGGGGCGCAATCTGCGGGCGGTGCCGACCGAAGGGGCCGCGTCAGACCCGGCCTGGTCGCCATTGTTGCCATAAGACAAAGGCAGCGTTTTCAACTGGGAAACGGGATGCTATGGTAGTGCAAATCGAGCCAAAAAAGAAAAGGCGGTAACACAACATGCAGAAAATTTCGACGATGTTCCTACTGGTCGGGGCGCTTGCCCTGTCGGCCTGTAACAACCCCGACCGCTTTGGTGCCGGGGCGGGTGGTGCCGGTGGTGCCGGCGGGATCAATTCGGGCGCCTTGGGCGATCCGAGCAACCCCAACAGTCCGGCCTATTTCGCCCAGACCATCGGTGACAAGGTGTTGTTCGCGGTCGATCAGTCGACAATTTCGCCGGAGGCCTCGGCGGTTCTTGCCAATCAGGCGGTCTGGCTGAACCAGCATCCCGAATACACCGCGATCATTGAAGGCCATGCCGACGAGCAAGGCACACGTGAATATAACCTTGCCCTTGGCGCGCGGCGCGCCAGTGCCGTTCAGGCCTATCTTGTTTCGCAAGGTGTGACCGGGGCGCGGTTGAAAACGGTTTCTTATGGCAAGGAACGCCCGCTTGAGATTTGTTCGGACGAGGCCTGTTATTCCAAAAACCGCCGTGCGGTCACCGTGATCGGTGCTGGCGCTGGTGCGTGATCCAGAGGGCATGATGAACCGACCTTTTGCCAAGGTTCTGATGCTGGCGGTGACTTTGGTCGCCGCCAGTGGCGTTTACGCGCAGGACAACACCCAGTCATTGGCCGATATCCGCACCGAAGTGCAGGCGCTGGCGGGCGAGTTGCAGGCTTTGAAATCCGAGCTGGTGTCGGGCGGGGCGCAGGCCATGCAGGCGGCGGGCGGGGCTACTGCGCTTGAGCGGATGAACGCGCTTGAGGCTGAACTGACCCGGCTGACATCCGCGACCGAGAAATTGCAGATCCGCGTTGAAAAGGTGGTGGCCGACGGCACCAACCGGGTCGGCGATCTGGAGTTCCGGCTTTGTGAGCTGGAAAAGGGCTGCGACACTGGCAATTTGCCGATCACCACGGCTTTGGGCGGTGCGGCAACGGCGGCTGCGACAGGTGGCGCGACGACGGCCACCACGGCGTCAGCGGCGACAACCGCCACCGCCCCGGTGGCAGAGCTGGCCATGAACGAGCAGGCCGACTTCGATCTGGCGAAGGCGGCGCTTGATGCCAGTGACTTTCAAGGCGCCGCTGACCGGTTTACGGCCTTTGCCCAATCCTATCCGGGTGGTCCCCTGACCGGCGAAGCGCAATTCCTGCAAGGCGATGCGCTAAGTCAGCTTGGCGATACCAGTGGGGCGGCCCGCGCCTATCTTGGCGCCTTTTCCGGTGCGCCACAGGGGCCACGCGCGCCTGCCGCGCTGCTGAAGCTTGGGGCGGCGCTTGGGCTTTTGGGCCAGACCCAGGATGCCTGTGTGACGCTTGGCGAGGTGCCGGTGCGCTTCCCCACGGCCCCGGAAGCCGGCGAGGCGCAATCCACCATGCAAAAACTTGGCTGTCAGTGACGGCAGGGCCGGATTTCCTGCTTCATCGGTTGCGCGCCACCTTCACGTCCGGCCCACCTTTGGTGCGGCTGGGCGTTGCCGTTTCTGGCGGCGGGGATTCCGTCGCGCTTTTGCATCTGCTTTGCCATTGGGCGCAAAACGGTGGGCCACTGGTTCATGCCGTGACTGTCGATCACGGTTTGCGGGATGCGGCAGTGGTGGAGGCGGCGGCGGTTGCGAGTCTTTGCGCGGGTCTTGGCGTTTCGCACGAAATCCTGACCTGGCGGGGTTGGGATGGGCGCGGCAATCTGCCCGATCAGGCCCGCCGGGCACGGTATGGCTTGATCGCCGATTGGGCGCGGGGGCGGGAAATCACCTGTGTCGCGTTAGGCCCCACGGCCGACGATCAGGCGGAAACCTTCCTCATGCGGCTGGCGCGTGGGTCCGGCGTTGACGGGCTTTCGGGAATGGCGGTTTGGCGGCGGCAGCAGGGCCTTGATTGGGTGCGCCCGCTTTTGGGATCGGCCCGTGCAGAATTGCGCGACTGGCTGATAGGCCACAAGATCACCTGGTCGGAAGACCCGACCAACGCGGATCCGGCTTATGAGCGGGTAAAGGCGCGACAGGCGCTGCCGCTGTTGGCGCCTTTGGGGATCAGCCCCGGCGTATTGGTCGATACCGCCCAGCGCTTGTCGATGGCGCGCGATGCTTTGGCGTGGTTCACACAGAAGGCGGCATACGACTGTTGTCATGTCGATTTGGGCGATGTGGTGTTTGATAAGGTTTCCTACCGCCAATTGCCGCTTGAGACGCAGCTGCGGCTTCTGGCCGCCGCGATCCGCTGGGTAAGTTCGGCCGACTATCGCCCGCGCCTTGACAGCCTGACCCGGATCCATGCCGATCTTACCGGCATCAAACGCCGCACACTCGGGGGGTGCCTGGTGTCATCCACTGCGATAATGCTGCGGGTGGCGCGCGAGGTGGCGGCGGTACAGGATGTGGTAAGCCCAGCGACAGCCCTTTGGGATAACCGATGGCGCCTGAATGGCCCAGATACTGACTGCAGCACTATTCGTGCCCTTGGTGAAGCGGGCCTTGCCCAGTGCCCTGACTGGCGCGCAACAGGACATCCGCGCAGTTCGCTTCTGGCGTCCCCCGCCGTTTGGGTGGCGGATCGGCTGATCTCGGCCCCTTTGGCCGGAAAAGCGGCAAAATGGTCGGCGGAATTGCACAGGGGAGCGACGGATTTCTTCTCTGCGCTAATCGTGCATTGAACCTGCCCATGTAATCTCTATTTTAGAGCCAAGCCTGTGACCCTGTGGCGGTCCTGTGCATTCTTCTGAGGAGGCCTCCATTGGGCAACGCGAGAAACATCGCATTCTGGGTCGTGTTATTCGTGCTGATATTGGCGCTGTTCCAACTGTTCAGCGGCAATCAGTCGACGATGAATGCAAAGACACTGAGCTATTCAGATTTCATCCGTAAGGTTGACGCGGGCGAGGTGGCCGGCGTCAGCATGGATGGTGAGCAATTGCTGGTGCGCACCGGGGATGGCGGCCAATGGGTGACGATCAAGCCGTCCGGTGATGAATTGAACACGACACTGGTCGATAAGCTGATCACCAAGAACGTTGACGTGAAGGCCGAAAAGCAGGAGCAGTCGGGAATACTTTCGCTGGCGGGCGTCTATTTGCCGTTCCTTTTGCTGATCGGCGTCTGGATATTTTTCATGAACCGCATGCAGGGCGGCGGCAAGGGCGGGGCGATGGGCTTTGGCAAATCGCGCGCCAAACTGCTGACCGAAAAGCAGGGTCGCGTGACCTTTGACGATGTCGCGGGCATCGACGAAGCCAAGGAAGAGCTTGAGGAAATCGTCGAATTCCTGCGCAACCCACAAAAATTCAGCCGTTTGGGTGGCAAGATCCCGAAAGGCGCGCTGCTGGTGGGGCCGCCGGGCACCGGTAAAACCCTGCTGGCGCGGGCCATTGCCGGCGAGGCGGGCGTGCCGTTCTTCACCATCTCCGGGTCGGACTTTGTGGAAATGTTCGTGGGCGTGGGCGCATCCCGTGTCCGCGACATGTTCGAGCAGGCCAAGAAAAATGCGCCCTGCATCGTCTTCATTGATGAGATTGACGCCGTTGGCCGCTCGCGCGGTGTCGGCATCGGCGGTGGCAACGATGAACGCGAGCAGACGCTGAACCAGCTTCTGGTCGAAATGGACGGGTTCGAGGCGAATGAGGGTGTGATCATCGTTGCCGCCACCAACCGCCGCGATGTTCTGGACCCGGCGCTGCTGCGCCCCGGCCGCTTTGACCGCCAGATCCATGTCCCGAACCCCGATATCAAGGGTCGCGAAAAGATCCTGACCGTGCATGCCCGCAAAGTGCCGCTGGGCCCAGATGTCGACCTGCGCCTGATCGCCCGTGGCAGCCCCGGCTTTTCGGGGGCCGATCTGGCCAACCTGGTCAATGAGGCCGCCCTGATGGCCGCCCGCTATGGCCGCCGTTTCGTGACCATGGACGATTTCGAGAATGCCAAGGACAAGGTGATGATGGGGGTCGAACGCCGCTCGATGGTGTTGACACCCGAACAAAAGGAAATGACCGCCTACCATGAGGCCGGTCACGCCATTGTCGGCATGGCGCTGCCAAAATGCGATCCGGTCTACAAAGCCACGATCATCCCGCGCGGCAACGCCCTTGGGATGGTGGTATCCCTGCCCGAAATGGACCGGCTGAACTACCACAAGGACGAAGCCAAGGAAAAAATCGCCATGACGATGGCGGGCAAGGCTGCCGAAATCATCAAATGGGGCGAGGAACACGTCTCGAACGGTCCGGCGGGCGATATTCAACAGGCATCGGCCATTGCGCGGGCGATGGTCATGCGCTGGGGCATGTCCGACAAGGTCGGCAACATCGACTATGCCGAGGCCCATGACGGCTATCAGGGGGCGACGGCCGGGTTTTCGGTGTCGGCAAAGACCAAAGAGCTGATCGAAGGCGAGGTGAAACGCCTGATCGAGGATGGCTATGTGGTGGCGCGCAAGATCCTGTTGGAAAAGCATGTGGAATTTGAGCGCCTGGCCAAGGGGCTGCTGGAGTATGAAACCCTGACCGGGGACGAAATCCGTAAAGTCGTGGCGGGCGAGGTACTGGGAAATGATAAAGATGGCGGCGACCCGTCCGGTGGCGACACCCAGGTCAGCTCGATCGTGCCCAAAACCCGCAAACCCAAAGCCGCTAAGCCAGGGATGGAGCCCGAGCCTTCGGCCTGAAACCTCTGACCGACATATCTGGTGACGGGACGACCGTCGCCAGTTTCACGCCCACAAATTGGATTGTCCTCCGATGCCAGCCCTGATGCCCACCGCGTTTTTTGGCACTGTCACCTGGCTGGGCCATGTCGGTGACCGCGAAGCGGCACTGGCCTCGTCTCCGCTGACCGCGATGGCCGTCAGCTTTTCCGGCCCCGAAGGCGAGGCGCATTGCGGGCTGACCCGGGCGTCCTGTTCGCGCGTCGCCAGCCAGTACCCGAGCG
Source organism: Pseudomonadota bacterium (assembly GCA_031376305.1). Classification (GTDB taxonomy): domain Bacteria; phylum Pseudomonadota; class Alphaproteobacteria; order Rhodobacterales; family Rhodobacteraceae; genus TMP-24. Next base: position 1,006 of record JANMDM010000124.1, on the reverse strand, counting down.
ACACCGAAATTCGTAACGTGCGGCAATTGTCGATCCTCAGCCACGAAGATCTGGCGGTGATTGCCCGTGTAATGGGGATAGACGATCTCGATCCGGCGCTGGTTGGCGCTTCAATGGTGATCAGCGGGATCCCGGATTTCAGCCATGTGCCGCCGTCGTCCCGGCTGCAGGCTGACAGCGGTGCGACACTGGTGATTGACATGCAAAACCGCCCCTGCACGCTGCCCGCGCGCGGGATCGAAGCCGCCCATCCCGGCTTTGGCAAAGCCTTCAAGCCCGCAGCCGAAGGACGCCGGGGCGTGACCGCCTGGGTCGAGCGCGAAGGTATGTTTCGCCTTGGCGAACGCGTTCGTCTGCATATCCCCGATCAGCGCCCATGGGCGCATTTTCCCAACCCATAGTCCTTGGGCTTCGGGTCGGTTGGGGATCTGACCTCCTGCCAACACCGCTATTTTGGATCGGAATCAGCCTCTGGCGATTCCGGCGCGGGAATGGTCGTAATCTGTCCCTATCCCAGTGGATGCGACGATTAGAAGCAGCGCAAAAGGCCGCTAAGCTGCGGTCCCAACCCCTTGCAGGAGAGACATCTGATGTCGGTTAAGACGGATATTGAGATAGCGCGTTCGGCGGTGAAGCGTCCGATCCTGGAGATTGGGGGGGGGGGGGGGATGGGGGCGGAGCATTTGCTGCCGTATGGGCATGACAAGGCGAAGGTGTCTCAGGCGTTCATTGCGGGGTTGTCGGGGCGGGCGGATGGCAAGCTGATTCTGGTGACGGCGATCAACCCGACGCCGGCGGGCGAGGGCAAGACGACGCCGACGGAGGGCCTGGGCGACGGGCTGAACCGCATCGGCAAGCGGGCGGCTGTGTGTATCCGCGAGGCCAGCCTGGGGCCGAACTTCGGGATGAAGGGCGGGGCGGCGGGGGGCGGCTATGCGCAGGTGGTGCCGATGGAGGAGATGAACCTGCATTTCACCGGGGATTTTCACGCCATCACCAGCGCCCA
>JANMDM010000107.1:0-5673 GCA_031376305.1 Pseudomonadota bacterium | reverse complement strand
GGTCGGCTCATCCAACAGATAGAAATTCGGATTGGCCAGACGCATCATCAACATGCCCAGCCGCGCCTTCTGGCCACCCGACAACGTTGCTACCGGCCGCCCTTGCCGATCCGGCGCAATCCCGACACCCGCCAGCAGGCTGCGCGTGGTCTGATCGCCGGGACCAAAGTTGTTGACCATGCTAAAGGGAATTGCGGCGTCCGGGAGCTGGCTCATCGCCTGATCGCAGTAGCCCAGCCCCAACGAGGGCGCCACGCGGATCGGCGCCTCCGCTACCTGCCCGTCAAGAATTGCCTGATGCACGGCCACCACCAGCCGCGATTTGCCCACCCCGTTGCGGCCCAAAAGTGCGACCCTGTCGCCGCGCTCAACCCACAGCTTCCCGGTCGAAAACAGCCTGGCGCCATCGGGTGTGGCCACCTGCACGTCGCTTAAAGTGATCAGCGCCTTGGCATGGGTGCCGCTGTTGCCCAGCCGGATCGCCCCGGTGGATCGGTCCTGATGCGCTGGCCGTGCCGCCGCCTCGATCCTCTCCGCCCGCTCTTTCAGCTGCTTGGTTTTCACCACCAGCAAATCGCTGCCCGAATTGATGCCGATGTTCTTCAGCTTTGCCGCCTGACGGCGCAGCTGATCGGCCTGTTTGAGGTCATTTTCATGTTGGCGGGCCTGCGCCGCATCGGCCTCGTCCAAAGCCGCCCGCGCCCGACCGTAGGGCAGCGCAAAAATCTGGCTGCGCGCGCTGCGCAAGAACAGTGTCCGAGTTGTGGCCTCATTCAAAAATGCCCGGTCATGGCTGGCGGCCAGCACCGCCACATCGCGCGGCAAAGCCGACAGCCAGCCCTGCAACCGCCCGATCCGGGTCAGATCAAGATGGTTCGTCGGCTCGTCCAGCAGCAAGACATCCGGCCCCTTGATCCAGACCCGCGCCAGAAGCGCGGTCCGTTGCCAGCCGCCGCTCAACTCAGCCAGCGTCTTCTGGTGAAACGCCTCCGGCACTTCCAACTCGTCCAGAACCATATCGGCGCGCCAGCCGTCGGTTTCCGCCTCGTCCGCTGGCAACCCGCCCAATACCGCCGCCCGAAAAGTCTGCGTCATCAGCGCCTGCGGCACATCTTGTTCGACATGGCCCACCACCAGCCCCCGCGCCCGGGTAATCTCGCCCGCCGTCGGCTCCAACGCCCCCGCCAAACAGCGTAGCAATGTCGATTTCCCCCGTCCGTTGGCGGCGACAAGGCCAACGCGGTCGCCGGGATGCAGGGTGAAGGACAGATCGCAAAACAGCGGCGCGCCAAGGGTAACGCTCAGGTCTTTCAGACTTATCAGGGACATTTCATTCTCATCTGCCGGTGCCAAAGCCCTGCCCGTGCTGGGGCAAACTTCGGCAATATTGCATAAGGCTGCCGCACAACCCGCGGCGCGCCCCCTCGGCAGAGCAAAGCGATGATTTCTACCTTGGCCTGCCCCGCACGCTTGAATGCGGGGCACGGGCAGGCCCATAGGTATGATGCCGCTGATATGACTTTTGCATGCGGCCCCCCTTTTCCGTATTGGCCCGGGATAAAGTCTACTGCCGCTTCAGGCAGCAATCAACGCTCTTGTCAATGCTTTCGCAGGGCGTGAAAGAGTAAAAATTTGGTTAAGATAGTAGATAATATCTTTATTTATCAGCATTTAACCAAAATTTTCATCGTGAAAATCCCCCCTCAGACCCGTTGCAGCTTCACCGGCTCACTCCGCGCCAGCTTCAGAAAATGCGCCATATAGGGCTGGCTGGTATCCTCGCCCCGCGTTGCGGCATACATCCGTTTCACCAAGCCTTTTTCGGTGACCCGCCGCGTCACATAGTCGGGCTGATACTTCACCTCGCGCAGTACCCAATCGGGCAGCACCGCAATCCCGCGGTCCGAGGCCACCAGCATCAGGATCACCGCCGTCAGCTCCACCTGCCGCACCGCCCGCGGTTCAATCTTCGCCGGGGTCAGCAGGGTCGAGAAAATATCCAGCCGCGAGCGGTCCACCGGATAGGTGATCAACACCTGATCGCGGAAGTCCTCGGCCACCACAAACGCCTTGGCGGCGATCGGATTCTGGCTGGCCGCGACCAGCGTCGGCGAATAGTCAAACAGCGGGTTGAAGATCACGTCGCGCAAATCCTCCGGGTCGGAGGAAATCACCAGATCGACCTCTTCGCGCATCAGCGCCGGAAGCGCGTCAAAAGCCAGGCCCGGCCGGATATCGACATCCACATCCGGCCAGGCCCGGCGAAACTGCTCCAATACCGGAAACAGCCAGTCAAAACAGGCGTGGCACTCAATGGCAATATGCAGCCGCCCCGTCCGCCCCGCCCTGAGCGCGCGAAATTCATCGGCCAGCGCCTCAACCTCGGGCAAGATCCGCTCCGCCGCCCGCAAAAGCCGCATCCCCGCCGCCGACAGCCGCAAGGGCTTGGACCGCCGCGCGAACAGCTCAACCCCCGCCTGATCCTCCAACCCCTTCATCTGATGGCTAAGCGCCGATTGGGTGATGTTCAAAACCTCAGCCGCCCGCGCCATGCCACCGGAATCATGGATGGCCTTGATGGTGCGCAGGTGGCGGAATTCCAGATGCATTGCGGCGTCTTCTCAAATTCTGCTCATGTTTATCATGAGAATTATGAAATTGTCTCACAACATGCGCCGTGAGACAAGAGGACAACCACGAAAGGACTCTTACCATGACCGCGCCCCGCATTTCCTTCGAATTCTTCCCGCCACATACGCTTGATGCCTCGTTCCGGCTCTGGGATACGGTGCAGGCGCTGGCGCCGCTGTGCCCCAGCTACGTCTCGGTCACCTACGGCGCCGGCGGGGCGACGCGCGCCCTGACGCATGAGGCGGTCACCACCATCGGTCAGCACTATGGCCTCAAGGTCGCGGCCCATCTGACCTGCGTCGACGCCTCGCGGGCCGAAACCCTTGATGTCGCAGAAGCCTATGCCGCTGCCGGGGTCACCGATATTGTCGCCCTGCGCGGCGATGCCCCCAAGGGCGTTGATCGCTTCACCCCACACCCCGATGGCTTTGCCAATTCCGTCGACCTGGTCGAGGCTTTGGCCAAGACCGGCAAATTCAACATCAGCGTCGGCGCCTATCCCGAAGCCCATCCCGATGCGGCCGACACCGCCGCCGACGTGGCCTGGCTCAAGCGCAAGATCGACGCCGGGGCATCGTCGGCCATAACCCAGTTCTTCTTCCAGGCCGAAACATTCCTGCGCTTCCGCGATGCCTGCGCCAAGGCCGGGATCACCGCGCCAATCATCCCCGGCATCTTGCCGATCATCTCCTGGGATGGCGCCCAACGTTTTGCAAAGCGCTGCAACGCCCATGTACCGGCCAAGCTTGAAGAGGCTTTCGCCCACGCCCTTCGGGACGGGCGCGAGGATCTCCTGGCCCTGACCCAGTGCACCGTGCTGTGCGACAGGCTGATCAACGAAGGGGTCGAGGAGCTGCATTTCTACACGCTCAACCGCCCACAAATGACCCGCGACGTCTGTGAGGCCCTGGGGATCGTGCCGAAGGCCAGTTTGCAAAAGGTTGCCTGAGGGCACCAGACCGAAGTGCGGCCCGCAAGGGCCGCGCGACCTTACCAAAGGCTTGGCGCGGAACGCGCCGCTGTTGGATTGCCGCCGGTAGAGCCTGTCAGACAAAAGCGGATACCGGTTTTGTCACCAGACACGCGTAAAAACAAAAAGTTAGAGCCTGTCTGGCGATTCTGTCATCGACGGACAGGCGCTAAACTAAATCCGCGCCCCAAGGTCAGCCACTTGTTTCAACCAAAATTTCCCACGCCGGGTTTCGCGGGCCGTATGATGGAGGCTTTCCGATGGGTCATGCCCAACCCGCCGCCGCGCCCGCAGCAAAAATGCCTTGCCCCAACTCCGGGTGGTTCCGACGCTGGGGCCGGTCGCATCGGTCTTGAAATCCCCCCGCCAGTTGGCGGGCAGCCGCAGCCCGCAGCCTTCAACCTGTTCCAGCATCCAGACCAGCGGCACGTTCGACAAAGGCCGCGCCGCCTGAAATCCGCCCAACTGGCCACCAACGTCGCCATGCGCCCCGCGAAACCACACCTGCCGCACCCGGTCCTGCCAATCGCCCGCGCTGGTATCCCACAACACCGGCTCGAACGCCGCGCGGGTTTCGTCCAACGCCAGCGCATGAAACCCGTGACGCACGATACGGCTTAGCGCATGGCTGTGGAATTCGTGCTGAGGTTCCGTCCACATCCACAAAAACGGCAACCGAATACCCAGGGCTTTCACCGTATCAAACACCCCGATCGCCTCGATCTCGACCCTGGGGTAGCAAAACTGCCGGGTGAACGCCTGTTCCGACGCCGACGCATCGGCCGATTGATAATAGCGGTACGCCAGCGACACATTCCGCTCGGTGGCGCAATCAACCCGCAGCAGGCCAACCTGATCTATCATCCCCGCCAAGGAGCGCACCGCATATGCGCCCCGGGAATAGCCAAACAGAAAAACCCTGTCGCCGGGCCGGTAACGGCTGGCGAGCCAGCCATAGGCGCGGCGGATCTGGCGGTTGATCCCGCGCCCCATCGCCACACTGGCAGTGTCGCTCCACATATGCCACTGCACACCGGCCTCATAATACAGCGACAGGTTCGACGGCTGCGCAACCGCCCGCAGCAATTGGTAGATGCGGCCGATATTGGATTCTTCGCCGACGGCAAGGGTGGACAAGGTGCCATCAAGCAAGATGACGTGATCGGTCGGCCCACGAACGCGCGCAGGCGCCGGCATCTGCGTCTCAACCCTGCGACCGATCCGCAGCAGCTTCATGAAACGATCTGTCAGTCCTTCGGCCACCTATCCCGACCTTTTCAATTCAACACCCGTTTGACGCGCGGCAAATGCGGCCGATTTTCATCGCATCAATGGCCTGCACCGCGCAAAGTCCTTGCCGCCCAAATCTAATCTCCGAAAATGGCACCGGTTTGGCCGAAAAGTGCTTCATCCCCACATCATCGGCGCGCGGCGACGTGGCGTCCATGAAATTTGCCGTGACCGGCTGGTCACGACCACAATGATCCGGGCTTTTGGCCATTGTCGGCGCAAAATCCGCAGTGATCCGGCCCTGTCGGCAAAAGTTGCGCCCCATGTTCGAACCCCCTGCCGATGGCGCAGCCACGCCACCGCATCACCGCGATGTCCAGGCTATACGCGATAAGGTTTTACAGATCCTTGACCCGGCAGCCGGTCACGGGGGCACAGCGTAAAATAGCGGCCCCCAGGGCGCGCCGGGATCGCTGACCGGCACTTGCTGCCAGTCAGAGAAGTGTCGCGCCACCCAAGCCCGCTGCCGTCAGATCGCCAGCGACAGCACCGTGGCGACCACCAGGGCCCCAAAGCCGTTGAAAGTGGTATTGGTCGCCGTCGAATAGGCCCCCATCCCGTCGATCAGCAGATAATCACCTTCGGCGATCTCCGACGGCAGGGCAATGTCGCCGGGCAGCCGGTCAACAGAATCGCACGTAGGGCCAAAGACGATGCGGCCCTCCAATGCCCCCTGCCGTCGCTTGCCTTGCGGGGTCAGCACCGCGACCCGGTCGATCATCCCGGTCAATGGCAACTCATCCATGCAGCCGTAGACGCCGTCGTTCAGGAACACATGCGAT
>JANMDM010000085.1:0-9403 GCA_031376305.1 Pseudomonadota bacterium | reverse complement strand
GCATCCTTTCTCGACCGGGCCGGACCAATGCCTTGTCCACAACGGATCCTTATCCAACCACAACGGCCTGCGCCGCGAGCTGATCCGCAATGGCATGAGCTTTGAAACCCAGAACGACACCGAAGTGGCCGCCGCCTTTGTCAGCCACAAGCTGAAGGAAGGCCTGAATCTGGGGCAGGCGCTGGAAGCCGGGCTTGAGGATCTGGACGGGTTCTACACCTTTGTCGTCGGCACCAAGGATGGCTTCGGGGTGGTCCGTGATCCGATCGCCTGCAAACCGGCGGTCATGGCCGAAACCGACCAATACGTGGCTTTCGGCTCGGAATACCGCGCCATGGTCAACCTGCCGGGGATCGAGACCGCCCGGCTTTGGGAACCCGAACCTGCAACCGTTTATTTCTGGAACCACTAAGATGCAGACATTTGATCTTGCCGCCCGCAGTTTGCGTGAGTTGAACCAGATGCTGCACGCCCTGCGCGGCACCACCAACCAAACCGCCTGGGAAATCGTCAATACCAAGGGCAGCCATTCGATCGCGGTGGGCGTCGATGCGCCCATCGACATCACTGTGCATGGCACCACCGGCTATTACTGCGCGGGTATGAACAAACAAGCCACCATCCGTATCAAGGGCAATGCCGGACCAGGTGTGGCTGAAAACATGATGTCTGGCGCAGTCATCATCGACGGCAACGCCAGCCAATATGCGGGTGCCACCGGCCGTGGCGGGCTTTTGGTCATCAAAGGCAATGCGAGTTCGCGCTGTGGCGTCTCGATGAAGGGTATCGACATCGTTGTTCACGGCAATATCGGTCATATGTCAGCTTTTATGGCGCAGTCGGGCAGTCTTGTGGTGCTTGGCGATGCGGGCGACGCACTTGGCGATTCGCTCTACGAAGCGAAACTGTTCGTCCGTGGTTCGGTCAAAAGCCTGGGGGCGGATTGCGTTGAGAAGGAAATGCGCCCCGAACATCTGGACCTGCTGGCTGGCCTTTTGCAGCGTGGCGAAGCGGATGGCAAAGCCAAAGCGTCAGAGTTCAAGCGCTATGGCTCGGCCCGCAAGCTTTACAATTTCAACGTCGATAACGCAGCCGCCTACTGAGGATCAAGCCAATGACCGACTTCCCCCATACGCCGCCGCGTTTTTCCGCAACCTTCACCCCCGATATCAACGCCGAAATCCGCCGTGCAGCGGCAACCGGCATCTATGACATTCGTGGGGGCGGGGCGAAACGTCACCTGCCCCACTTCGATGATCTCTTGTTCCTCGGGGCTTCGATCAGCCGCTATCCGCTAGAAGGTTACCGCGAGAAATGTGCAACCGATGTTTGGCTGGGCACCCGGTTTGCCAAAAAACCCATCCATCTCGATATTCCGGTGACAATCGCGGGGATGAGCTTCGGGGCGCTGTCTGGTCCGGCGAAGGAAGCCTTGGGGCGTGGTGCCTCGGCGGCAGGCACCTCGACCACCACCGGCGATGGCGGCATGACTGAAGAGGAACGCGGGCATTCAAAAACACTGGTTTATCAATACCTTCCCAGCCGCTACGGCATGAATCCCGACGATTTACGCCGCGCCGATGCGATTGAAGTTGTGGTCGGTCAGGGGGCGAAACCCGGCGGTGGCGGCATGCTTTTGGGTCAGAAAATCAGCGACCGGGTTGCCAATATGCGCAATCTGCCCAAGGGCATCGACCAGCGGTCTGCCTGCCGTCACCCGGATTGGACCGGCCCCGATGATCTGGAAATCAAGATCATGGAGCTGCGCGAAATCACCGATTGGGAAAAGCCGATCTATGTGAAGATTGGCGGCGCACGGCCCTATTACGACACGGCTTTGGCGGTCAAAGCCGGGGCCGATGTGGTGGTTCTGGACGGCATGCAGGGTGGCACTGCGGCCACGCAAGACGTGTTCATCGAAAACGTCGGCATGCCGATTCTGGCCTGCATCCCGCAGGCGGTCAAAGCCTTGCAAGACCTGGGCATGCACCGCAAAGTGCAGCTGATCGTCTCGGGCGGCATCCGCACCGGGGCTGATGTGGCCAAGGCGATGGCGCTGGGGGCAGATGCGGTGGCCATTGGCACGGCGGCGCTGATCGCCTTGGGTGACAATGATCCGGCCCTTGAGGCTGAATATCAAAAGCTGGGGACAACGGCCGGTGCCTATGACGACTGGCACGAAGGCAAGGATCCGGCGGGGATCACCACCCAGGACCCTGACCTGATGGCCCGTTTCGACCCGGTTCTGGGCGGGCGCCGTTTGAAAAACTATCTCAAAGTGCTGACGCTGGAAGCACAAACCATCGCCCGGGCCTGTGGCAAGAGCCATTTGCACAATCTTGAGCCTGAGGATCTGGTGGCGTTGACCATCGAATCTGCGGCAATGGCCGGGGTGCCACTTGCGGGAACCAACTGGATACCGGGAAAAACCGGATTCTAAAAACATAAGAACGACAGGGAGTGAATAAAAATGCCGAAGGATCTGGCCAAATACGCCAAGGAAAAGGGCGTCAAGTATTTCATGGTTTCCTACACCGATCTGTTCGGCGGGCAGCGCGCCAAGCTGGTGCCCGCACAGGCGATCAATGACATGGCGGTGGACGGCGCCGGTTTTGCCGGTTTCGCCACCTGGCTGGACCTGACGCCCGCCCACCCTGACATGATGGCGGTACCCGACCCCGAGTCGGTGATCCAGCTGCCATGGAAACCCGAGGTGGCCTGGGTCGCCTCCAACTGCGTGATGGAAGGCAAACCCGTCGATCAGGCACCGCGCAACGTGCTGCGCCGGTTGGTGGCCGAGGCCGCCAAGGAGGGCTTGCGGGTGAAAACCGGGGTTGAGCCGGAATTCTTTATCCTGAACCCCGAAGGCACCGCCGTGTCAGACCCTTACGACAATGCAGTCAAACCCTGCTATGACCAGCAAGCCGTGATGCGCCGCTATGACGTGATCGCCGAGGTCTGCGACTATATGCTGGACCTGGGCTGGGAGGCTTACCAGAACGACCACGAGGACGCGATCGGCCAGTTCGAGATGAACTGGAAATATGACGATGCACTCCAGACCGCCGACAAGCACAGCTTCTTCAAGTTCATGATGCGCTCGGTTGCAGAAAAGCACGGGCTGCGGGCGACGTTTATGCCAAAACCCTTCAAAGGCCTGACCGGGTCCGGGTGTCATGCGCATATCTCGGTCTGGTCCAACGATGGCCGTTCCAATGCTTTTGCCGATGACAGCAAGGAGTTGGGTCTGTCGGACCGGGGCCGCAACTTTTTGGGCGGCATCATGAAACACGCCAGCGCCCTGGCGGCGATCACCAACCCGACGGTGAACAGCTACAAGCGCATCAACGCGCCCCGCACCTCGTCGGGGGCGACATGGGCGCCAAATTCGGTGACCTGGACCGGCAATAACCGCACCCATATGGTGCGCGTCCCCGGCCCCGGCCGGTTTGAATTGCGCCTGCCCGACGGCGCTGTGAACCCTTACCTTTTGCAAGCGGTGATCATCGCCGCCGGTCTTGACGGGGTGCGCACCAAGGCTGACCCCGGCAAGCGTTATGACATCGACATGTATACTCAGGGCCACACCGTCAAAGGCGCGCCGATGCTGCCGTTGAACCTGCTGGACGCGTTGCGGGAATATGACAAGGACAAAACCCTGAAGGCAATGATGGGCGAGGATTTCTCAAAATCCTACATGAAGCTCAAGCATCAGGAGTGGAACGCCTATATGTCGCATTTCTCTGCTTGGGAGCATGAGAATACCCTTGATATCTGAGTAAATATTCGAAAAATGACAGTGGTTACCCCAAGCCGGGGCGCCACAGGACAAGACAAAGAGCGGACCGGGCAACCTATGATTCCGATCCGGCAGTCCAAAGGGAGCCTTCATCGATGAAGAAAAGAATTGCCGTTATCGGCGCCGGACCCTCTGGCCTTGCGCAGCTGCGGGCCTTCCAGTCTGCGGCACAAAAAGGGGCTGAGATTCCCGAGATCGTCTGCTTTGAAAAGCAGGCAAACTGGGGCGGATTGTGGAATTATTCCTGGCGTACCGGGCTCGATGAATATGGCGAGCCGATACATGGATCCATGTATCGCTACCTGTGGTCGAACGGCCCGAAAGAAGGGCTGGAATTTGCCGACTATTCCTTCGAGGAGCATTTCGGCAAGCAGATCGCCAGCTACCCGCCGCGCGCGGTGCTGTTCGATTATATCGAAGGTCGGGTGAAAAAGGCGCGGGTCCGCGACTGGATCCGCTTTTCCACCGCCGTCAAGGACGTGACCTACGACGAAAAGACCTCCAAATTCACCGTCACCGTGAAAGACCTGCCCGAAAGCCGCAGCTATTCCGAGGAATTCGATCATGTGATCGTCGCCTCTGGCCATTTCTCGACCCCGAGTGTGCCGTATTTTCCGGGGTTTGAGGCGTTCAACGGCCGGGTGCTGCATGCCCATGACTTCCGCGATGCCCGCGAATTTGTCGGGCAGGATATCCTGGTCATCGGCACCAGCTATTCGGCCGAGGATATCGGCTCGCAATGTTGGAAATACGGGGCAAAATCCATCACCGTCAGCTATCGCACAGCACCTATGGGCTTCAACTGGCCGTCAAACTGGAAGGAAGTGCCGCTGCTGAGCAAGGTCGAGGGCAAGACCGCCACCTTTAAGGACGGCTCCACTCAGAAGATCGACGCGATCATCCTGTGCACTGGCTATCAGCACCACTTCCCCTTCCTGCCCGATGCGCTGCGCCTGAAAACCAAAAACCGTCTGGCCACCGCCGATCTCTATAAGGGCGTCGCCTATGTGCATAACCCGGCACTGTTTTATCTTGGCATGCAGGACCAGTGGTTCACCTTCAACATGTTCGATGCGCAGGCCTGGTGGGTGCGCGATGTGATCATGGGCCGGATCACGGTGCCCGCCTCGAAAGCCGCGCTGCAGGCCGATGTGGCGGCACGGGTGGCGGGTGAAGACGCAGGCAAAGATGCCCATGACGCGATCCATTATCAGGGCGACTACGTCAAAGAACTGATCGCCGAGACGGATTACCCAAGCTTTGATGTCGATGGCGCCTGTCAGGCCTTCTACGACTGGAAACAGCACAAGAAGGACGACATCATGGGCTTCCGCAATCACAGCTACAAATCGGTCATCACCGGCACAATGGCACCGGCGCATCACACGCCGTGGAAAGACGCGCTGGACGATTCGATGGAAGCCTATCTCAAGAACTGACCTCCGCCTTCCTGAGAGGTAACCTGGCGCCGGGCTCTGTCCGGCGTCTTTTTCATAGAAAAAGCGAAAGGCGCCGGGAGCTATTCGGCGCCTTTCCTCTGCCCGAGGTTAATAGTTTTGGCCCTAAAGCCCCGGATAGATTGGGAATTTCTTACGATCTTTGACGACTTCGGCGCGGACGGCGGCCGCGCAGGCGATCAGCTTGATCCCGTCGCGCTGACGGCCAAGCTCTGATACGATCATCCCACAAAGCTCAGGACCGCGCGACGATAGGGTTTCGGTGAAAGACCCGGTGGGCATGATGTCTCGCTTTTTATCAGCCGGTCCAGCCAAGGCCGGCGGCAATGCAGTTCATGGATTGTAAAAGCGGCACCAGCGCCGCTTCCGTGCGTTTACCACGCCGCGCTTCGGCCAACAGATCAACTTGCAACGCACCAATGCGGTCAAGATGCAGCCGCACCCGGTCAAAGCGGTCGCGGAACATGGGAAACCGCTCTGCAAGGGCGGTCTGGCCGGTGATCGACAAGACCGCAGCCTGCGTCGCGGCATGCTCAGTGCGGATCTTGGCGAAGATGGTCATTCGGACGCTCTCATCCGCCACCAAAGCCGCATAACGCCCGGCAATGGTCAGGTCAGTTTGATAAAGTGCCTTTTCAACCTCATCAACGATCAATCGGAACAGCTTAGACTTTTCGAACATATTGCTCAGAGTTGTAAGGCCTTCACCGCCACGAACTTGCAGAAATGATGCAACTGCCGATCCAAACCCATACCAGCCCGTTACCATGTGGCGGTTCTGCGACCAGGCAAAAACCCAAGGGATGGCGCGCAGATCGTCCAGCGTCTGCGCCCCCGTCCGCCGCGCCGGGCGCGAGCCGATCCGCAGCGCCGACAGCTCCTCGACCGGGCTGGATTGTTGAAAATAGCTGACAAAGCCGGGGGTGGACACCAGCCCGGAATAGGCCGCTTGCGACATGCCCGAGAGCGCCTCAAGCGCTTCATCATGGTCAGGGCGCGACAAACGCGCGGATTTGCCACTGCCGACATGGGCCAGCACCGAAGAGGCCAGCAGCTCAAGATGGGTCAGCGCCGTGCCCCGGTTGGCGTAGCGGGCCGAAACCACCTCGCCCTGTTCGGTCAGGCGCAGGGTGCCGTCGATTGTGCCTTCGGGTTGGGCAGCAATGGCGCGTTCGGTGGGGGCACCGCCGCGGCTGGCCGAACCACCCCGCCCATGAAAAAAAGTCGCGGTCAGGCCGAGGTCAGCCAGCCGCGCAGTAATCCGGCGTTGGGCGCGGTCCAGTTCCCAAGTTGAACAAAGAAAACCGCCGTCCTTATTGCTGTCGGAATAGCCCAGCATGACTTCGATGCGGCCCTTGGTGTCGCGGATGCTGGTGCGCCCGGCGCTGGTTTGCAGATAGGCCGCCAGGATTTCCGGGGCGGCGCGCAGATCGGCGATGGTTTCAAACAGCGGCACCACGCGCAAGGCAAGCGCATGTTCCGGGGCGATACCTGTGCCTGCGAGCGCATGGCGGGCCAGACAATGCACAGCCAACAGATCGTCGGCAGAGCGGGTCATCGAGACGATGAAGGGGCCGAAGGCTTCGGGGTCCTGCCCAGGTTTTGGTGTCTGCATCAGCCTGAGCAGGACCAGAAGATCCGCAGAAAGCGACCCCAGCACATCCACCGAAACCACAGTCAAGGATTCCGCCGCAAGATCGGCGTTCATGCGGTTGCGCCACTCGGGCGTGCCCGCTTGCGGTACGCTGCCAGTGCGCGCCCAAATCTCGGACAGGGCGGCGTTGATTGCGGCAGAATTCTGCCGCACATCCAGCGCATGACTGCGAAAGCCGAACACTTCGGCCCGCCAGCGCAGCGGTGTCAGGTATTGTGCGGCCAGGGCCCCTGCCCCGGCGTCGGTCAACGCGGCCTCTACCGTGGCCAGGTCGCGGATCAGGTCATAGGGCTCCTTATATCCGCCGGTCCGGGCCTTGGTCGCCTCAAGCTTTTCGGCAATTGCGGTCAGCGCCTGCCGGAACACCTCACCGGGGTTGCGGGAAAAAAGCGCATCGTTGCCAGCCACAATGGCGGTAAGCGCCGCCATTGCCTGCGGCGGAATCCTGGCGATGCGGGCCGAGATCGACACCCGCTGGGCCGCCGACCGCACGCCGTCCAGATGACAAGCCAGCGCCGCCTTGCGCCCGGCAGCAATGGCACGGGCCGTCACCTCCGGGGTGACATTGGGGTTGCCATCCCGGTCGCCGCCGATCCAGGAATGGAAGCGGATACACGGTCGCAGATGGTTTTTGGACAGCTCTGGCAGAAACAGACTGCGGGCGTCGAGGAACTGCTCGAACAGCCGCGGCACAGTGTCAAAGATACTGTCGCGGAAAAATTGCAGCCCCCAGGCGATTTCATCATCCAGGCTGGGGCGTTCCAGGCGCAGCTCGCCGGTCAACCACAACAGATCAATTTCGTTGCGCACCTCTTGGATCAGACGCGTCCGTTCCCGCGGGGTCCAACGCTGGTTTTCCAATTCGACCAAACGCAGATACAACCGCCGGTGGATTTCCAGAATGGTGACGCGCTTGGCCTCAGTCGGGTGGGCGGTCATCGTCGGCACCACGGTCAGCGCCGAAAGCGCGGCGGTCAGCGCCACCTTGCTGCCCTTGGCCTTGGCCAGCCGGTCGAACACCATGGCGAAAGTCCCCGGCACGGCGGACGGGCCCGCCTCAGCCTCAGCCCGGCGGCGGATACGCATGGCGGTATTTTCTTCGGCGATCGTTTGCAGCTGGAACCAGATGTTCAGCGCCTGCAAATAGGGCACGGCTTCTGGGCCTGATGGGATAGGCTCGGTCGCACCGGCATGCAGATAGCGGGCAACATCGGGCGCGCGGTCAGCAACCACGGATAAAAGCAACCGGAACAGGCTGGCGCGCAGGTCTTCAGCGCCGTCTTCAAGCTGCATCCCCCCGAACACGGCGTTATGGGCTGTGGCGGCCACGCGTGCCATCAGGACACCCGGCACAGGGTGATCGTGGCTTTAGCGCCGATCCGCTGTGATGTTTCTTTGTCTTGATGGCCCGCGCCAATGCCCAACACCCCACAATTGACCCTGCGCGACCTTTGTTCGCCAAAGGCCGCGCATCGCAGTTTTCCGGTCAGCACCGGAAGGATCGACGGGACCGTTTCTGGCCAGCGCCGCGTTGTCGAAACCGGGGATTTCAACATTATCTTCCCTTCCTTCGCGCCTCAGGCCGCTTTCTTGTTCATCACCCGCGCAATGGTTTCACCGATGACCGAGGGGTTCTCGGCCACGGTCACACCGGCGGCGGTCAGGATTTCGACCTTCTCGCTCGCACTTTCGCCAAAGGCCGAGATGATCGCGCCGGCATGGCCCATCGTGCGGCCTTTGGGGGCGGTCAGACCGGCGATATAGGCAATCACCGGCTTGGTCATGTGGTTCTGGATATATTCAGCGGCTTCGGCCTCTTGCGGGCCGCCGATTTCGCCGATCATGCAGATGACATGGGTATCGGGGTCTTTTTCGAACTCTTCCAGAATATCGCGGAAGGAGGAGCCGTTGATCGGGTCGCCGCCGATGCCCACGGAGGTCGAAACCCCGATGCCGCGATCCTTGAGCTGCTGGGCGGCTTCATAGCCAAGCGTGCCCGAACGCCCGACAATGCCCACATTGCCCGGCAGAAAGATATGGCCCGGCATGATCCCGAGCATGGCTTTGCCCGGCGAGATGGTGCCCGCGCAGTTCGGCCCGGTCAGCACCATGCGGCGCTCTTTCGGGTAGCGCATCATATAGCGTTTGACCTGAATCATGTCCTGCGCCGGGATGCCGTCGGTGATGCAGACGCAATAGCGGATGCCCCCGTCAGCGGCTTCCATGATGCTGTCGGCGGCAAAGGGCGGCGGCACGAATACCAGCGACGCGTTAGCGCGGGTCGCCTCGACCGCCTCTTTCACCGTGTTGAACACCGGCACACCGAAGATCCGCTCGCCACCTTTGCCGGGGACGACGCCGCCGACGACATTGGTGCCGTAATCGAGCATTTCCTTGGTGTGGAATTGCGCCATGCGGCCGGTGATGCCCTGAACGATGACGCGGGTTTCGCGGTCAAGAAAGATGCTCATTTTACGGCCCTCACTTTGGTAT
>JANMDM010000119.1:0-18364 GCA_031376305.1 Pseudomonadota bacterium | reverse complement strand
CGATCAGATCCGCCACCCGGATCGTCGCCCCGCCGCCGGTGAACAGGCCGCGCTGGCCTTCCGGCAGGGCGAAATAGGTCGAGGCATCCGCCACACGGATATGCGCGGCCGAGGCCAGCTCGAGCCCGCCGCCGACAACGGCGCCTTTAAGTGCTGCGATGATCGGTACGCCGGAATATTCCATCTTGTTGAAGGCTTCGTGCCAGCGCAGGCACAGATGCATGAACTCCGCAGGCTCGCGATCTTCTTTGAAGTGTTCGACCAGATCAAGGCCCGCGCAGAAGTGATCGCCTTCGGCCCGCAGAACCACCGCCCTGACCCCGGATCGTGGGATGGCCGAGAAAAGCGTTACCAACTCTTCAACCGTAGCGGAATCGAGCGCATTTCGCTTGGTGGCGCGGTTCAGACTGACCGTGGCAATTCCGTCGACGTCCAAGGAAACGGCCAGGTTTTTGAGCGGCAAATCGGTAATAGCGGGCATCATACCGTCCTTTAGTGGATCCGAATCGTAACCTGCCAGACTGTCTGAGGAAAGGCCACAGAGCGGCACCCGTAAGTTTCGCGGCGGTACCTATGTGCAAACGAACGCGCAGCGGAGCAAGGTTCGCTGCCGGGCTTAGAAACGTCATTGCTTTAAGCTTGAAATACCATCAATTTCGCGCCATGCTCAGCCAAAGCCGCTGACCCCCGGTGGTTCGACCCTTGTTCCTACCACGAAGGAGTGCGCCCGATGCCCCACCACCCTGACGGTTCAGGCTATTTTCTGTACCACTCCATCGGCCAATACGCGGGCAAGCAGGCCGATATGGCAACGGGGCTGGCAAGGTTCGCGGCAAGCTGGGGCTGTGCGGACGATGGGCAATGGTCGGTGGCATTGGGGCTAAGGCAGCGCTTTATCGACCGCTGGCGGGCGATCCTCAACGCCCCCGAAGGTACGGTCACCACGGCAGAAAGTGTCACCGCGGCACTTAGCTCGGTGACGGCGGCGCTGCCTGCGGGGGTTTTGCGGGGGCGCAGAGTACTGGTGGCGGGGGACTGTTTTCCGTCGGTTCACTTTTTGCTCAGCGGGTTGCAACAGCGGCTGGGTTTCACCCTTGACACCGTGCCGATGCGGCAAGGCGCCACCTGGGCCGAGGATGAAGACATCCTGTCGCGCTGGGGGGCGGATGTGGGCATGGCGCTGCTGACCTGGATATCGTCAACCTCATCGCATCGCAGTGACATTGCAGGGCTGGTTAAACATGGCCGCAAGATGGGCAGTCTGGTGGGCGTCGATATCACCCAAGGCGCGGGGCTTTTTCCCTTTGATGTGTTGGATCCGGCAGTTGATTTCACTCTCTCGACCAGCCTTAAATGGATGTGCGGATCGCCCGGTGCCGGGATGTTGCATGTGTCGGCGCCACTGATTGCCCGGTGCCAGCCAGAGTTACGGGGTTGGTTCAGCCAGCCAGACCCCTTCAACTGGGACTTTAACAAGTTCACCTATGCCTCTGATATAAGAAGATTTGACCACGGCACGCCGGGTATCATGGCCTGTGCGGCCAGCCTGCCAGCCCTTGATTGGCATGCGGGACAGGACAAGGTGGCGATGCTTGCACATAACCAAAGCCTTGCGGCCCGGATCTTAGTCGGGGTGACAGAGCTTGGCCTGCCACTTGCCTCGCCACGCGATCCCGCGCAGCGCGGCGGGTCCATCATGTTGGTCCTGCCACCCCAGATCCCCACAGCCGACGTTCTGGATGCCTTTCGGGGTGCAGGCATTTACGCCGATGCCCGCAGCCAAACCCTTAGGCTGTCGCCCGGCGTTTTGACCACGAACGACGGCGTGGACCGGATGCTTGCGATGCTGGGCGGGGCCATCAGCGGCCTTGGCTAATTGGTGGACTGGCGAAGTTTCTTTGGCCGGACCTGTAGCACTGCAGGTGCAATGGGTTCGGTGGTGCCAAACCGTCACTTCCCTGTTCAGCGCAAGATTGTCGCAAGAGACACGGTGTTTCCGAACCAAGGGGCACCGGCACGGTTAAACCGTCTCGTCATCCGAACCCCGGCGCTGGTAAACTTTTCCGCCGGTCTTCGCGAAAATTGTCCGGCTTCTCCGAATGATGATTAGGCGCGCGTTCCCAGCCCCGTCGACCTCTGCCCCGGTCATATGTACGTCCAGGATTGTGTTTCCGACGCGATTCGTTGGGGGTGGCGTTGTGTCGGCACACGCAATAAAAGGTTTTATAACCATTTTTTCATCGCCTTAGCTATATATGATAAATTTTAGATCACGGATCGCGGTCGAATCTGGGACCAAGCGGTAATAGTATCTCTGTACGATTTTTGCCGGTAGTTTTCTAGCCGTGTCATAAAAATTGCAGCTTACAGAGCCACCCCAGAGTCTCTTGACCAACGCATTTACCGGCCTCAGTCGCTGACAGATCTTAGGGCTTCGACTGTCGGCAGCTTTCCAGAAGCCCGACGCCCGGATTTCGACTTGCCCATAGTGCGGCATCCCTGCGGCTGCGCACCTCGCAGGCTGAAACAGCAGTCTGCGTTTCGGCGGTCTTGCTCAATGTCTGGCAAAGCGCAGGCTCGCCGCCGAGACAGATGACGACAAGTATCTCAAGCATTTTTGACTCTCCTGATACGCGCGACAATGCGCTTTCGCTTTGGCGCGTCGGCCGGTCCCACCGCCCGACGCAGGTATTGGGACGACACCCGGTTAATGGCCAAGCCTTGGCATACGCGTCGAGATGCAGCGCGAACTTTGGATCAGATAGTCGGGTTGGCCCTTTACCCATCCCTCGACGGCGGGGCCGGACTCAGCCTCGCAGGACGCCACACTGGCGGCGGGTATCACGTTCACGACATGCTCCTCGCAATGCGACGGGTCGGTTCTCAGGCAAACGGAGACAATGAGTGCAAGCATTTTTTTAATCCTTATCAATTTGTTAAGCTGTGTATTGATTTACCGTGGCACTTGTTAACGGTCACAAAGCCGCCGCGGGCGTGGCTTTAAACCGCGCGCCTTGATCCCTCCATGTCCAAAGCGCAACTTTCCACTGGGCTCAGAACCAGTTGATGCCGCGCGATAAGGAAGAAATAACCAAGTCCGGCGCCGAGCCAGACCACGACCCAGACCACACCGCGCAGAAAGTTCGGATCCTGGATCTGGTAGAACAGCGTCACCAGCGAGATAAGAATGGTGAACACAGCACCGCTGACGCCAAACGGGCTGCGGAACGGGCGCGGCAGATCAGGATGACGGCGGCGCAGAATAATGAATGCCGCGGCCCGGGAGATATAGGACAGCATCGCCCCGAAGACCGCCATGTTCAGCAATACCGATCCGATCAGAACCCCGGCATCGGCCCCGCCAAGCAGGTTCCACAAAGTCAGCATGATCGCGAGCCCAAGCCCCGAACCGGCCAGCATCGCCACATGCGGGATCTTCGTACCCCTACCCGTCAACGACAGCACTGCAGGGAAGTACCCCGACCGTGACAAAGCGAAAATCTGACGACCCTGCGCATAAAGGATCGCGTGAAAACTTGCGATCAACCCTGACAGCGCGATCAGGCCCAACATGTCGGCACTGACGCCACCGAAGATCGCGCGAAAGCCATCCAGCAAAGGCTCGCCCGCAGTCGCCAGTCGGTAAGCACCGACGCCAATCACCGCCGGGTTCAGCACGGCCACAAGGAACGCCGTGACAACCAGCGTAACCAAGGCGAACAGAATGCCCTTCGGCATATCGCGGGCCGGGTCAATGGATTCCTCTGCCGCCATCGGCAGTTCCTCGATGGCAAGGTATAACCAGACGGCAAAGGGAAGGCTTGCGAGGATACCGTGCAGACCCATCGGAAACAGCGGCCCGTGGCCTTGTGGCAATTCCGAACCGTCGGGGGCGATGTTCAGTGCCCAGCGGGCAATGTCGGTATGCGGCAACGCGCTTGCGAAAAATACCGCAAGAATGATCAATGAGGCGACAGTCACCACAAGCGTGATGCGAAAAGTCAGCGCCACGCCCAGCATGTTGAGGCCAAGAAACAGCGCATAGGTGCCCGTCCACCAGACCCAGGGCGGCACCTCAAGCCCAAAGATCGCGCCAAGATAGGCGCCGATAAAGTAGCAGATGACGGCTGGGGTCATCACATATTCGACGTTTTCGCAAAGGCCGGACAGAAACCCGGCAAGCGGCCCCATCGCCGTTCTGGCGAACGAATAAGACCCACCCGTGAAGGGCAATGCTGCACTCATCTCAGCAATGCAGAAAACCAGCGCCAGAAACATCAGCGCCATGATTGCCGCGGCGACCAGCATGCCGCCCCAGCCCCCGGTGGCAAGGCCGAGATTCCAACCCGAGAAATGGCCAGAAATCACCGCTCCCACGCCAAGCGCCCACAGAGACCAGATCCCGGCATAGCGCCGCAGATCGCGTTTTTCGAAATAGGTGTCGCCGACATCGACATAGGTGACATTGCGTCGTGACTTGGTCATCTCACCGCCCTTTTGATTGATTGATGGCAATGTTGGACTGCACCGTCGGCACCACCCGCGTCTGCAGTGCCCACCGCGAGGCGCGGAAGGATCCGAGGTCGAAGGTCTGGTCCCGGCTCAGGTCGCGGTCGCTGGCCTGCAAGGTGTGGGTCATCGGCTTCAACATTTTGCTGCCCGTCGCCGCGATAATGATGCCGACAAGGATCAAAGCTGCGCCGCACACGCCATAAACCGGGGTGCGCTCGCCCAGCAGAAGATATCCTCCTGCCGCCCCAAACAGGCTTTCAGCCGAAACAAGCACAGCCGCCGTCGATGACGACACGAACTGTTGCGCATGGGTCTGCAACACAAAGGCAGCGCCCGTCGAGAACAGGCCAAGCACCACGAGTTCGCGCCAGGCATTGCCGATGCCCCGCAGGGTCGGCGCTTCGAAGGCAAAGGACAGCGGGATCAGAAGAGCGGCGGAAACCCCGAATTGCACCAGACTGGTCGCATAGGGGCGCTGATGCGTGACAACATGGTGACCAAGTGCCACCGTCCATCCGGCATAGAATATTGCAGACCAAAAGCAGGCCAGATCGCCGCGGTTAAGCGCCGCAATAGAAAGATCGCCACCGATCATCAGGAATGCGCCGCCAACTGTCACGGTGGCTGCGGCGATAACCGTCAGACCCGGCCGCTCTTTCAGGCATAGCCACGCGATTAAGGGGGTGATTATAACGCAAGTGTTAACTAAAAAGCTGGCATTGGTGACCGACGTGGATATGAACGCGATCTGTTGGACGGCCAGAGCCGCCGCAAACAGCACCGACAAGCCCATTGAACTCTTGACCCAGGCCCAGCCGGGAAAGCGGCGCAATTCGCGCAGGGCAAGGGGGGCGATAACGATCGCCGCGATCAGGCAACGCAGGCTGACGGTGGTCAGTGGCTCAACATGTGCCAACACAGTTTTGTTCGCAACATTGCCCGCCCCCCAAAAGAATGCAGCGCAAAGCAGCATCATGGTCGCGGTTGTCCGGGTCATGATCCGACCCGCCAGATGATTTTCACGAGTGAAATCGTAGCGCCGGGTCGAAAGCCCAACAAAGTGCACGCAGTCACCAACATCGGAAACTCCAAAATTACTTCGGCATCGAGATATGCGGATCGCCGATAGGTCAGTGCGACGTCACACCAACCGCCGGGGGCATTCGATTGACCCGACGTTAACAAGGGGGGCAACACGCCCCGTGACCACGGCGTGAAACAACCGTGAAAAACACTGGCTAGCTGCGAAAAATTAACAATTTTGAGAGATTTTAATGCGCCCGAAGGCCTGCCTGGCCCAAAAGACTTTGCCCCGCAAGGCGCGACGGCCGGCGGGGTTTAATGATTCCTAACGTGGTGGAAGTTACTTACGGCTGCGGGCCTCAGCGGGGCTTTAAGCCGATATCGTCCGCACTGACCCGGTCGGACAAAGCAATCAGCCAACCGAGCGCATCAATCATTTCCGGGCGCAAACCCGGCACTTTGAGAATCTCAAGAATACTTGGGCGGAATTCAGACCAGCGCAGATGAAAATCAGCTAAGTCACGCGGCGGCACCGGTTGATTTCGACCGGACGGATTGTCGAATTTACCAATGATCACATGGTCCTCCTTGGATACTTCATCGGGCTGGGTGTTCCTGCCCGGAATATGACCCCTGCATCAGGCCGGGGATTGCGAAACCACGGCTGATCGAATGACACAAATCCTAGTCCCGAACACCGACGAAGCCATGTGAATAAAACGTGAAAGGTATTTGTTCGCTGGAATAGCTGAGTTAACGTGGCGTTAACCTTTGGTGGCTTTGGGTAAAACGCGTTGGGCAAGCTCCTCGAAATAAACCTGTTTGGAGCCTGCATCATCCGCTCGACCGGGCAGTCGGCCTATGAGATTTCCAGCGCCAAGCACAAGGCAATGTTTGCGCTTCTGGCGACCGCGCCTTTTGGCCGCCGCACCCGCAGCTATTTGCAAGATGTGCTGTGGGGAACCTCGTGTTTTGATAGCGGGCGGCAAAGTCTGCGGCGCGCGCTTTCGGATATAAAAGTGCTGATGGGCGCTGATTTCGAGCGGCTGCTGACCATCAACAATTCGGAAGTCAGCATCGATCTTGCGGGGGTGCATTTCATCGGGCGGCCGGGCGGTGGCGAATTCCTTGAGGGGCTCGATATCCGCGATGATGAATTTAACGAATGGCTGCGCGGTATCCGGCAGTCGCCCGAGCAACTTTTTTCGCTCTACAGCGCCAGCACGCAACAGCCGCCGGCCTCGATCCTGCCGACCATCGCGATTTTGCCATTCAGGCTGGTCTACGGTGACGCGGAACATGCGGTGCTGGGCGACTGGCTGGCCGAAGAAATTTGCCGCGCGTTGTCGCGGTCGAACCTGCTGGCGGTTATTTCCCATCTGTCATCGCGTGAGCTTTCGGCTTCCAAGATCGAAATGGCGCAGGTGCGCGAGGTTCTGGGGGTGGATTATTGCGTCGCAGGCAGCCTGCGGGTGGTGGACGGTCAGGCAATACTGGATGCAGATTTCATTGACTCCCGGTCCGGTCGCATCTTGTGGACCCGCCAGTTTAGCGACCGCATCGCTGAATTCATCGGCGGGCAAAGCCCACCCGTTACCGAAGTGGTACGATCCATTGGCCAGACAATCGCGTCAGAAGCGGTCAGCCATGTGCACGGCCGCGCGATTGCCTCTCTGGCCGATCATGAATTGCTGATCGCCGGGGTTGGGCTGATGCACCAGCTTAAACTCAGCAGCTTTGCCCGGTCACGGGAACTGATCGAAGAAGCGATCCGCCGCGCGCCGCGTGCGCCCGAAGCACATGCCTGGCTGGGGGAATGGTATGTGATGTCGGTGTTTAACGGCTGGTCGACCAACCGCGCGCAAGATACTGGCAAAGCGCTGGATTGCACCGCGCGGGCGCTGGATATCGAGCCTGAAAATTCATTTTGCCTGACCATTGACGGGGCGGTGAACAATAACCTTCTGATGCGGATGGATGTTGCCACTCAGCGCTTCGATGCGGCCCTGGAACGCAACCCGAACGAGGCGATGGCATGGCTGCTGAGCTCGGTGCTTTTTGCCTATCGTGACCATGGGGCAGACGCCGTTTCCCGGGCAGAAAAAGCCATACGAAGGTCGCCGCTTGATCCTTTTGGCTATTTCTATGACTCTCTGGCCTCGACAGCTTATCTCGCCGCCGAGGATTACGAGAAATCCTTGCTTCTGGCTGATCGGTCGCTGGCAAAGAATGACCGTCATCTCTCCACCCTTCGGGTCCGGATCTCGGCATTGCACCATTTGGGGCGGTCCGGCGAAGCCCGCATCGCCGGGGCGGAATTGATGCGCCGGCAGCCGGCTTTTACGGTGTCGGAATACCGTCGCAGCCATCCGGCCGCTGATTTCAGGATCGGACAAAATCTGTCGGCAGCGCTTTTGGCTGCCGGAGTTCCATAGGGAGTCACTTGAATGTCAATGCTGAGTTTGATGCACGGTATGCACGGCATGCACGGTATGCACGGGGCCGGGAGCGGTTCAGCTGCCGATGGCAGTGACCTCGCTGGCCTGCAATCCAGCACCCAGGCCATCGTCCATGCTGCGGGCCTTGAGCCCATTGCTGCCGCCAATGTGCATGATCTTTTGCCCGATGAGCCCGCCAACATGAAACGTTGGGCCCCCGAGATCCGGGCGCTTCTCTTGCAAAATGGGTTTATCAAACAGTTGGGGTGGTCGTTTGACAAAGCAAGCCTGCAAGGAACAGTGACCTGGGGTGGCACCGCCATCTGGCAGGCAAAACGTCCCAGCAATCAGACGCTTGCGGCACAGGCCGGACTGGTGCGCAATTACGTCGACCAGCGCGCGGATCGGTCCCGCGAGATTCTGTCGCAGCTTGGCTCATTCGCTGCCTATTTCGGGATCATCCTTGGCCTGAACGGCCCGCGCAACGCCAAGACCTTTGAACTGCTGGCGACGGTTCAAAGCCTGGCAGGCGAGGCCACGATGATGCCCAAGCATATGTTTGCCTGCCGCCGCCCCGACGAGGTTGATACCCGCATTATGCCGCTGATCCAGACACCGGGCCACGGCGCGTTTCCGTCGGCCCATGCCACACAGGCGTTCGCTATGGCCGAAGTGCTGGCGGCTTTGGTCCGGGCCAACCCGCTGCACTTCCCTGATGCCGAAGGCCGAATAAAACTGCTCTACCGCCAAGCCCACCGGATCGCCGTCAACCGGACTGCGGCAGGCGTACACTTCCCGATGGACAGCTGGGCAGGCGCCATTCTGGGTGTTCAGATCGGGCGCATCCTTGTGGGGATGATGACCGGGGCGGGCAGCCTGCGGGCCAGCCAGATGTTTGATCCGAATGCCGCCGAAGATGAGGATTTTTTCTTTACCGATTTTGAATCCCGCTATCTTACCGCGGCCAAGGCGCGCTCTGTCGTCGTCGACCCGCTTTTTGGCTGGCTCTGGGCGGAATGTCAGACAGAGTTCGGCGGGCTTCGCCCTGGGGCGGAGGGATAAGAGATGCCCGATCTTCTGGGGCAGACCACGCAAAGCGACGACAACCTGGTCGGACCTTATGAAAGCTGGATGTTTGATGCAGGCAAAATCTATGATCTGCCGGGGCTGATGCTTGGCGATGCCTGTAGCCTGTCCTGCGTCGCCGAGTTCAAAAGTCCGATCCCCGTCGAACAAATCGGCCCTGCTAGCAAGGTCTACCAGGACGACGGCGGCCGGATGCGCTTAAGGCTGCCGCCGATCTATGCGCCGGGGGGCTTCGTCTCCAAATTCGTACCTTTCATGCTAACTCCGGTAACCGCCAGCGACACAGACAACGACCTGAACCAGCTTGGCAGCGACACAATCCGGCAAGTTCTGGAAAGGTTTCGCGGCGCAGCCAGCGATACGGCGGGCATTCAGGGCCTGTGCCGGGTCAACTTCCCGATCCTGTCCGAGTCGGTGGATACGCAGTACCCCGGCGGTAATGGCACCGAGGCGACACGCGACCCAGAGCTCGATCCAAGCAAACCGATTGTTATCGTCGCCATCATTGATCATGGCATTCCCTTTGCGCATGGCAATTTTCGCTACAAAGACAGTCTCTTTACCCGGGTTGACTATTGCTGGTCGCAATCGGCTCTTGCGGATCACGCGGGTGACGTGCCGTTCGGGCGCGAATTCAACCGCGAAAGCATTGATACCATGGTGGGAAACGGGAAGGCGGGCTTTCATGGCGATGAAGATGCCATCTACCGCGCCGCAGGCGTGCTGACCCGACCCGGCCGCCCGCCCATGCCACTGGACCGTTTGCATTCGCACGGCGCGCATGTCCTTGATACCCTTGCCGGAAACTGGCCCATTGATATCGAAGCCCAGGTGCGCATCATCGCCGTTGATCTGCCCTCCAGTTCAACTTGGGAAACCTCGGGCTTTGGCAAGGACATGTTCGTGCTGTCGGCGATGCATTATATCTTTGAGCGGGCCCGCAAGATTGCCCAGACCTACAACGTTGCCGAACTGCCTTTGGTCGTCAACCTCAGCTACGGGTATTCTGGCGGGCCGCATGACGGCACCGGCCTGATTGAAGATGCCTTTGATGAGCTGTTGACCGCGCGGCGGGTTCATGCGCCAACAGCGCTGGTGATGCCGTCAGGCAATATGTTTCAAGACCGCCTTCATGCCCTTGTAACCAATGACCATTTTTCCGATGATCCTGACGGACCCAACAAGATCGCCTCGGTGCAGTGGTTTGCCCCGCCCAATGACCGGACCTCGAGCTTTCTGGAAATCTGGTATCCGGTGGGCACCAGTTTTTCCGATATCGGCGTTGCAGTTTATCCGCCGAATGCCGCAATCCCCGCGTTGGATACGGCGCTGAGCAAGACAGGCGAAGTGACGTTCTTTAGTGCCAATATTGAGATAGACCGTGCCATCGTCGGGCAGTTCACCATCGACAAATACCGCGGCGAACGGTGGCGCGTCATGATCATTCTGGCCCCGACCGAACCCTCGGGCCCTGACCCCGAAAATCATCACGCCGCGCCTGCGGGCAATTGGACGCTGCGCTTCGTGCTGCCGAAAAATACCGCCATTCCCGATTTTACCCCTGGCGAGAAATCCACTCCGGTCAGCGGCGGGATCCAGTGCCGCATCCAGTGCGACACCAGCTATGGCCAAGGAAACACCGGCGCCCGGCAAGGCTATTTTATCGACCCCCGGAATGATCTTTACGGCCAGGATGGGGCATTGGCGAAGGTCGACTGGACAGGCGAAAATGCCCAGGGTGTGGACGCCAAGGTGCGCCGTTTTGGCAGCCTGAATGGTATGGCCACATTCCGCAACGCCCTTGTCGTGGCAGGTCACATGGAAAGCTCCCACTGTGCCGCGCCCTACAGCAGTGCCGGATCGCTGCGCAGCAAACCCGATGCCTACGCTGGCACCCAGCAGGGCGATATGCTTGCAACGGACAAAAGGGTGGACCTGTCCGCCCCAACCGAACGCAGCCCCTGGATACCCGGCATCGTTGCGGCCGGCACCCGAACCGGAGTTACCGTTGCCTTTCAGGGCACCTCCTCTGCAGCGCCAGAAGCGGCGCGGCAATTGGCAGCGCTCTTCCTAAAGGACAATATGGCCACCACAGCCAATAACTACCTCTCGCTGCTTTGCGCGGCTTCGGATCAGAATGTGCCTGCGGACGGCGAAGGTGCGGACAGCAAAATACGGCTTGGGCGGACGTTGCTTAGTCGACCGTCGGCCCGGTGATAGCGTTGTAAAACAGCGGGCAGAAGCAGGTGTGGCCTATGAAAACCCCATTTTGGGGGCTATCTGCCAATATTTGATCTGCAATCACTATGAGCAGGAATGATGGTGCCCAGAGACGGAATTGAACCGCCGACACGCGGATTTTCAATCCGCTGCTCTACCAACTGAGCTATCTGGGCACCTTTGGGACGTCGCCGTCCGAGTGCGGCGTGTTTAGGCGAGCGCACCGGGGCTGTCCAGAGGGTTTTGGCGAAAAACATTTGAAACCGGGAGCGTTTGACCAGGCTGAAGTGCCCCCCCGAAGCCCAGCCGATCAGTTTGGACGGCGCGGCGGCCCCTCGCCCTCGTCATCGGGCAGGACTTCTTCGGCAGGGATCACATAGGCGCCGGTCAGCCAGCGGCCAAGGTCGACATCGGCGCAGCGTTTTGAACAGAAGGGCCGATATTTCGGATCGGTTTCCTTATGGCAGATCGGACAGGTCATGCGCCCCCCCCTTCAACACCTCGGTCAAAGGTATGCGGTCGCGTTTGCGCTGCAACTCGTAATTGCCCAAAGGCGTCCAGCCTGCCAGACTGGTTTCCGCCGCCTCACCCTTGAACGCGCCGCGCATCTGCTGTTCCAGAACCGCGCGGTCTTTCTTGGGCATCGGCGCAAAATCAATGATGATCTGCCCGCCAAGGCCGCGCAGGCGCAACTGCCGGGGTAAATCGCGGGCGGCGGCGATATTGGCCTTGAACGCGGCGGCGGGCGAGGTATCGGCCCCGGTGTTCACGTCAATAGCCACAAAGGCGCGGGTCGGCTCGACAGCCATATGGCCACCACCGGGCAAAGGCACCACAGACACCAGAAGCGCGTCGATCATCTCCTCAACGCTGTGATCGGCAAAGGCGCCCGCGCCTTCGGCCACCTCATCAGGGGTGGGCTCACTCCAGTCGCGCCAGGCCTCTTCATGCGGAGTTGCTGCATCGACCAATAGTTCCGGGCCGCCCGCGATATCGGCCATCACCGCCGCGGCCAAATCCCGCATGAGCGCGATATCAGCGGCAATCTCTTCGCCCGCAACACCCTCAGCGGCGGACCGCACGATGAGCCCCGCTTGGCTTGCTGCCATCGCCTCACCGGCAATGCCTTCCAAGCGGGCGCGTTCCTCGGACGCCTTGATCCGGCGTGAGATATTCAGCCCCGGCGCTGCCGGTGTCACGATGGCAAGGCGGCTTTTGAACAACAGCCGCATGGTGAGCGGCAAGGCCTTGCCCGGTTCGCCTCGCCCCGACACCTGCACCAAAACCACCTGCCCCGGTGCCAGCCCGCCGGTTTCGCGCAAGAATCCCTTCTGCCCCTCGGGCAGTTTCACGAAAACCCCGCCCTGCCCTTTCATCTGCCGATCAACCACACCGCGTAATATTGCACCGGGGGCAAAGCCCTGATCTTCGGCGGGGGCAATCAGCAAATCTTCCAGCCGACCGTCCACGACCAGTGCTGCCGCCTCGCGCCCATGGGTTTGCCCCAAGACGATCACCCGACCGATCATTGCGTGTCCCCCGCCCAAGTATCCTGCACCGCAATACCCGCCGCCTGCAAAAGCTGCGCAGTTTCCGCCAGCGGCAGGCCGACGACGCCGGTAAACGAGCCTTGCAGCCAGGGGATGCAGGCGCCAAAGCGCCCCTGAATGCCGTAAGCCCCGGCCTTGCCCCGCCATTCGCCAGACGCGAGATAGGCGTTGACCTCGGTATCCGACAGCGGCTTGACCTTAACGATAGTGTCAACCACCCGCTCCCATAGCCGCGCGCCGCGGCGCACGGCCACAGCGGTCAGCACATGGTGGCGACGCCCTGACAGCGCCATCAGGAATTTGGCCGCTTCGCCCGCCGTCGCGGGCTTGCCCAAGATGCGGCGGCCCAAAGCCACCGTTGTATCCGCGCACAGCACCACCTCGTCCAGGCCGCAAGGCAACGCGAGCG
Source organism: Pseudomonadota bacterium (assembly GCA_031376305.1). Taxonomy (GTDB): domain Bacteria; phylum Pseudomonadota; class Alphaproteobacteria; order Rhodobacterales; family Rhodobacteraceae; genus TMP-24. Next base: position 5,126 of record JANMDM010000119.1, on the reverse strand, counting down.
CCTTTTCCCGCGCCATCCGCGCCACATAGGGGCGCGGGGCTTCGGCTCTTTTGGGGGTCTCGTCAATATCGGGCGGGCGCATTTCATGCGCCACGACCCCGATCTGCGCCAAAAGCTCTGCCCGACGCGGCGAGGCCGAGCCGAGGATCAGCCGCAGCGCCACCTTATTTGAAGCGGTAATTGATCCGCCCCTTCGAGAGATCATAGGGCGTCATCGTCACCTGAACTTTGTCGCCCGCCAAAACCCGGATGCGGTTCTTGCGCATTTTTCCTGCCATCGTCGCGATGATTTCATGGCCGTTCTCAAGTTCGACCTTGAATGTCGCATTTGGCAAAAGCTCGCGCACGACACCCGGAAACTCGAGATCTTCTTCCTTGGCCATGGTCACTCCTTGCTGAAAACCCGCCATATCCACGGGCGCGCCCTAAATGCGCCGCTTCCCCCGGATTTTCAAGCGTCTTTCGGTTGGTATTGGCCCAATAGGGTGCTTTTCGAGTGGGCTTGACCAGTTGAGCAAGGCGCTGCGGTTCTGCAACCATAACTCCCCCTAGTCCTCAATCGGTGGCCCGAACCTGTGCACCATCCGCTCGCGGATCTGGTCGCGCGACAGCCGATAGGCCGCCAGCTTCGCCTCGCGGCTCTCGCCGATGCCGGTCGGATCGAGGATCGGCCAATATTCCACATCCAGATGAAAAAACCGCGTAAATTCCAAGGCTTGCCGCTGACTTGCCGGCGACAAAGCCACCACCAGATCAAACCCCGACAGATCATCGCCCCATTGCTTCATCTCATCGAAACTGCGCGAGCGGTGGCGTGACAACTCGATCCCCAACTCCTTGCAGACCGCGATGGAAAAGCCGTCGATCTCCATGTCATTCTTGACCCCCGCCGATTGCACATAGGCCGAACGTCCGTAATATTTTTTCATCATGCCCTCCGCCATCGGCGAGCGCACCGCATTATGGTCACAGCAAAACAGGACCGAACTTGGCAAAGATTTTTCGCTCAATTCAGCCCCCGAAATGCAAGACGCAGATCAATGTGAACAACCGTCGCGCCGTGTCGATATCCAACGCGGCCTTGCCGTCCAGCCGCTCTTGCAGCACCCGCGCGCCTTCGTTGTGGATGCCGCGGCGGGCCATGTCGATGGCCTCGATCTGGGCAGGCGGCAGGCGTTTGACCGCCTCGAAATAGCTCTCACAAATCTGGAAATAGTCCTTAACCACCTGCCGGAACGGCCCCAAGGACAGGTGGAATTCCGCGACCCTCGCCCCTTCATCAGAACCAAGATCAAAGACCAACCGCCCCTCGCGGATCGCCAGCGCCAGCCGGAACGGCCCGTCAGGCGCGTTCGCGCCATTCTTGCCCGGCAGGCCAAAGGAATTGTCCTCCAAAAGATCGAAGATCGCCACCTTGCGTTCCTGCTCGATCTCGGGCGTCGGCGCGGGCAAACCGCTGTCGTCAATCTCGATATGGCAGATGCGGGTCATCAAGACGCCCCTTTGTTCAAGCGGTCCAGACGGGCGCGCACTGACAGCCCATGCGCCTCAAGGCTTTCCGACATCGCCAGGCGTTCGGCTGCGGGGCCAATGGCCACCAGCGCCGCCGGGGTCATCTTCGCAATCGTCGTGCGCTTGAGAAAATCCATCACCGAAAGCCCGCTTGAAAACCGCGCCGAGCGCGCTGTCGGCAGCACATGGTTCGGCCCGCCCACGTAATCGCCAATCGCTTCGGGAGTCCACGCCCCAAGGAAAATCGCCCCCGCATGGGTGATCCTGTCGGCCAGCGCCTCGGGGTCGGCCACGCATAGTTCCAGATGCTCGGGCGCCGCCAGGTTCGACAGCGCCGCCGCCTCCTCCAGATCGCGCACCACGATCACCGCGCCAAAGTCGCGCCAGCTTGCTCCGGCAATCGCCCGCCGTTCCAGCGTTTCCAGCCGCCTGGCCACCGCCGCCGCCACCGCCTGCCCGAAACCTTCGTCATCCGTCACCAGCAGCGCTTGCGCCGATTCGTCATGTTCGGCTTGGCTCAGAAGATCAAGGGCGACCCAGTCGGGATCATTATCCTTATCCGCAATCACCAAAATCTCGGACGGTCCGGCGATCATATCGATCCCCACCCGCCCGAACACCCGGCGCTTGGCCGCCGCCACATAGGCGTTCCCCGGCCCGGTGATCTTGTCCACCGCAGCAATCGTCGCGGTCCCGTAGGCAAGGGCGGCTATCGCCTGCGCCCCGCCCACCCGGTACACTTTATCCACGCCCGCCAGACGTGCCGCATAAAGCACAAGCGGGTTCACCACCCCACCCGGCGTCGGGCAGCACACCACCAGCCGCGCCACCCCTGCCACCTTGGCGGGAATTGCATTCATCAGCACTGAAGACGGATAAGACGCCAGCCCCCCCGGCACATATAGGCCCGCCGCCGCAACCGGCGTCCAGCGCCACCCAAGACTTGCGCCCGCGGCATCGGTCCAACGCTGATCCTCCGGCCTCTGCCGCGCGTGATAGTCGTGGATGCGTGTGGCGGCCAGTTCCAGTGCCGCCCGATCTTCGGGCCCGACCTTGGCACATTCCGCCGCGACCTCGGCCTCTGAAAACGCCAGCCGCTCAGCCACCAACTCCAACCGGTCAAACCGCGCGGTCAACTCAATCAAGGCGGCATCGCCCCGCGCCCGCACATCGGCGATGATCGCCGCCACCGTGGCATCCACGTCGGGGCTGTCTTCGCGCTTCATGCCCAAAAGCGTGGCAAAAGCCGCCTCAAACCCCGGCTCAGAGCTGTTCAGAAACTGCGGCATGACATCCTCCGTTGCTCTCCCATACAGACCCGGCCCTTCCGCCTCAAGCACCCGCATCCCGACTTTTTCTTTGCCCAAATACTCCGGGGGAGGTCCCGCTTCAGCGGGGGCGGGGGCAGAGCCCCCTGCAGACCACGCACTGACGTGCCGCCGCGTGGCGTGGGACAGCGGCGCTGTCCCGCAAAAAAACCTTCAGCACTGGAGTGGATCCCAGACATGCGCCACAGTTAACTTTATTTTCAATAACTTAAATATACCTCCGGGAAACGCGTCGCTATTGCGGATGCGACGGCAGCTTGCCTGATGGTGCCAGATAAGGCCTGGTCACATCCTTCAGCACCAGATCCAGACATTCGACCTCCACCGCAATCGCCCCGTCACCCGCCAGCACCAAAACCACGCGCCCCGCGCCATCGGCTTGCGGCTCCCAGGTCAATGACAGCACCGACAGCACCGTCGCAGCCTCGCCCCGGTCAATCCCCTGGCTCGACACGCCAAGCACCCCACCAAGGATCAACAAACTCTGCACCCGCTCATACGCCCGGCCCTGCGCATCCGCCGCCCCTTGGTCTTCCCAGCGGAACCTGTTCAGCAACAAGGCCAGCTTGTGCGCCTTGCGATCCCAGCGCATTTCGGTGATCGGCAGCACCGCATCTTGCACCAGTGCTGAAATCACCGGCACATCCCCGGCAACCTCGGCCCTCAGCATCAAAACCCGCTCGGCCCCCTCCTCAAAAGTCGCATCTGCCATCGTCATTCGCCCCTGATCCGCTCGACCCGCGCGCCAATACCCGCGAATTTTTCCTCAACCTTCTCATAGCCGCGATCCAGGTGATACACGCGCCGCACCAATGTCTCGCCCTCGGCCGCCAACCCGGCCAGAATCAACGACACACTGGCGCGCAGATCGGTGGCCATCACCGGCGCGCCTTTCAGCCGGTCTACGCCCGTCACCGTCGCGTGCCCGCCATGCACGTCGATCCTCGCCCCCATGCGCATCAGTTCGGGCGCATGCATGAAGCGATTCTCGAAAATCGTTTCTTCCAGCACGCTCACCCCATCTGCTGTACACAGCAACGCCATCATCTGCGCCTGCAAATCGGTAGGAAATCCGGGGAAAACCTCGGTCTTCACGTTTACAGCGTCGATCCGCCCGTTCCGGCGCCGCACGGTCAGCGAGCCGCGGGCCTTGTCCTCGGAAATCTCTGCCCCGGCCGCTTCCAGCTTCTGGCAGAACGCCTCCAGCAGATTGCGCCGCCCGCCAAGCAGCTCCACCGCGCCCCCGGCAATCGCCGGGGCTATCATATAGGTGCCCAGCTCGATCCGGTCGACGACCACCGGATGGGTGGCCCCATGCAGACGGTCCACACCTTCAATTTCAATGGTGCCAGTGCCTTCGCCCTGAATATAGGCGCCCATTGCCCGCAAACACTTCACCAGATCGACGATCTCCGGCTCACGCGCGGCGTTTTTTAAAACCGTCGTGCCCTTGGCCAAAGTCGCCGCCATCACGATGTTTTCCGTGGCACCAACCGAGGCAAACCGCTGCTCAATCACCGCCCCTTTCAGCCCGCGCGGCGCCTTGGCATGCAAATAGCCATCCTTCAGCTCAATCACCGCCCCCAGCGCTTCAAGCCCGACAATATGCAGATCCATTGGCCGCGCGCCAATGGCACAGCCGCCGGGCAGGGACACGACCGCCTGTCCGGCCCGCGCCAGCAACGGCCCCAACACCAGGTTCGAGGCCCTCATCTTGCGCACAATCTCGTAATCCGCTGTCAGGTTGTTCAGATCATGCGACGACAACGCCAACACCTGCCCGCCCTGCATCATCGTCACTTCCGCGCCCAGCGATTGCAGCAACTGGGTCATCGTCTTGATATCGGACAAGCGCGGCGCATTGGTCAGCGTCAAAGGCTCATCGCTCAACAGGGTCGCAGGCATCAGCGCCAGACAGGCGTTCTTCGCCCCGGCAATCGGAATCGTCCCTTTAAGTTCGGCACCGCCGCGTATCAGTATCGAATCCATCCGCCTGCCTCAGCTTTCTTTTTTGTCGTGCGTTTTTGTGTCGTCGACCGCATCATCCGCCGCCCTGCCGGTGTCATCTCGTCCCTTGGCTTGCGCCTTGCGCCGCCCCAAATTGGCCTTGAGCGCCGCTTTCAGCCGCTGTTGCCGCGTCGTGGTGCCAGAAGATTTCGTCATTTTGCGTTCCATTGCCCCTTCCTACCCCGGATGCTCAAAAGGGTCCAGATTGCCCTTGCGCGGACCCAAATTTGCGTCTAACACGCCGCCACGCAAAAGAATTGCGTCTCGCATTGCAAAAAT
>JANMDM010000116.1:0-2806 GCA_031376305.1 Pseudomonadota bacterium | reverse complement strand
GTGATCGGGGCGACCGACCGGCCCCTGGTGTCCAGCGACCTGCGGGCGCGCCCCGAAAGCATCGTCATGGCGCTGCCGGAAACCCGGGTAACGGCGGGCGGGCTTTTGCGGGTTTTCGGCTGGTATGACAATGAATGGGGGTTTTCCAACCGGATGCTGGATGTTGCCGGGCTGATGCGGTGACGCGCGGTTCAATCGCCGTGACCCTGCGGGTATGTACCCCACCTGTACCGCAATAGAAGAGCGCCTGCTTGATACCCATAACCCGGTTAAGGGCCGGGTTTCTGGACAGGATCGGCGCGATGCTATAATCGGTAGACGCAATGGCCGATAAAAACACTCACCTTATGATTGCCGGAACTGCCGCCAGGGAGGATGCCAGGTCTGGCCGACGCCCTTCTGGCAGCGGCCCTTGGTCGGTGGGGGCGGTGCTGATCGCGGCATTGGTGGTAATGCCGATAGTCTCAACGATCTGGATCGCGCTGACGCCGACGGAAAATATCTGGGCCCATCTGCTGGCCACGACCCTGCCGCGATACCTTGCCAATACGGCGATACTGACCTTAGGCACTGGTGTTCTGGCGGCGGCTGTGGGAACCGGGGCAGCTTGGCTGGTCACCATGTACCGCTTTCCTTTGTCGCGTCTGGTCGAATGGCTGCTGCTTTTGCCGCTGGCCATCCCGGCCTATGTCGGGGCCTATGCGCTAGTCGATTTTCTTGAATACTCCGGCCCGGTCCAGACCGAGTTGCGCCATGTCTTTGGGTGGGCAAGTGCCCGCGACTACTGGTTCCCCGATATTCGCACGCGCTGGGCGGCCATACTGGTGCTGTCGAGCGCCCTCTACCCCTATGTCTATATGCTGGCCCGCGCCGCGTTCCGCGAACAATCGGGCGGCAGCTATGAGGTGGCCCGCGCCCTGGGGGCAGGGCCATTGGCGTTGTTCCTGAGGGTCGGGCTGCCCTTGGCGCGGCCGGCAATTGCGGCCGGAACCGCCATCGTGATGATGGAGACTGTCAATGACTTTGGCGTTGTTGATTTCTTTGCGGTGCAGACCCTCACCACCGGCATCTTCAGCGTCTGGTTGGAGTCCGGCAATGCCGGGGGCGCGGCGCAGATCGCCTGCCTGATACTCGCGGTGATTTTGGGGCTTGTGGCTTTGGAAAAGTCCGGACGCCGCAAGTTGCTGTTTCATGCGACCGCCCGCCACCGCCGCCCGCTGAGCCCGGTACGGCTGCCGCTGGTGCCGGGGCTGATTGCAACCGGGTTGTGCCTGGTGCCTTTCGCCATGGGGTTCGTACTGCCGGTTGCGGTGATCGCGGTTCAGGCAATCCTTAGCCCCGAGGCTTGGGTTTCCGCAGGCCTTGCCCGCGCCTTGACAAACACGCTTTGGGTGGGGGGCACTGCGGCGGTCCTGACGGTTTCGGCCGCCCTGTTCATGGTTTACGGCGTCCGCCTGTCAGGGTCGCGCTTGACCCAGTTGCTGCTGCCATTGACAACAATCGGCTATGCCGCACCGGGGGCGGTTCTGGCGGTGGGGATCTTGATCCCGGTTGCGGCCTTTGATCACCGGATTGCCGACCTGGTGCTTGGGCTGACCGGGCGCGACCCCGGTCTGATCCTGACCGGATCCGCCGCCGCCGTCGTTCTGGCCTATTGCGTGCGGTTCTTCGCCATTGCCCAAGGTGCGGCGGACGGCGCCTTTGGCCGCGTCTCGCCATCCCTGCCGATGGCCGCGCGGTCGTTGGGGCGCAGTCAGGCCGGAGCCCTGCGGGATGTCTATCTGCCAATGATGAAAGGCTCGATCGGAACGGCGCTGCTTTTGGTCTTTGTCGATTGCGTCAAGGAATTGCCCGCAACACTGTTGCTGCGCCCTTTCAACTTCGACACACTCGCCACGCGGGTGCATGAAAAAGCCAGCCTCGAAAACCTGAGCGAGGCCGCACCCGCAGCGCTACTGGTCATCGCCGTGGGCCTTGCATCCGTTGCGCTTCTGGCCCGTGCCACCCACGCGAATGACAAGCATTAAGGCGCATGCCGCGCCGCAATAGCCCTTGCGCAGTGCCGCCCAAGGTATTATTTCGCTGGCCATGCCCCTATAGCTCAGCTGGTAGAGCATCTGATTTGTAATCAGAGGGTCGGGAGTTCGAGTCTCTCTGGGGGCACCACATTCTCATTTTAAGAAGTCCGATGACATCCAAAAACCCTTTGTATGTAAGGGATTTGTCGGCAGGGCTTGCCCAGCTGCGTCTGATCAAACGGCCTCAGAAAAGCCCTTATATTACAGGGATTTTCGGATGCCATCAGACGATTTTGAATGTGGAAGTGGTGCCGCTGAAGGGATTCGAACCCCCGACCCCATCATTACGAATGATGTGCTCTACCAACTGAGCTACAGCGGCATACCGCAGGTGCGTTTAAACGGTCCGGGTGACTCGCGCAAGTGCGAAGGCGCGCCAGGTTCGCGCATTCTTACCGGACTCCCTATCCCGACGAAGGGGGCAAAGCGAATAAGTTGGGGGGATGCCCGACGCAGGGCGGGGTTCACCGCGCCATCTGTCAATGCAGGCGGGCGCGGACCGGACAGCCGTCAACCGTTTCCTCGCCCAGCGCCTTCAGCGCCTCGAGCCTGTGCAGCGCCTCGACCAGCACGAAGCCATCGCCATCGGCGCGCAGGCTGATCGGGGTGGTCTGTCCCTTGGCCGGAATGCTTTCGACCAGCGCCTGCACGCGGGCGGGATCGAGGGTTTTGGCGCGTTTCACCGGGACGCGGACCAGGGCGATGGGGAAGGTGGTTTTCTTGAGCAT
>JANMDM010000031.1:0-10570 GCA_031376305.1 Pseudomonadota bacterium | reverse complement strand
GCCGGGTTTTGCATCGCCTTGCGCCATAGTGCCGGGGTGTTCATCGACGGCCGCTACCGCGTGCAGGTCAAAATGCAAGTCGATCTTGGCCATTTCACCCCGGTCCCCTGGCCCGACACCAAGCCCGCCGACTGGTTGCGCGCAGAACTGCCCCAGGGCGGGCGCATCGCTTTTGACCCCTGGCTTCACACCGCCCGCGACATCACCGATCTTGAGGAAAAACTCGACGGCACCGGCATAACCCTGCACCCGGCGCAGAACTTCATTGACCGGATCTGGTCCGACCGCCCCGCCCCGCCGCAAGGTGCCGTCGCCGTTCAGCTCTTGGACTACGCGGGCGAATCCCATGACAGCAAGCGCACCCGGATCGGGGCACTTCTGACTGAGGCCGGACAGAAATCCGTTGTCCTGACGCTGCCGGACAGCTTGTGCTGGCTTCTTAACATCCGTGGCAGCGATATCGCCCGCACCCCGGTGGTTCAGGCCTTGGGCATTTTACATGCCACGGGCGACGTGGATATGTTCATCGCCCCGGCCAAACTGACGGATGCGTTACGGGATCATCTTGGCGCCAGTATCCGCCTGCATGCGCCCGAAGCCTTCGGCCCGACCCTTGCCCGACTCAGCGGTCCGGTCCGCGTCGACAAGGCCAGCGCCCCCTATCAGGTTTCGCGCAGCCTGACCGAGGCTGGCATTGACGTGGCTTGGGGCGCTGATCCCTGCATCTTGCCCAAAGCCCTCAAGAACCCAACCGAGATCGCCGGTGCGACCGAAGCGCATCTGCGGGATGGGGCGGCGATGGTCGAATTCCTCAGCTGGCTGGATGCACAATCGCCCAAGGGCACCTTGACCGAAATCGACGTTACCCGCGCCCTTGAAGGTTTTCGCCGCGCCACCAACGCCTTGAAAGAAATCAGCTTCGAGACGATCTGCGGCTCTGGCCCGAATGGCGCGATCATGCACTACCGCGTGACCGAAGAAACCAATCGCCCGCTGCGTCAGGGTGAAATCGTGGTGATCGATTCCGGTGGACAATACCTTGACGGCACCACGGATATCACCCGCACGGTGGCCATCGGTCCGCCGGAGAAAGACGAATGCGCGGCCTTCACCCGTGTCCTGCAAGGCCTGATCGCCATGTCGCGCCTGCGCTGGCCCAAAGGCCTTGGCGGGCATCACCTTGATGCCATCGCCCGCTATCCTCTGTGGCTGGCCGGGCAGGATTACAACCACGGCACTGGTCACGGGGTGGGCGCCTATCTTTCCGTCCATGAAGGCCCGGCAGGCATCTCACGGCGGTCCGAGGCGGCGCTCGAACCCGGTATGATCCTCTCGAACGAGCCGGGTTACTACCGCGAAGGGGCGTTCGGCATCCGCTTGGAAAACCTGATCGTGATCGAACCATCGCCCGTACCCGAAGGCGGCGACGCGCAGCGCGACATGCTGGCCTTCCGCACCCTGACCTTGGTGCCCATCGACCGCCGATTGATCGACAACCACCTTTTGACCCGCGCCGAGCTGGTCTGGCTGAACGCCTATCATGCCAAGGTTATTGCAAAAGTCGGCCCAAGGGTTTCTGACAGCGCCAAGGCTTGGCTCATCGCCGCCTGCGCGCCGTTATAGGCCAGGCTTGCCGTCAGAAGCGATGTCCCGTTGAAGCTCGATAATTTCCGGATAAAGAAATTTCACGCCTGTATATTTTTCAATAAGTTAGAGCGATTTGCATTTGATCCGGTTCAGCCGCTCCTCAAGCCCGGCAAGCGGGCTTTCTTCGCCGGGGCAGCGAGGAAGCCTGTCAGGGCTGAGGAGCGGCGCGCGATGGGACGCACGTTAAATGCAAACGGCTTTAGCCACCTATTGCCCGGTGTTACACGCGGCTTTTCAACCTGCCAGCAGTGCCCGCGCCGCAGCCTTTGCCGCCTCGGTCACGGTTTCCCCGGCCAGCATCCGCGCCACTTCAGCAATCCGCGCGGCCGGGTCCAGCGGCGTCACCGTCGAAGTGGTTACGTCCCCGACCACCCGCTTTTCCACCCGCCAATGATGTGCGCCCCGCGCCGCGACCTGCGGCGAATGGGTCACCACCACAATCTGTGCCGTCTCCGCCAGCCGCGCCAACCGCCGCCCCACGGCATCCGCCGTGGCCCCGCCGACGCCGCGATCAATCTCGTCAAAAATCATCGTCAAGGTGTCGGACCCGCGCGCAAGACACACCTTCAGCGCCAGTAAAAACCGCGACAGCTCGCCCCCGGATGCAATCCGGTTCAAGGGGCCGGCGGGCGCACCGGGATTGGTCGCCACGGTAAATTCAACGCTATCGCGCCCCTCCGGCCCCGCATCGCCCGCCGACAACAGCGTGGCGAAATGGGCGCGCTCCATTTTCAAAGGTGCAAGTTCACCGGCGATGGCCTGATCAAGCCGTGCGGCCGCATCTGCCCGCTGCACAGTCAGGCCCGCAGCCGCATGATCGTAGTCAGCCTGGGCCGCGATGGCCGCCGCCGACAACACCTTCAAATTGCCGACACCGCCGTCTAAAGCCGCCAGTCTTGCGCGCAAATCATCGGCATGCGCGCCCAGATCATCCGCCAACACCCCGTATTTTCGCGCCAGCGCCCTGATCGCAAACAACCGTTCTTCGACGTGTTCCATTTCCATGGGGTCAAAGCTCAACGCTTCCAGGCACCGCTCAACCCCTTGCGTCGCTTCGCCCAACTCGGTCAGCGCGCGCCCAAGGGCGGTGATCGGTTCTTCCAGCAACCCCTCGGCCCGCTCCGACGCGGCATCCAGCCAACGCAGCGCATCCCCCATCAACGCTTCGGCCCCATTCGGCCCCAATGCCTGATACGCCCGGGCGACATCATCGCGGATCCGAGCGCCCGCCTGCATTGATCGGCGGCGGGCGTCAAGGTCGGCTTCTTCTCCGGGTTTTGGATCAAGCTTGTCCAATTCGGACACGGCATGGCGCAAGAAATCTTCTTCTGCCCGCAGGGCCGCCAGTGCGGATTCGGCGTCGGACTGAGCTTTTCGCGACATCGCCAACGCCGACCAACCTGCGCGGGTCGGTGTGAGATCGACCCCAGAGAACGCATCCAGCAAGTGCCGATGGCCGCGCGCATTCAAAAGGCCGCGGTCATCATGCTGACCGTGCAACTCGACCAGCACATCCGACAGGGCGCGCAAGACTTCGGCCGAAGCACGACGGTCATTGATGAACGCGGTCTTTCGGCCATCGGCCGAGGCGGTCCGGCGCAAGATAAGCGCGTCCTCGGCCACGATACCCGCGTCGTCCAGCAAGGCGCGGGCCGGATGGTCGGTGGGCAGGTCAAAAACCGCCGTGACGTCGCCTTGATCCGTACCCATCCGCACCAGATCGGTCCGTCCGCGCCAGCCCAGGACAAACCCCAGGCAGTCAAGAAGGATTGATTTCCCGGCCCCGGTTTCGCCGGTCAACACGTTCAGACCCGGTTGAAACTCAAGCTCCAGCCGGTCGATAATCAGCATGTCTCTTATGGAAAGGCTGCGTAGCATTTAGCCCTGCGCCCCGATCAGAGCCACTCGCCCTTGATGACCTGGCGATAGATCGCGGAAAGCCAGTTGTCACCCCTGGTTTCAGGTTTAAGACCATTCTTGGTCAGCAGGTTGAAGGCATCCTGATACCAATCGGTCGATTGGAAATTATGGCCCAAAATCGCCCCTGCCGTCTGCGCTTCATCCGTCACACCCAGCGAAAGATAACACTCGATCAGGCGGTACAGCGCTTCGGGTGTGTGCGTCGAGGTCTGGAACTGTTCCACCACCACCCGGAAACGGTTGATCGCGGCCGCGTAATGCTTGCGCTTGAGGTAGTAGCGGCCGATCTCCATCTCTTTGGCAGCGAGATGGTCGAAGGCCAGGTCAAACTTCAGGATCGACGACTTGGCGTATTCACTGTCAGGGTAGCCTTCGATGACGGCGCGCAGAGCCTGGAGTGCCTGGAAAGTCAGGCCCTGATCCCGACCAACATCGTCAATTTGATCGTAGTAAGACAGCGCCAGCAAATACTTGGCATAGGCCGCATCTTCATCGGCAGGATATGTGTCGATGTAGCGCTGCGCGGTGGCACGGCTGTTATCGTAGTCGCGGTCCTTGTGATAGGCGAAGGCTTGCATGATCAACGCGCGTTTGGCCCATTCGGAATAAGGGTAAAGGCGCTCTACCTCACTAAAGTATGTGATGGCATCCTTGCCTTTTTTGCTGGTTTCCAGCTGGAATTCACCGCGCTTAAAGATTTCCTCTGCGGTCAATGTGTCAAGAGGGACATCTTTTTGGCCACCGCCACAGGCGGCAAGAAGCCCCGCCAAGGCAAGGCTTCCGACAAGATTTGCCGCATTTCTGCCCCGCATCATTACCCGCCTACCCCGTCATGCTTTTCATTTACGGCGGCGACAAAACGTGGCGCGCCTTTGCTTCGCCCTGTCCTAGCACAGAAAAAACCGCTGCGCAAAACGCCTTTCGTGTCTTTTAACGGGGTTCAGGCGACGGCGGGAATATCCGTCTGGCGCACACCGGCGCCCGGCAGGTTGCGGCGGCGTGCAGCATCACATTCGGTGATACGGTAGGCCTCGGGCCGGGCGAAAAGCGCCCGCAAAAGCCGGTTGGTCATCGCGTGTCCGGCACGGTTACCGGTGTAGCGGCCAAGAATCGGCGCACCCGCCAAAGCCAGATCACCCAAAGCATCAAGCATCTTGTGGCGCACCGCCTCATCCTCGCGGCGAAAGCCACCGGGGGTCAGGATTTTATCGCCTTCAACGACCACCGCATTGTCATATGTGCCGCCCAAGGCCAAGCCATTCGCACGCATCGCATTCACGTCGGACTGGCGGCAGAAGGTGCGGCAATCCGAAAGTTCACGCACGAAGGCACCATTGGCCATCGACAGATGCATCCGCTGCCGACCAATCGCGCGATCGGCGAAATCAATCGAAAAGTCGATTTCAAGCGACGTGGCAGGCTCCAGGCGTGCCACCGCATCGCCTTCGCGAACCTCGATCATTTCCAGAATTTCAAAGCACTGCACCGGCGCATCAAGATCACGCAAACCGCGCCCGATGATCGCCGTCACAAAAGGCTGGGCCGATCCATCGAGAATGGGAACTTCCGGCCCGTTGATTTCGATCAAAGCATTATGCACACCGCACCCCGCCAGCGCCGCCATGATATGTTCAATGGTCGAGACACTGACGCCAGCGGCGTTTTCCACAACGGTGCAAAGCCGCGATGGTGTCACCGCGTTCCAGATTGCCGGAATCAACGCATCGCGCCCGATCACATCGGTCCGGCGGAACCAGATACCGTGGTTCACCGAGGCCGGATGAACCGTCATACGCACCCGTGCGCCGGTGTGAAGCCCGACGCCATGAAACGTCGCCGCGGATCTGATCGTGGTTTGCACGTATTGCCCCATCTGTACGACACGCCATCAAGAGTCGCGCATCGCTTTGCTGGGACTGAAGTAATTGCGTTCTTACCTAAGCTCAATTCACTCTTTGTAACGGATTGAAACAAAGCAACGCAGGACCTGCACGGAATGGAAAGTTATTGGTAATTCATTGATGTAAATAGAAAAAGCCGGGTCACCCCAGCTCTTTCGGTCAGAGTTTCAGGCCTGTCTCAGTTTGCCTGGCGGCGCAGAAATGCCGGTATTTCGATGCGATCCCGATCCGGGTCGACTGCGGCTTCCTCGTCATACTCGACCGCTGCCCGCGGTTGCTGACGTACCGCCGGCATTGTGCGCTCCGCCGAAGGGGCCGCAGCGGCGTGGCTGCCGGTCATCCGATTGATCAGCGAGTTGATGCCAAAACGTGCCCGATCCGTGGTTGCAGCGGCTTGCGGCACCAGAGCCTGCGGTGCGGGGATTGGCCGACGGGCACCCTGCCCTGCCATCGGCGCGCGGCTGACGGCTGCTTCAAGACGGGCAAGGGCTTCGGGTGACGGCGTTCCGGCAGAACGCGGCCTTGGGGCGACAAATTCCGTCGCCTCATCCTCGATGTGGAAATCGCGGTGATCATGCAAAGGCGCCGACTGCGGACGATAGGCCGGGGGGGGCATATCATCTTCAACTTCGGCTCCCCTTTGGTGCCGACTGTTGTCAAAGAGGGACGGCTCCTCACGGTCAGATGCCACAACTGAAGCCTGACGCAGCTCCTCCAGGTGCGCTGGTTGCTGAACTGGTTCAGCAACTTTGACCGGCGTCGCCGGAACCGGGGCCGGTTGTTGCGACAACGGCTCGGCCAGACGACGGCGCGCCACCGGGGTTTCCACCTGAGCTTCAACTGCATCAATACCGGTTGCGACCACAGAAACCCGCATCACGCCGTTCAACGTATCATCCAGCGTTGAACCGACGATGATGTTGGCGTCTGGATCCACTTCCTCGCGGATGCGGTTCGCGGCTTCGTCAAGTTCGAACAGGGTCAGATCCGCGCCGCCGGTGATGTTGATCAACACCCCTTTCGCGCCGCGCAGGCTGATTTCATCCAAGAGCGGGTTGGCAATGGCCTTCTCTGCTGCCTGAACCGCGCGGTCTTCGCCCGAGGCTTCGCCGGTGCCCATCATCGCCTTGCCCATCTCGTCCATGACGGCGCGCACATCGGCGAAGTCGAGGTTGATCAGGCCGGGGCGCACCATCAGGTCGGTCACGCCTTTGACGCCCTGATACAGAACATCGTCGGCAAGCGCGAAGGCTTCGGTGAATGTGGTTTTTTCATTGGCCAGACGGAACAGGTTCTGGTTGGGAATGATGATCAGCGTATCAACGACCTTTTGCAAAGCCTCGATGCCTTCATTGGCCTGACGCATGCGTTTGGCGCCTTCGAACTGAAAGGGCTTGGTGACAACCCCCACGGTCAGAACTCCAAGTTCGCGCGCCGCCTGCGCGATGATTGGCGCGGCACCAGTGCCGGTTCCGCCGCCCATTCCGGCGGTAATGAAGCACATATGCGCGCCCGCCAGATGATCGACGATCTCCTCAATCGTCTCTTCGGCTGCGGCGGCTCCCACGCTCGGACGGGCACCTGCACCCAAACCTTCGGTGATGCGAACGCCCATCTGGATCTTTGCGGGGGCGTTGCTTTGCGCCAAGGCCTGCGCATCGGTATTGGCAACAACAAATTCGACACCTTCAAGCTGTTTCGAAATCATGTTGTTGACGGCGTTACACCCCGCACCCCCGACGCCAAAAACGGTGATCCGGGGCTTCAGCTCTTCGTGATCGCTCATCATCAAGTTCAATGCCATAGGTAACCGCCTGTCTATCCTTGGGCCATTACGGCCTATTCCCCCGCATTGACATGATTTTAGACGCAGAATCGCGTAAGGTCACGCAAAAAACACCTCCCAGACACAAAATCTAGGGGGTGGTATTAGTGCTCTAAGCGGCATTTCGCCTAATTATCAGGATTTTGTGGTTACCAGTTGTCCTTGAACCATTTTACCGCGCGGCGCAAAGACCGGGCGGGGTAACGTTCCGACGGGATTTCGAAATCCCACCACTCGTCTTGCGGGTGCGCGGCGAAAAGACAAAGCCCTACGGTTGAAGAAAACGCGGCGCCGGTGGCGGCTTGTGGCAGGCCTTGCACCCGAAGCGGGCGGCCGAGTCGGACGTTCTGTCCAAGGATCTTGGATGCCAGGCCATCCAGTCCGGCAATCTGACTCGCACCGCCGGTCAGGACGATTTGCTGACTGGGAAGTTGATCGAAACCAGCCGCATCAAGAATGGCGCGGGCCTCTTCCAGTATTTCCTCGACGCGCGGGCGCATGATACCGATCAACTCGGTGCGGCTGACGGTGCGGCGATCCTTTTCCCAATCCCCGCAATCAGCGCCGATCTCAATCATTTCGCGGTCGTCCATCCCGGTCGCCATAACGCCGCCATGATAGGTCTTGATCCGCTCGGCGACAGCCATCGGCACATGCAGGCCTTTGGCAATGTCGCCAGTGACGTGATCGCCGCCCAACCGAACGCAATCGGTAAAGATCATGTGCTTCTTGATAAAGATCGAGATGCCGGTGGCGCCGCCGCCCATGTCGATACAGGCAGCACCCAGTTCCTGTTCATCCTCGACCAGCGAGGATATGCCCGAGACATAGGCCGATGACGCGATCCCGGCCAGTTCCAGATCGCAGCGCTTGATGCAGTAAAGCAGGTTCTGCAGGGCCGTGCTGTCGATCGTCACCAGATGCATGTCGGCTGCCAGACGATTGCCGACGTGGCCGCGCGGATCCCCAAGGCCGGTGCGATGATCAATGGCAAAATTGACCGGCAGCGCGTGTAAAACCTCGCGGTTTTCGCCAAAATCCGGCACATCGCAGGCTGCCAACACCCGACCCACATCCTGTTCGCTGACCTGCCCCGCCGCCAGTTGAATTTCCCCGGCAAGGCCGTAGCTGCGCGGGCGGGCGCCGGAAAAGCAGGCGATGACGTGATCAACGCGCACGTTCGCCATTTTCTGTGCAGCCTGCACGGCGGTGCGAATGGCGCGTTCGGTTTCCGGGATCGCGTCGATTTCACCAAAGCGCACACCGCGCGCCCGTGTTGTGGCGGCGCCGATCACCCGAAACTGCGACTGGCCCGCCAAGGAGCCCAGCCCATCCTCGCGGATTTGTTCGGTCCCTTCAAACCTGAGAACCAGGCAGGCGATCTTTGATGTGCCGACATCAAGGATCGCAACCACACCCCTTTGCATCGCGGCGCGGCGCATGTTTCGCATAGCTCTTTGCATCTGGTAAAGATCGGTCATTCGCCTGCCACCTTCGTCTCGGTTTCGGTTAGTTCGCGCATTGCCTGCACCGCGCCAGCCGTCAGGCGCAGGGTCGGACGTTCAGCATTTCGCAGATCAATGACAGCCAGATCGCGCGCAAGAAGTTCTTCCGCAGCATCAATTGCCATGGCCTTTTCCGTCGCCAGAACCGGATCCGTCTCTGGCAAGAGAATGCGTTGATTTCTGTCCAGGATAATGTCCCAGCGCCGGTCGCCCATCCGAATAAGGCCGCGCACGCGCGGCAAGATCGGCTGTGCGGCGGTCAGGATCGCCATGGCTTCGGGCACCGCACTCTCGGCGCCTTCGCCGGCGATCACCGGTAAATCCGGTCGGGCGGAACGGTCCAGAAGTGTGGCCACCCGGTGGCCGGTTGCATCAAGCATTTCAAGCGAGGCTGCGGTCCGCCACAAAACTGCGGGCTTACGCTCCTCGACAGCAACAGCAAGCACCCCGCCGGCCCGCACCTTCAGGCTGACCCCTGCCACCGCATCAACCTGCTCAATCGTGGCGCGCATGGCTTCAAGGTCGATGGCAAAGGATGACGCGGGCAGTTGCACCGGCAACATCTTGCGGATGGCGTCGGCAACCGGCCCCGAAGCCCCGTCGATGGACATCAACTTGACCATAAACTCGGGGCGGTTTTCGATTTGCGTGCGCAGGTCGGCAAAGCGCGCGCCTATGGCCGCGCGTCGATCAGCGTCCCCAAAATAGACCACGACGACAAGGGCTATCGACATCACCGGAAGACCGACACGCATGATGATCCGAAACAATGGGGTCAGCCACAGCCGCTCGATCCGATAAGACAGGCGCGACGGGGCCGGGTCACGCGGTTCGGCCCGTCGTGTCACGCGTGGTTCAATCCGCGCCGGAAGCTGCGTCGCTGCGACCGGAGTTTGGCGCGAGGGCGTACGCAGAGCAAACTGCGGACCTGCCTGTGCAAAGGCACGATCTTCGGCCTCGGCCTCCATATCGACCACCGCCTGCGCCGCCGCTTTCGCGCCAAGTTTCAGCTCGAACCGCGGCGCTTCCTCGCTGCGAAGTTTACCGTTGCGAAAATGCGATACCGGGCGCTCTGGCGCTCTTAGCGATTGCATGAGGCATCCTCCACAAGCCAGCGGCACAGATCCGCGAATGACATGCCTTCAGCCGCAGCCTGTTCGGGCGAGAGCGAGGTGGGCGTCATGCCGGGTTGGGTGTTTGTCTCAAGGATATAAAGTCCGGCCAACCCGCGCCTGTCGTCCCAGCGGAAGTCGGCGCGGCTTAATCCCCGGCACCCCAACGCCTGATGGGCGCGCAAGGAATAGTCGCGGCAGGCGGCGGTGATGTCGGCGGGGACGTCGGCGGGGACGACATGGCGCGATCCGCCGGTGGAATATTTCGCGTGGTAGTCGTACCAGCCTTCGGTGACAATCTCGGTGACCATAAACGCCCGATCCCCAAGGATCGAGCAGGTCAGCTCCCGCCCCGGCACATAGGTTTCAACCATCACGGTTTCCGGCATGTCCGGGGACAGCTTTGGCGGGGAATTGGCGCCGTCGTGCACGATATAGATTCCGACCGAGGAGCCTTCGTTATTGGGCTTGATCACATAGGGCGTCGCCATCACGTGACGCGCCCGCACCTCAGCCGCAGGTGCCAGCAGGCTTTCGACCACCGGCAGGCCCGCCGTGCGGAACACATCCTTGGCGCGGGTCTTGTCCATCGCCAGCGACGACGCCAGAACCCCGGAATGGGTGTAGGGGATGCTCAGCCATTCCAGCAGGCCCTGTACA
>JANMDM010000394.1:0-11011 GCA_031376305.1 Pseudomonadota bacterium | reverse complement strand
CTCGCTGTTGATGGCCGACAATGAAGACACCGGTCTGGCGATGACCACCGAGGGCAAACCCCTGAAGGAATATGTCGAAAGCTTTGAGAAGATGCTGATCGACAATACCATGCGCCGCCATCGCGGTTCGATCACTGCGGTGATGGACGAACTCTGCCTGCCGCGCCGGACCTTGAACGAGAAAATGGCCAAATACGGGTTGCAACGGCAAGAATATCTTTAATTGTAAGGCGTTGTGATCTCAGCCTCAAGATGTGGCGGCGGGAGAATGAATTTTGTCTGGCAAAAAGCCATTGTCATTGTCTCAAGAACCCCGCTAATGTTGGCCCAGTCGGTCTGCGCGCGGTTTTCGTGCGCACCGGCCTATCAGTTTCGCTGCTGTTTCGCGCCAAATGCCAGTCTGGCAGGTGGCGTTGATCCGCAGAAAAAGGGCCGCAAGGCCTGCGAATTGCCCCGTCCCTGACAAGGCCGTGGCCATGCAACAGGTGCCGCAAGGCGCCAGGGAATCATAATCGCGATGCAACGCGTGACACAAGGGCAGGGCACCAGAGGCAGGCACATCGCCGCCTCCGTTTCCGTCCGCGCGCGCACACTCGCCTCAACAAAAACACCCGATCGCCGTGAGAACCCGCCTGGGTTTTTGCGGCCGTCAGCGGTTGGAATTTACCCATGGCAAGCAAGATGCTCATCGATGCCACCCACGCCGAGGAAACTCGTATTGTGGTGGTCGACGGAAACAAGGTCGAAGAATTTGACTTTGAAACAATAAACAAACGCCAACTGGCCGGAAACATCTATCTGGCCAAGATTACCCGGGTCGAGCCGTCGTTGCAGGCGGCCTTTGTCGATTACGGCGGCAACCGCCACGGCTTTTTGGCGTTCTCAGAAATCCACCCGGATTACTACCAGATCCCGGTGGCTGACCGTCAGGCGCTTTTGGCCGAAGAACGTGCCTATGCGGAAGAGGCTGAGGCCGAGGAATCAGGCCGTCAGCGCCGCCGCCAACGCCCCGAACGCAAGGCGCATTCTGCCTCCAGCAACGATGCGGTGCGCAGCAGCGACGATATTCCCGGCATGGGCGTCATCGACCCGTCAGAAGGCGATTACCCGAACGAGCCGTCCCGCTTTGACACTGAAAGTGCCGAACGGGGTCAAAAGTCCGACCGCTCCGAACCGTCCTGGTCCAATGACGGCGATGCCGGACGTGAAGACAATGGCAGCGAAGACAGCGGGCGCGAAGACAATGGGCGCGAAGATGCCGGCAGCGACGAACCCTATGTCGCCGCAGATCATGCCAGCGAGAGCGACCCGGAAATCGAATCCGTCGCCGAAGAAGACCTGTCCGAGGAAATCCGCCAGACCCGCAAGCCGCGTCCACGCCGCTACAAGATCCAGGAAGTGGTTAAGGTCCGGCAGATCATGCTGGTGCAAGTGGTCAAGGAAGAACGCGGCAACAAAGGCGCGGCACTGACCACCTACCTGTCGCTGGCCGGTCGCTACTGTGTGTTGATGCCCAACACCGCCCGTGGTGGCGGCATCAGCCGCAAGATCACCAATATTGCCGACCGCAAGAAGCTGAAGGAAATCGCCGGTGAGATCGAGGTGCCGGAAGGCGCTGGCCTGATCATCCGCACCGCAGGCAGCCAGCGCACCAAGACCGAGATCAAGCGCGACTACGAATACCTCATGCGGCTTTGGGAACAGGTCCGCGACCTGACGATGAAATCCATCGCCCCGGCGCCGATCTATGAGGAAGGCGATCTGATCAAGCGCTCGATCCGCGACCTTTACACCAAGGAAATCGACGAGGTTCTGGTCGAAGGCGAGAAAGGCTACCGCGCCGCCAAGGACTTCATGAAAATGATCATGCCGTCCCACGCCAAGAACGTGAAACATTATAACGAACCCTTGCCGCTTTTCGCCCGCTTTCAGGTCGAAAGCTATCTGGGCGGTATGTTCAACCCGACGGTGCAACTGCGCTCGGGCGGTTATATTGTCATTGGCGTGACCGAGGCGCTGGTGGCCGTTGACGTGAACTCAGGCCGCGCCACCAAGGAAGGCTCGATCGAGGAAACCGCGCTGAAGACCAACCTTGAGGCCGCTGAAGAAGTCGCCCGCCAGTTGCGTCTGCGCGATCTTGCAGGGCTTATCGTCATCGACTTCATCGACATGGAAGAGCGCAAGAACAACGCCGCTGTTGAGAAGCGCCTGAAGGATAAGCTGAAGACCGACCGGGCGCGGATTCAGGTTGGCCGCATCTCGGGCTTTGGGCTGATGGAGATGAGCCGTCAGCGCCTGCGCCCCGGCATGCTGGAATCCACCACCCAGCCCTGCGCCCATTGCCACGGCACCGGCATCATCCGCTCAGACGACAGTCTGGCGCTGTCGATCCTGCGCCAGATCGAGGAAGAAGGCACCCGCAAACGCTCGCGCGAGGTGCTTTTGCGCGCCCCGATCGCGGTGGTGAATTTCCTGATGAACCAAAAACGCGAACATGTGGCGGTGATCGAGGCGCGCTATGGATTGTCTGTGCGGGTCGAAGCCGACCCGACTTTGATCAGCCCCGACTTCCTGTTGGAAAAGTTCAAGACCGCAACCCGCATTGTGCCTGAACTGGTGTCACCGGTTGTGTCGGTCAACACCACGTTGATGGAGGATGCGGACGAGGATGACGAGAGTGTCGATGAAGACGAGATCGACGAAGACATCGACGTCGTCGCTGAAAAGCCCGCACAAAGATCGGCAGGCCAATCAGGCCCCCGCGCGGCCGAGGCGCGGCCTGACTCTGACGCTGAGGGCGAGAGCGATCCCAGCAAGCGCAAGAAGCGGCGTCGGCGTCGGCGTCGCAAGGGCGGTGCCCAGGGTGGCGAGGGCGCACAATCAGCGTCTGAAACCGGTGACGATCCATCCGATACCGCTGATGACGATGGCGCTGAGGAAACGGCCGACAGTGGCGCAGCCAACGATGCACCCGTTGCGGCCAAGAAAAGCCGCAGCCGGTCGCGCTCGCGGCGGGGGGGGGCCGGTCGGAATGGGCGCGGCTCCGACGATGGCGTCGCGACCGAAGATGGTGGCGCCGACGCAGTTACGGACGGAGCAGCTTCAGACGGAGCAGCTTCAGACGGGGCAGCTTCAGCCGGGGCGGCGTCAGAAGTGGCAGGCGAAATTGTGCCCGAGCGCGTCGCCGCAACATCGCCGGCCGAAGCGGCTACGGAGATGTCGGCCGAAAAGCCCAAAACCCGCCGTGCGCCGCGGGGCAAGGCCAAGGCTGCAACCGCGGCTGACGGAAGCGCGCCCGCGGTCGTGACTGCGCCCGTGCCGCAAGCAGAACCCGTCGCCAAGCCCAAAACCAGCCGCGCACGGGTGAAAAAGGTACCGGTGGCGCCAGTGGCCACAGTGGTCGCTGCCATCCCCGCGCCGCAGCCCGAACCCCGGGTGGAAACTGCGACGACGACCCTGAAGCCGGACCCGATGGCCGCCGAAGCGACGGTGGACGCGGTCGATGACAAACCGAAGAAACGCGGCTGGTGGTCTCTGGGCCGCTGAACGCCGGAGCTGATGTTTTCTGGAAACGCCGGGCAAAGGCCCGGCGTTTCCATTTTCAACCTGGTCTTCCCAGCAGGGTCTTCTCAGCCGCGCCGGATCAGATAGGTCTTCACCCCGTCGCGGTCTTCCGCCGACAACAGCACATGCCCGCCCGCCGCGCAAAAATGCGGGACATCGACCCAGGAGGCCGGATCGGTGGCGCAAAGCTGCAAGACCGCGCCCGAGGGCAGCGACGCCAGACGCTTTTGCGCCTTCAGCACCGGCAGCGGGCACAAAAGCCCCAGCGCATCAATCTGTGCAGCAATCTTCATGCGCGGCCGATTAGACCCGGCGCGGCGATTTGTCCACAACCTTGTGATGGACCGTGCTCACGCCGCCCCGTGACGGCCCCTCTGGAACCCGCTAAGGCTACTCGCATGTTTGATATCCCGATCCTCGACGCTGGTTTTGGTCTTGCTGCCCTGATGGCGCTGGCGGCGGGGGTGTTGTCGTTCCTCAGTCCTTGCGTGTTGCCAATCGTGCCGCCCTACCTCGCCTATATCGGGGGCATCAGCCTGGGCGAGCTGACCGGCAAAGGTGTTGCGCGGCGCAGCGCCGTGATTCCGGCGGTGTTCTTTGTTCTGGGCCTCTCGACGGTTTTTCTGTTCATGGGCTTCGCCGCTTCGGCCCTAGGGCGGATATTCCTGCACTACCAGGAAACGCTTGGCAAAGTTTCCGGCGCGGTGATCATCGTTCTTGGCCTGCATTTCCTGCACATCCTGCGCATCCCGATCCTTGACCGCGAAGCGCGGCTGGAGGCGCCCACCCGCGGCGGTTCGGCGACAGGCGCCTATGTGCTGGGGCTGGCCTTTGCCTTTGGCTGGACGCCTTGCATCGGGCCACAACTTGGCGCGATCCTCTCGCTCGCCGCATCCGGCGCCTCTGTCGCCCGCGGCACCACGCTTCTGGCAATTTACGCCATCGGCCTAGGCATTCCTTTTATCCTGGCGGCGATCTTCATCACCCGATCCGTCGCCCTGATGACCAGGATGAAACGCCACATGGCAATGATCGAAAAGGCCATGGGCGGGCTTTTGATCCTGGTCGGCGCCGCGCTGCTGACGGGGGCGTTCTCGCGCTTTTCCTATTGGCTGCTGGAAACCTTTCCCAGCCTGGCATTCTTGGGTTAAAGGCCGCCACACCGGCTTTTTCTTTGTCTAAATACTCCCGCCGGGGGCATCGAAGTTACTGCGCCGATCCGACACCCCGGCGCTTGACTTTCCCACCCCCAACCTTGATAAGCCCGCATCCCGGCCGGTCTTCCGACTCAGGCTGTGGTACTATTTTGGTAATGTCGCTCCTGACCGGAGCGCGCAGTCCGAGGCGGCGAAAGCCAGAAACTCCGGGGGCTCCGGGGCCACAGGGCGCGATTGATAATGAAGGAAAGACCCATGTTCGCGGTCATCAAGACAGGCGGCAAGCAATATAAGGTTCAGGCGGGCGATGTGCTGCGTGTTGAGCTTTTGGCTGTAACGGCTGGCGATAAAGTCCAGTTCAACGACATTCTGATGCTTGGCGGCGAAACGCTGACCATCGGCGCGCCCTTCGTGAAAGGTGCTGCGGTTCAGGCCGAAGTGATCGACAATATCAAAGCTGATAAGGTCATCACCTTCCACAAGCGCCGCCGCAAACATTCCTCGCAGCGCACCCGTGGTCACCGCCAGAAGCTGACGCTGCTGCGCGTGACCGATGTGTTGGTGTCTGGCGCAGAAAAGTCCGGCGTCACCGCAGCCCAAGGCACCGCCGCCGCCCGCGTCGCCGCCCATAACACCGCCGCAGCCCCCGTCGCCGCCGAGGCCCCCAAGGCCAAGCGTGCGACCAAGAAAACCGACGCGTAAGGAGAGAAGTCCATGGCACATAAAAAAGCAGGCGGCTCATCGCGCAATGGTCGTGACTCGGCAGGCCGCCGTCTTGGCGTAAAGCTCTTCGGCGGTCAGGCTGCGATCCCCGGCAATATCATCGTGCGTCAGCGCGGCACCACCTGGTTCCCCGGAAACGGCGTCGGCATGGGGCGGGATCACACGATCTTTGCCGTGACCGAGGGCCGCGTGACCTTCAAAAAGGGCCTCAAAGGCCGCACCTTTATCTCGGTTCTCCCGGCAGCAGAAGCGGCCGAGTAAGCCGCCGCACCAGAAGAACGCAAGGTCAATGGGGATCGGCCAGGCGGCCGGTCCCTTTTTTTCCATCTGGCAGGCAGGCGCCGATGCGCCGAATTGACCCGATGCAGGGCCCTGCGGGCGGCGCGCACCCACAGCCCTGACACAGAAAGCGTTGACACAACTTTGATGAAATCCCGTGCAAGACTGCACGATACCCTTGCCAGCGCCCGGCGCGGCGCCCACCTGTACCCTGATGGCCCGGTCCGCCCGGCCCGGATGGATCCCGCGTTTCGGAGGAGACTTGACGTGCGTCCTGAACAGATTGTCCTGCAACCCGTCATCGCGGCGGACCGCTTCTTGCTGCGTCCGCTGCGCCGTTCGGATGCCGGGCTTATCGCGCGCTTTACCGCTGATCGTGCCCTGGCCGAGGGAACCCGCGCGATCCCGCATCCTTTGCCACCGGGGGCCACCGAAGACTTCATCGCCGGGGCGCTGTCGGACAAACGTGATGAGGATGTCTGGGTCCTTGACGGTTCCGCACAGGGCCAGGCAGAGGTGCTGGGTCTGGTCAGCCTGAGGCCGATCGACCGCGAGCAGTCCGAAGTCGGCTATTGGATAGCCCCGGCCTTTTGGAATGCCGGTCTGGCGTCTGAAGCCGTGGCGGCGATGGTGACGGCAAATCCCCACCGCGCCCGAACATTGTTCGCCGAAGTCTTTCAGGACAACCCCGGTTCCGCCCGGGTCTTGACCAATTGCGGGTTTGACTATCTTGGCGACGCCGAAGCCTGGTCGGTGGCGCGACAGGCCAGCGTCCCGACCTGGACCTATCTGCGCAAGATGATCTGACGCAAAAGCCGCGCTGATTTGTCTGTGGAGCGGCGCCCGATGCACCTGCCTTACCCCCGGTTCGATCCGGCAAGCCCCGCTCCGGCTTGCCTCATTCACCTTTGCACAAGTATCCTCGGGGGGGGCGGGGGCAGACGGCCCCCCGCATGGATCGGATCGCCCCGGCGATCCGATCCCCTGTCCGCACCCAAGACTTGCGCCCGCACGCTTCTCGCTCTATCGCCGTCGTCGACCCAACCCGAAAGCCTGATGCCCATGCGATTTCTTGATCTTTGCAAAGTTTATATCCGCTCTGGCGGCGGTGGTGGTGGCTGCGTCAGTTTCCGGCGCGAGAAGTTTGTCGAATTCGGCGGGCCGGATGGCGGCGATGGCGGCAATGGCGGCTCGGTCTGGGTCGAGGCAATTGATGGGCTGAACACCCTGATCGACTTTCGCTACCAGCAGCATTTCTTTGCCACCAGCGGCCAGCACGGCATGGGCCGGCAGATGACCGGTCGCAATGGCGACGACAAGGTGCTGCGCGTGCCGGTCGGCACCGAAATCATCGACGAAGATGAAGAAACCGTCATCGCCGATCTGACAACCGTGGGCCAGCGGGTGTGCCTGGCGAAAGGCGGCAATGGTGGTTTTGGCAACCTCTATTTCAAATCCTCGACCAACCGCTCACCGGCGCGCGCCAATCCGGGGCAAGAGGGGGTCGAGCGGACCATCTGGCTGCGGCTGAAGTTGATCGCCGATGCCGGGCTTCTGGGCCTGCCCAATGCCGGGAAGTCAACCTTCCTGGCCGCCACATCAAATGCCCGGCCGAAGATCGCCGATTATCCCTTCACCACGCTTTACCCCAACCTTGGCGTCGTCGGCATTGACGGCAAGGAATTCGTCATGGCCGATATTCCCGGTCTGATCGAGGGTGCCAGCGAGGGCAGGGGCTTGGGGGATCTGTTCCTTGGCCATGTAGAACGCTGCTCGGTTCTGTTACATCTTGTTGATGGCACCTCATCGACCATCACCAAGGACTACCGCACCATCATAGCCGAGCTTGCGGCCTATTCGCCCGACTTGGCGCAAAAAACCCGCATCACTGCGCTGAACAAGATCGACGCGCTGGATGCCAAGACTTTGGCCAGCCGCAGGAAGGCTTTGGAAAAGGCCGTGGGCGGGCCGGTCATGCTGATGTCGGGGGTCTCAAAACAGGGGGTGACGGAGGTGTTGCGCGGGCTTTATGCCGAAATCACCGGCCAAAAGCGGACGGACGCTGCCGAGGACGGAACATGGCATCCCTGACCCCCGACCGCCCAGAGATTTTCGCGGCGCGGCGGCTGGTGGTGAAAATCGGCTCGGCGCTTTTGGTTGACCGCAAAACCGGCCTGCGCCGCGACTGGCTGGAAGGTCTGGCGCTGGACGTGGCGGCGGCCAAGGCGCGGGGCACCGATGTGATCCTGGTGTCTTCCGGATCCATTGCCTTGGGGCGCGGGATTCTTGGCTGGCCGACGGGTGATCTGGCGCTGGAACAGGCGCAGGCTTCGGCGTCTGTAGGGCAGATCCGCCTGGCCCGCGCCTATGAGGAAGTTCTGGCCCCGCATGGGATCACCACCGGGCAGGTTCTGGTGACGCTGGAGGATACCGAGGATCGCCGCCGCTATCTGAATTCCCGCGCGACGATGGAAACCCTGTTGGCGGCGGGGGTGGTGCCGATTGTCAATGAAAACGACACAGTGGCCACCGATGAGATCCGTTTTGGCGACAATGACCGTTTGGCCGCGCAAATCGCCGTGACCGTGGGGGCCGACCAGCTGGTGCTGTTGTCGGATGTCGACGGGTTTTACTCCGCCAATCCAAAGGAAGATGCGAGCGCTGTCCGTTTCCATCTGGTCGACAAGATCACGCCCCGCATCGAGGCGATGGCCGGCGATGCGATTTCGGGCCTTTCAAAGGGCGGGATGAAGACCAAGTTGATGGCGGCGAAAACCGCTGTGGCCGGGGGCTGTGCGATGGCGATCATGGAGGGTTCGGCGCTCCGGCCTTTGAGCGCGCTGTCCGCCGGGGCGAATTGCACCTGGTTCTTGCCGGAGAGTGACCCGCAAGTGGCCCGCAAGCGTTGGATCGGGGCCATGAAGACTCGCGGCGAGATCCGGGTGGATGCCGGGGCGGCGGCGGCCTTGGCGCGGGGAAAGTCCTTGCTGCCGGCGGGGGTGACTTTGGTATCTGGCAACTTCGGGCGCGGCGATCCGGTGGCGATCCTTGGGGGCGATGGCATGGCGCTTGGCAAGGGCCTGATCCGCTATACTGCCGCTGAGGCCAAGGCGATTGCCGGCCATAAATCCGGCGAGATCGAGCGGATATTGGGGTATGCGGGGCGGGCGGCGTTGGTGCACCGGGATGATATGGTGGTGGATGGCTGAGGAAAGCCGGAGGCTCTGCCTCCGGACCTCCGGGATATTTTTGCAAAGATGAAACTGCGAGCGGAGACGGCCAGGTGGCGGATCAGACACAAATTTCTGCAGTGATGGCGGGGATCGGGGCGGCGGCGCGGGCGGCGGCGGCGGAGCTGGCTTTTGCCTCGGCCGAACGCAAGCATGCGGCCCTGATCGGGGCGGCAGAGGCGGTGTGGGCGCGGCGCCAGGAGATTTTGGACGCCAATGCCGAAGATCAGGTTTACGCCGAAGAGAAAGGCCTGACGCCCGCGATGATGGACCGCCTGATGCTGGACGAGGGGCGGCTGCGGGCGATTGTCGATGGGCTGCGGGCGGTGGCGGCGCAACCCGATCCGGTGGGCCAGGTCATTGCCGAATGGGATATGCCGTCGGGCCTGAACATCCGCCGGGTGCGCACGCCCTTGGGCGTGGTGGGGGTGATCTTTGAGAGCCGTCCGAATGTAACCGCCGATGCCGGGGCGCTGTGCCTGAAATCCGGGAACGCCGTGATTTTACGCGGTGGGTCCGAGAGTTTTCATTCGTCGCGGGCCTTGCATGACTGTCTGGTCAGCGGTCTGAAGCAGGCGGGATTGCCGGCGGCGGCAATTCAGTTGGTGCCAACCCGCGACCGGGCGGCAGTGCGTGAAATGCTGCGGATGGTGGGGCAGATCGACGTGATTGTACCGCGGGGCGGCAAGGACCTGGTGGCTTTAGTTCAGGCTGAGGCACGGGTGCCGGTCTTCGCCCATCTCGAAGGCATTTGCCACATCTACGCCGACCGCGATGCCGATGTGGAAAAGGCCCGTGCGGTGGTGCTGAACGCCAAGATCCGCCGCACCGGAGTTTGCGGATCGGCAGAGTGTTTGCTGATCGATAGGCAGTTTTATACAAAGCACGGTGCGGTGCTGATCAAGGATCTTTTGGCGGCCGGGGTGGAAGTGCGCACCGAAGGCGAGCTGTTGAAGGTTCCGGGTACCGTGCAGGCAAGCCCTGACGATTTTGGCCGTGAATTTTTGGACATGATTATCGCGGCGAAGCTGGTAGACGGTGTGGATGAGGCGATTGCCCATATCCGCAAGTTTGGGTCCAGCCATACCGAAGCGATCCTGACGGAGAATGACGCCACCGCCGAGCGGTTCTTTACCCGTTTGGACAGCGCGATTTTGATGCGCAATGCCTCAACCCAGTTTGCCGACGGTGGGGAATTTGGCATGGGCGCCGAGATCGGTATTGCCACCGGAAAACTGCACGCGCGCGGGCCGGTGGGGGCGGAACAGCTGACCAGCTTTAAATATCTGGTGACGGGAAATGGAACGCTGCGGGCTTAGGCCGCGTTCGTCGTCAATAGCGCAGCACGATACGGGTTTCGGTGAGATTGAGTTGCAGCATCCGGCCCTGACGGCGCGCCTCGTCCGGCAGCAAGGCGAATTGTACCTGCGCAGCTTTGAGCGGCCCGCCAGGGCTGCGACCGGAAATGCGATCCCAATGTCCGGGGTCGATTTTAAGTTTGTCCGCCTCTGCCGCCAGCAGCCAAGTGTCGACGCTGTTGGTTATCTGAACGCGACCGCCATATGGCATTGCGGTTTCGCAGCAAAGCAGCGCCAGGAAAGCCATTTTGACGGCGCCGCGCATGGCATGGGGTGACGATTGATAGTCGATCGTCAACCGTCCGCCACGGGTGGTGCCGTCAAGAATGCTGAGCACTTCGGCACGGCCAATCTGTTGGCCAGGTGAATGGGCGCCAAACGCCACGCGAAAAAACCGGATGCGGGCATTGGCACTGGCCACGCTTTGCGCGATCAGCGCCATTTCCGGGCCGGAAGTTGATCCCGACATCATCAACAGCTCCACCCCATTGCTGATCGCACCCAAGGGGCTGATAAGGTCGTGGCAGATGCGCGCGCTGAGAAGCGCGGTCAGGTCGTCGGTGGTGTCATCGACCATTTCGTTGCCGTGCTGAGGGGGTATGTCCATGGCTGTCCTGATGGGAAAAACGGATGAATAGCTATCTTGAACCGGGAATGCTGGTGCGCCATCCGACGCAACCGGACTGGGGCATCGGCCAGG
>JANMDM010000343.1:0-1564 GCA_031376305.1 Pseudomonadota bacterium | reverse complement strand
GATAACGTAATCCTTCCGCGTCGTCTCGATCACCTCCCAGGTGCCGCGAAAACCGGGGCGCAGGATGAAACTGTCGCCGGCACCAAGCGCATATTTAGTGCCGTCTGCGGCAGTGATGACCGAGCGGCCCGCCAGAATCCGGCAATATTCCCATTCGTCATATGAAATCCGCCACTTTCCCGGCGTCGATTGCCAGATACCGCAATAAAGCCCGTCCCGGTCTTCGGCATTCCAGGTGGTATGGACCGGATCGCCGGAAATGACTTTTTCAGGAGCGGGGCGGGTAGTCTCAGGGGCGGCGGCAGAGGGGGTCAGGCGCAGGAAGGCGGGCATTGTCAGCTCCTTGTGGCATCGTCGATTTTACCCCGCATAGCGCCCCGCCGGTTGTCCGGCAAGCATCTCGCGCGGGCCTTGCATCTGTCGCAGTTCCGCAATCAAGTGCTGGAAATAATGCTGCGGTGCAGCTAGATTGACCGCAACAGCCTTGCGAGGGAGAGCCGGATCATGAGCGCGACAGTCGAGACCAAACGCCTCTCGCCGCCCGATATCCGGGCCCGCAAGGGCGATACGCCGCTGGTGGTGCTGACCGCCTATACCACCCCTATCGCCCGGCTGGTTGATGCGCATTGCGACATCGTGCTGGTGGGCGATTCCGTCGGCATGGTGTTGCACGGGCTGCCTTCGACCCTGCCGGTGCCGATGGAGATGATGGTGATGCATGGGCAAGCGGTGGCACGCGGCCTAAGCCGCGCCATGCTGGTCATCGACATGCCGTTCGGTTCCTACGAGGAAAGCCGCGAACAGGCGTTTCGCTCAGCCGCACGGCTGATGCAGGAAACCGGGGCGGCGGCGGTCAAGCTTGAGGGCGGCGCGCATATGGCCGACACCATCGCTTTCCTGACCGCACGCGGTATTCCGGTGATGGGCCATGTCGGGCTGACCCCGCAGTCGGTCAACACGCTGGGCGGCTACCGGGTGCAGGGGCGCGGCAACGATTCCGGCCGGGTGCGCAATGATGCGGTCGCGGTGGCCGAGGCCGGAGCCTTTTCGGTGGTGCTGGAGAAAGTGCCCGACGGCCTTGCCCGCGAAATCACCCACGCCATCGACATCCCCACCATCGGCATCGGTGCATCAGTTGATTGTGATGGGCAGGTGCTGGTCATCGACGACATGCTGGGCCTGTTCACCAGCTTTCGCCCGAAATTCGTCAAACGCTATGCCGAACTCGGGCTTGAGGCCGACCGCGCCATCGCCGCCTATGCCGCCGAGGTCCGCGCCCGCGCCTTCCCCGGCCCCGAGCATGTCTTTGCCGAGGAACCGACGCGGAAATGAAGACCATCCGCGATCTGACCGCCCTGCGCGCCCGTGTCCGCGACTGGAAATCGGCGGGCGACAGCGTCGGCGTGGTGCCCACTATGGGGGCGCTGCATCCCGGTCACTTCAGCCTTGTGGCAGCAGCCAAGGCCGCCTGCGACCGGGTGATCGTGACCCTGTTCGTGAATCCCAAACAGTTCAACAACCCCGAGGATCTGGCGAAATACCCCCGCACCGAAGCCAGCGACGC
>JANMDM010000091.1:0-4342 GCA_031376305.1 Pseudomonadota bacterium | reverse complement strand
TGGACAGTCTGATTTCGAATTGATCACCGTAGTCGCACGGCGGCACTCGGAACGGCACTGCCCACCCGTCAACACCATTTCTCAGCCCGATCTGGATCAGGGTAGGAAAGCCGTGACCTGTCAGCCAATCGTTCCAAGCAGCTTCGGCGTGGGTGCCACGCTTGATCTCGCAAAGGCTGCGTTCCCACTTTTCAGCTTCGTTTGCCCGGTCGTAGGAAGTCCAGTCCATCCGGCCAGAAGACCGCTGCAAAACCGTGCTTTCGGACGGCTGGCCAGCCCTTTGGATATTCTTTGGATCAGCCTTTATATAGGAAAGTGCAGTTTTTCCCCCTTTTCCACGCATATCTGCCCCCTTTTGCGTTGCCCTTTCGTGGTCATAAACGGGTGCAGGATTGCCCCCTTTTTCGTGCCTATTGGTTGGCGCTTGTGCCGCCTTCAGTCGGTCATGCCCGGATGCTTCTGGCCCCTTTGGGCAGATCATCGGCACCACGTTGCTGCCGCCCAGAAAGAAGATTTCAGACCGATTCCCGCGCCCGCGTCCTTCGGTCCTGATCAGCCATCCCGCTGCCGCCAGATCGCGCAGCGCGCGCTTGATGGTATCGACAGAAGTAGCAAGGGCATCGGCCAGCGTGTCCGTGCCGGGCGCGCAATGGGCCGTCTCATGGTGCGAAAACTGCGTTGCGAGAACATGGGCGAGAAGCCGCGCCATCGGCGACAGATTACCGTCAACCGTCACGGCCTTGAGCCATCCCCAGCGGGCACGGTTCCAGTTCCCGTTCCGGTCAATACGCCTTGCAGCGGCGGGGGCGTCGGTGTAATCTTCAGCCTGAAGCCGACTTGCTTTGTCTATAGCCCCGGATGCGCCCGCCAGCGCGCCGGGGTTTTCGTTTGTATCGGACGGCAAAAGGTTCGCCTTACCCCGATTTTCGCCAATGATATCAACGGCCGAATTTTCGTGGTTCGCCATTGCAACCATATGATTTATGGCGTATTTTTTAAGCCCTCCGGGCCTACCAAAACTGATCGCGGTTTTATTCTGGGTACTGCGCAAAGCCACCGCGCGTTTGGTGCGGCGGAAGGCTAGTTTGCGCGCCAATGTAACGACAACGCGGATGACGCCCATGACGACGCCAAAGCCCATTCCTCAAACCATCGGCGACGTATCATTCTGGTACGCGGATATTGGCGGGCTGCCAGCATCGCGACCGCCGCTGGATGGGGATACAACCGCCGACGTCTGCATTATTGGCGCCGGCTATACCGGTCTTTGGGCGGCCTATTACCTTAAAAAAGCCGATCCGGCCCTGAACATATTGGTTGTCGAGAAAGATTTCGCGGGCTTTGGCGCATCGGGGCGCAATGGCGGCTGGCTCATGGGCACCTTCGCCTGGAACCACGGCCGCTACGCGCGGACCACCTCGCGCGAAGCGGTGCTCGACATGGTCAGGGCAATGGAGACAACGGTGGACGAGGTGATCCGCGTCTGTGACGACGAAGGCATTGACGCCGATATCCACCGTACCGACGAGCTGATGTTCGCCACCAACCCGGCGCAAATGGAGCGGATCAAGACCGAGCTTGCCACCAGCAACCTTTGGGGAGAGGGCCACCGCACCGCCGCGCTGAGCGCAGACGAGATGCGCGCACGGATCAATATTCCGGGGGTGATCGGCGGCATGAAACTGTCTGGCGTGGCCAGGGTTCAGCCGGCCAAACTTGTGCGCGGGCTGGCTATGGCCGTTGAGCGCCTCGGGGTGCGTATTGCAGAGGCCACCGAGGTTACCGAATATGGCCCCGGCCGGGTCAGCACAACCAAAGGCCATGTCAAAGCCCCGATCATCCTGCGCGCGACCGAAGGATTTACCGCCACGTTATCCGGTCACACGCGCGAGTGGTTGCCGGTCAACTCGGCGCAAATTGTTACGGCACCTCTGCCGCCCGAAATCTGGGAGAAAATCGGCTGGCAAGGGCAGGAACTGCTGCATGACCAGAACAACGCCTATTGCTATTGCCAGCGCACCCGCGAGGGCCGTATCACCGTTGGTGCGCGGGGCGTGCCCTACAAGTTCGGCTCAAGAATTGACCAGAGCGGCGCCCCGGATGCCGAATCAATCCGCCGTCTGACGGCGATCTTGCACCGCTACTTCCCAGATACCGCCCGCTTTCCCATCGACCATGCGTGGTGCGGTGTGCTGGCGGCACCGCGCGACTGGTGTGCGACGGTCGGACTGGATGCCGCCACGGGCATCGGCTGGGCCGGAGGCTACGTCGGTGTCGGTGTCTCGACCTCTAATCTCGCAGGACGGACCTTGGCTGATCTGGCGCTGCGGCGGCAGACCGACCTGACGGTTTTGCCCTGGGTTAACCGCCGCGTGCGCCGCTGGGAACCCGAGCCAATGCGCTGGTTGGGGGTGCACGGCATGTATGCGCTGCTGAATGGTGCCGACGCCCTTGAACAGCGGTTGGGCGGCCCTCCATCCCGGTTGGCGGCGTTGGGCAACTGGCTGACTGGACGGTGAGCGGCCTTGGGTTGGGCGTTTGCCCTGACGCATTCCGACGCTTCGCGAATGGCCGGATCTTTCGCCACCGGCTGAAAATCCGACGGGCAACCCGCACCATCAACCTCAACAGTTTCCGGCGCGGGCGCTAGAGCGTGTCTGTCGATGACAGAATCGCCAGGCACGCTCTAACCTTTTGTTTTTACGCGTGTCTGGCGACAAAACCGGTATCCACTTTTGTCTGACACGCTCTATTGCCGGACATCAACGACGATGCGGCCCCGGATGTTGCCCTTCAGGATCGCTTCCCCAAGTGCCGGAAGATCGCCCAGACGGGCCGGGTGGATCATTGCCTCCAGCTTGTCCAATGGCAGATCATGGGCAATGCGGTCCCAGGCCCGCACCCGGTCGGCGTAAGGGCGCATAACGGAATCGATCCCAAGCAGGTTCACCCCGCGCAATAGAAACGGGATCACCGTTGCCGGCAAGGATGACCCGCCGGCCAGACCGACAGCGGCCACCGAGGCTCCGTATCGCATCTGCCCAAGCACACGGGCCAGCATGGCGCCGCCGACGGCATCCACACAGCCCGACCAGAGTTCGGCTTCAAGCGGGCGTTTGACGGTTTCGGCCAGGTCCGCGCGGGCCACAATCCGTCTGGCCCCCAGCGCGCGCAGATAGGGTTCCGTTTCGGGCCGTCCGGTGACGGCGGCAACCTCATAGCCCAAATGCGCCAGAATCGCGGTGGCGACCGATCCGACACCACCCGCCGCCCCGGTGACCAGCACCGGCCCCTGCCCCGGTTTCAACCCGTGATCCTCCAGCGCCATCACCGCCAGCATCGCGGTCAGGCCCGCGGTCCCGACTGCCATCGCCGCGCGGGTCGTCAGGCCAGTGGGCAAGGGCACCAGCCAGTCGGCCCTGACCCGCGCCAATTCGGCGTAACCGCCCCAATGCACCTCGCCGACCCGCCAGCCAGTCAGCACCACCTTGTCACCGGGGGCATAGCGCGCATCGGTGCTGGCCGCGACCGTGCCGGCGAAATCGACCCCCGGCACATGCGGCCAGTTGCGCACCAATCCGCCGCCCGATCCAAGGCACAGACCATCCTTGTAGTTCAGGGTCGAATAGGCGACGGCGACGGTGACCTCGCCATCGGGCAGACGATCTTCGGGTAATTCCTGCACCGCGGCATGGGTCACCCCGGCGGCATCCTTTTCGACGACCAAGGCCCTGAACATGCGCGCGCTCCCAACAGGATGGTGGCCATCAAAGGCGCAGTTCCCCGCAGGGTCAAGGCATCCCGGCGGTGTAGGCCGTTTGTACTGCCGATCACCTGCGGCTTTCCTATCCCTGCCGGGCCAATTCCAAGGCTTCGTCCAGCATCGCAGCACTGCCGATGTGGTTGGCAAGGATCAGCACCAGCCGCGCGTTCAGGGCGTGGCTTTCAATCTCAGCCAGGCCCTTGTGAGTGGCCAGAAGGGCGGCATAGAACCCGTCCGCATCGTCGAAGTTCGGTTTGGTCATCAACATTTTGTCACCGTTCCTTCGTGAGGCTCCCACAGGCCCCGTTCGGCCACCGTCAGTTCGGACCCGGTGGCGGACAGCCACCGCGCGGCCACCACCTGATCGGGGCGGATGAGGTAAAGCGCCTGCGCGGCGTCCCCCAGATAGCGGGCGCGGATTTTGGGGGTCAGCTCCGGGGTCAAAACCCCCATTGCCAGCCCTTCGGGGGCAGGCATACCCAGCGCCAGCAGCGTCGGCTCGCGCCCCAGCTGATCCAGAAGCCAGCCGCCACCTGCCAAGGGCGCATCCGGGGCGACGGCTCCGGGGCGGGCCATCGC
>JANMDM010000086.1:0-31470 GCA_031376305.1 Pseudomonadota bacterium | reverse complement strand
CTTTTTGCCAATGGCCGGTCGCTGTTACATCGCTGACGGGACGACCACGGTCCACAACGTTGCCAGGACAAAGCCGACGACGGTTACCATAAAGGCTGAAGACAGGCCCATCGCCACAAAGACGGTGGCGTCGAAAGCGGCACTCGTGGCAGTCGCTTTTGCGGTATTTCGCATATTTTTCATGCCCCCATGAAAACGCAGTTTGGTTTGCGTCTGGTTAACTCTGCGCCAATTTCGTGCAATTGGTCAACATGCGAAAACGTCCGACACGGCTTTCTGCCGGACGCTTGCAGCGCAAAGGCGAAAATCCACTATTCGGCAGCGATCTTGATCACGGGTTCCATGCCCGCAAACTCGGCATCTGACAGGTGGCACTTGATCTGGTGACCGCCGGCAAGATTGCGCATCGGCGGCATTTCCCGGTCGCACAAGCCATCGGGTACCCTGGACTTCCAATGGCAACGGGTCTGAAACGGGCAACCCGAGGGCGGGTTCATCGCCGATGGAATGTCGCCCTCAAGCACGATGCGTTTTTTCTGTACACGGGTATCGGCGATTGGCACCGCCGACAGCAGCGCCTCGGTATAGGGGTGATAGGGCGGCGAGAAAACCTGATCCGTGGTGCCCATTTCCACAACATGGCCCAGATACATGACCATCACCCGATCCGACAGATAGCGGACAATCGACAGGTCATGGCTGATGAACAACAGCGTCGTCTTATCCTTGCGCTGGATCTCCATCAACAGATCGGTGACCGCAGCCTGCACCGACACATCAAGGGCTGAAACCGGTTCGTCCGCGACCACGACCTTGGCGCCGCCCGCGAAGGCGCGGGCAATGCCGACACGCTGTTTTTGGCCGCCTGACAGTTGCCGGGGCATCCGCTCGGCAAAGGCACGCGGAAGTTTCACAAGATCCAGAAGTTCCAGCATCCGTTCCTGACGCGCGACGTCAGATTTGCCCTGACCAAATATTTCCAGCGCCCGAATAATCTGGCGGCCGACGGTCATTGACGGATTCAGCGTATCAAAGGGATTCTGGAACACCATCTGCACGCCCGAGACTGTTTCGGTACTGCGCTTCTGAATCGGCGTTGACTGGATGTCGCGGTCAAACAGCATGATTTTGCCGCTTGTCGCGGTTTCCAGCCCCATCAGAACTTTCGCAAACGTTGACTTGCCGCAACCGGACTCGCCGACGATGGCAAGAGTTTCACCTTCGCGCGCCTCAAAACTCAGGGTTTCATTGGCTTTGACAACCTTCTTGAGGCCGCCGGAAAACATCCCGGACGAGACCTCGTAATACTTCCGCAAATCTTCCATGCGCAACACGACGTCGCCAATCACGCCTTTTTCTTGCGACGCGCGGGCCACCGGCTTTGCCGCCCAGTCAATCTCGGCAACCCGCAGGCAGCGGGTGCCATGCCGGTCATGACCTTTAACAGTGTCCATCGGGATATCACCGACGTCACACTGGCCCGCCTTGAAGTAAGAACAGCGGGGGCCAAAGTTGCAGCCGTTCGGGCGTTCGTGCGGCAGGGGGAAGTTGCCGGGAATAGAGACAAGCGGGCTAGAATTTTTATCAGCCCCCGGCAGGGGAATCGAACGGAACAGCGCCTGGGTATAGGGATGCTGCATGCGGTCAAAGACATCGGTCACCGCCCCGGTTTCCACCGCCTCGCCGGAATACATCACACAAAGCCGGTCGCAGACATCCATGATCAGCCCAAGGTTGTGGCTGATGAACAGAATAGACGTGCCGTATTTGTGGCCAAGGGCTTTGACCAGATCGACAATACCGGCTTCGACAGTCACATCCAGCGCGGTTGTCGGCTCATCAAGGATCAGCAGCGCGGGTTTCGACATCAGCGCCATCGCAATGACAATGCGCTGCTGTTGGCCACCCGACAATTGATGCGGGTAAGATTTCAACATGCGGTCAGGATCCGGCAGACGCACATCCGAGACAATCTGGCGGGCAAGTGCCCAGGCGTCTGCTTGGGCCATGCCTTCGTGGATCATCGGCACTTCGGCCAATTGCGCGCCGATCTTCATCGCCGGGTTCAGCGAGGCCATTGGTTCCTGGTAAATCATTGCGATTTCCGAGCCACGGATCTGACGCAATTCTTCGTCGCCCATGGTGGTCAGATCGCGGCCCTTGAACCTGATCGAGCCACCGGTGATTTTGCCATTCTTGCCGAGATAGCGCATGACCGCCAGGGCTACGGTGGATTTTCCACAGCCGCTTTCACCAACCAGCCCCATGGCTTCTCCGGGCAGGACGGTGCAGGAGAAGTCCATCACCGCAGGGATTTCGCGGGCCCGAGTGAAAAAGGAGATCGAAAGGTTTTCAATCTCGAGGATCGGTTTGGTTGGATCCCAGTCAGAATTGGCGGTCATGTTTGGCTCCCGTTCGGGTCTGGGGTGAGGGCCGGGGGCGCTGCCCCCGGACCCCGGGGATATTTAGGCAAAGATGAAACTGGTGCGGGTGATCATGGGGTCTCAGTCCCGGAGGCTTTCTTCGCGCAGGCCGTCGGCAAGCAGATTGAGGCCAAGAACCAGGCTCATCAGCGCCAGTGCCGGAACGAAGGCCGGATGCGGGGCAATGGTTAGCAGCTTGCGGCCGGCATTGATGGTGGAACCCCAGTCCGGGCTTTCGGGGCTGAGCCCGAGGCCGAAGAAGCCAAGGGTGCCAAGAAGAATTGTCGTATAGCCGATGCGCAGGCAAAAATCGACAATCAGCGGTCCGCGGGCATTGGGCAGAACTTCCCACAGCATGATGTACCAGGGCCGCTCGCCACGGGTCTGCGCCGCTGAGACATAGTCGCGGGTTTTGATATCGAGCGTGATGCCCCGGACAATGCGGAAGACCGTGGGCGAGTTCACGAAGACCACCGAGACGAAGACGATGAGGATATTTCCCGGCACGCGGATGATATCCATGGCTTCCGGCAGGATCGACACCCGGCTGCCCGGTTCGCCCACCAAGGCAAGGTAGACCCAGCCACCAATCACTACGATCAGCCCGACCACAATGTTGCGCAGCATAGGTTTGACATACCAACGCGAGTTGACCAGCAAGATCAGGAACAAGAGCGGCAGGATAAACAACACAACTGCGATAAACTGCGGCAGGCCGGTGGCGACGATTTCCGGGGTGACAAGCAGGTAGAACAGCAAGATCACCGGGAAGGCGAGCACGAGGTTGGCAAGAAAGCTCAGGGCGGTGTCCAGGGCACCGGCGTAGTAACCGGCGGGGAGGCCAAGCGTGATTCCGACCATATAGGCAAAAAGCGTGGCCAGCGGCGCGATCTGGATCACCACCCGGCTGCCCAACACCATGCGGCTGAAGACATCGCGACCCAGATGGTCGCCGCCCAGAAGATACCAGCTTTCGATATCGGGCAGAGCTGTGCCGGGCAGGGCGTTCTTCATCTGGCCAATCTGACTGAGCGTGTCGTGGGTGGCGATCATTGGCGCGAAAAGCGCAGTGAAAACCCAAAACATCACCAGCGCATAGCCGATCATGCCGATCATGCTGTCAAACAGCTTGCCATAGAGTCCCAGGTGTTTTTTGAAGGTGATCGACAGCGCAAAGGTGGCAATCAAAGCGATCCACACCGGCAGAAAGAGTTTGGCCAGCGAAAGGAGGATGGCGCCCCATGTAAGGTCCTGCATGTTAGCTGATCCTGATTCTGGGGTTAAGAAAGACGTAACCGATATCGGAGAGCAGTTGCGTGACCAGCACGACAAAGACCGCGACGACCGAACAGCCGAGAAGAAGCTGGATGTCGTTGTTGCCGGCTGCCTGAACCAGCGTCCAGCCGAAGCCTTTATAGCTGAACAGGGTTTCCACAATCACCACGCCGTTCAGGAGCCAGGGGAATTGCAGCATGATCACGGTGAAGGGCGCGATCAGGGCATTTCGCAGCGCGTGTTTCAACACCACATTCTTGAAGCTCACGCCCTTCAGCCGCGCGGTACGGATATACTGCGCCGTCATCACCTCGGTCATCGAGGCGCGGGTCATGCGGGCGATATAGCCAATGCCGTAAAGCGCAATGGTCATCACCGGCAGCAGGAAGTTGCTAAAGGTAATGCCATCCATGGCACTTGAGGCAGAGCCTTTGAACCATTGCAGCCCGCCGGCTTTGGACGCGAATACCGCGATCAAGATCACGCCCGAGACATATTCAGGCGTCGCCGTCGAGGCGATCGAAAACGTCGAGAGGGCCCGGTCAAGGCGCGATCCTTCGCGCATGCCGGCCAGCACCCCGGTCAGAAGGGCGACAGGCACCATGACCATCATCACCCAGAACATCAGAATGCCGGTCAGGCCAAGCCGGGTTGTGACAATGTCCAGAACCGGGGCTTTGAAAACGTTCGACTGCCCCCAATTGCCCTGCACCACGCCGCAATAGCGCGGAATTGCCGCGGGATCGGTGTTTTTGGTGACACAGCGCCCGTGCAGAGCGCCTTTCTCATCGGTATGTGTCCAACCAGGGGCCACGCCCAGCCATTCGCCATAGCGTTTCAAAAGCGGTTGCGCATAGCCGTTCTTTTCCAGCCAGCTTGTCACCTCTTCATCGCTGATCCGCGCTCCGGCTTCGGATTTCGCGATCTTCTCAAGGTTTGGCTGCAGATTGGTCAGATAGAATACGACCAACGTGATGCAAAAAGCCGAAAGGACCATTGTCACGACGCGTCGCAAAATGAACTTGAGCATGTCGATCACCCCCGCGGTCCCATATTACAAGGACCGACCGCATGTCAGCGCCCGGAAGCCGGGCGGCACAATCAGGAAAAGCGGGGCGCGATCCCGAAGACCGCGCCCCTATTCTTAGGATCAGGCCTGCATCCACCACTTGTAGTGATGATGCTCAAACGTTGCATGCATGTCCGCACCCATGACGCTTGCCTTGTGGTGACGGAAGATCGAGCGCCAGAAAGGCTGGATCAGAACGCCTTCGTTTTGCATGATCGCTTCAATTTTCGCCATGACTTCGCGCCGTGCATCCACATCCGATAGCGACATGGCCTGCGCCAGAAGAGTGTCGAATTCGGCGTTGGCGAAGGCCGTCTCGTTCCAGGCCACGCCCGACTTGTAGGCCAGCGCCAGAATTTGGACGCCCAGCGGCCGCATGTTCCATTCTGTCGAAGAGAACGGGTACTTCAGCCAGTCGTTCCAGAAGGTCGACCCCGGAAGGATCGTCCGCTTGATATTGATGCCGCCGTCGCGGATTTGCGCCGCGACTGCGTCGCAAGTGGCCGCCTGCCAGCTGTCATCCAGAGAAATCAGTTCGAATTCGGTGGCGCCCTGGCCGCCTTCTTCGATCATTGCTTTACCCGCGGCTGCGTCCACGGTCAGCGGCGGCAGTTCAGCATATTCGGGGTGGATCGGGCAGACATGGTGGTTTTCAGCGACTTTGCCGAGGTTGGCATAGCCAAGCTCCATCACAATAGCGTTGTTGACCATCATCTGCAGGCCTTTGCGGACCTTGGCATCCTTGTAGATGTCCGCCAGCTGGTTGAAGCGCACAGCCAGCGTGGCTGAAGTCACCGCTTCGGATTTTGTCCAGCCCAGGCCATCGAAGACCGCCACGAAATCGCCGTCGGTCCGATAGGTTGCGTCGATTTCATCGGCCTCTGCGGCCGCCTGGACTGCCGACGGATCGGTGCCAAGGTCGACGTATTCGATCCGGTCAAGGTAGGGGCCGCCATAGACAGCCGTGCCCCACCATGGGTGGTCTTTGTTCAATACCAGAACCTGCTTAACCCCAACTTCGTTTGTTTCGGGCAAATAGGCGCCGGTGCCGATCGGATTGGCCGCAGGGTCGCCATCGGTGTAGGAGCTGTGGACGATCGCCGCCGGATAGTCAGCCATGCCAGGAATGATGGTGATGTCGGGGGCCGACAGCTTCAGCAGCACGGTATTGGCATCAACGACGGTGATGGCGCCTTCACGGGCTAGCTTGGTCGCCTCATCGACGATGCTGGACATGCGCGAGGCCATCGAGTTGCCTTCGACGCCGACTTCACACCAACGGTTGATGTTGCGGGCAACGTCATCGGCGGTGAAATCATCGCCATTGTTCCACTTCACGCCCTGACGCACATGCAGTGTGTATTCAGTTGCGTCGGCATTGGTATCCCAGCTTTCCAGCAGCATGCCACGGAAGGTGCCGTCGTTGTTGTATTCGACCAGATAGTCAAGCCAACCACGGGCGAAGTTCGCCAATTCCGACCAGTCAAACAGGCGCGGATCTTTGCCCGCACGGGTTTCCATGTTCATGCGAAGCGTGCCACCGGCGGTCGCCTCTTGCGCCACGGCTTTCGGTGCAGCAAGGCCCAGAAGGCCGTAAGCCGCAACCGCGCTGACGCCCAGCGCTGACGTGCGTGTCAGAAACTCGCGGCGGCTCAACTGGCCGGCTTTGACTTCTTCGGCATACATTTTTGCGGCCGGATGGATGGATTCCGGCATAAAGTGTTTGGTCATCGCTTTTCTCCCTGTGCGACATTCGCGGTTTGCCGCGCCATTCTCTATCCCGCTTCTGTGGCGGGTACAGCTTGACGCGACCAGTAATCTCACCCGGACATTGCGCACCGTTTTTTGCGACACGTCAACGTCAATACGCGACACGAAGGGTCGCTTTCCGCTTTTGTTGGAAAAAATGCCTAAACTTTCCGTGATTACGGAAAAGCCCGGCTATGGTCAGCTTGATTTCCGAAAGGCGGACGGAGTTTTTCCGGTGCGATGCTGGAACGCCCGCGTGAAGTAGGCCGCCGAGGTAAATCCAAGTGTTTGAGCCACTTGCGCCACCGGCAGACGGGTATCGGTCAGAAGTTTCCGCGCCTCGAAGATCAGCCGGTCATGCAAAAGATCCGATGCCGAGCGTCCGCAAGTCTTGTTGCACACCCGCGTCAAATGCGTCGGGGTTACGCCAAGTTCGCGGGCGAAATCAGCGATACCCTTGCCGGTATGAAAGCCACGTTCCAGCACATCGGCATAGGCGCGGGCCAGGCGGCGCGATGCGTCAGGGCGCGGGGCGTCATCCGCAGAGGTGGCAGCCTGACGTTCAAGCCAGACGCCTAGCAGCCCAAGATGATGAAGGGCCGCCTTTTCATTGCCGGTGCGATCACTGTCGGTTTCGCGCTGGATGCTCTCGATTAAGGCCGCCACTTCGGCCTGCGGTCCAACGTCGCGAATGCGCAGATGCAGCGGCTCGTCCGGCAGATCAAGCCCATGGTCGCGCCCGAAGAACAATGCCGTGCCAAAGGTCTGCGCACCAACATCAAAGCCATGCATCATTCCGGCCGGAATGAAGATTGCATTATGGGCGCCGTAGCCGCGGGTAATGCCGCCGATGGTGATGCGTCCCTGACCGCGGGTGAACCACAGCAGCACCGGTTCAGAAAGCGCCCGCATAGCTTCAACCCGCCAGCGACCGCCAATGGCCAGGCGCGGGATGGGTATAAGCCTGAGCGGAGTGGTTTCGGCAACGGGGATGGTCTTGCGCGGCAGCGGCAGCGCTTTGGCAGTCGCGCCAAGGCCATCGGCAAATTGCGACAAGGGTGTCCCGGAGAAAAGCTTTACCAATGTAGTTCTACCTGTGCGTGTGATCTGCTCAGTCAGCAGCCGTGGTTCGAGCCACATCTTCGGGACCGACATTCAGCGCAGTTCTAGAAAAATCCGGGCCGTCCGCCAAGGGAAAAATATTTGGAATCAAACTCATCGGCAAAGCTTGGCCGAAAAGTCACGCCAGACTTTGGGGCCGGGGCAGGGCCGTCCAACCCTGCATCCGCCGCCTCAACCAGGTGCGCTGGCGTTTGGCATACTGGCGGCTGGCGGCTTTTGCAGCAGATATAGCGTCAGGTAGGGTCATCACCCCCTGTAGGTAGGCGACAAGCTCGGGCGCCCCGATGGCTTTTGCCCAGGGTGCCTGCGCGTCCCATCGCGCCAACAGGGCTGAAACTTCCGCCACGGCGCCGTCAGCGACCATGGCATCAAAGCGCGCATCAATGCGCGCCGCCAGCCAGTCACGGTCGCAGTCAAGCCAAATCCGGGTGGCGGAACCGTCGGGCAAAAGGGCTGGTCCGGTTTCCGACTGCCAGTCAGCCAACCCGCGCCCGGTTGACCGCAGCACTTCCCAGGCCCGTTGAATGCGGGCCGGATTCTGGCCGTCAATTCGGGCACGGGTGGCCGGGTCAAGGGCCGCCAGCAGGGCGTTTGGCCCCGATGCCGCCATCAGTTGATTGGCCTCAAGGCGAACCGCAAGGGCTGTCGCCGGTATCTTGGCCAAGCCTTCGGTCAAGGCGGTCAGATAAAGCCCGCTGCCGCCAATGATGATCGGGCGCGGATCTTTCGCCAACAGCTGCGCGACGTCGTGCAACCAATGTCCCACCGAATAGTCGGCACCGGGCGTCTTGTGGCCGAACAGATGATGCTGGGCGCGGGCTTCTTCCGCCGCAGTTGGGCGGGCCGACAGCACCCGCCAACACGACCAGACCTGCAGCGCGTCGGCATTGACGATGGCACGGCCCTGCCTTTCGGCAAGGCGCAGGGCCAGGGCCGATTTTCCCGATGCCGTCGGCCCCGCTATCAGGACCGGCAGATCGGGGTCGATATTGCCTAAATCATCCATAATTTGTTTCACCCGTGCCACAAACCGCAACCCATCGTGTTTTTGGGTGCTGTCCCCCGTTGAACCTGACGTCGATTTCAGTCATTTTGCGCGTGGATAATCAGATCGGCAAGTCGGTCCCCCGAAACCGGGTCCGGATCCTTGGTCTTTTGGCGACAGAATAGAGAGAAAACATATGATCGGGGCAACAGAACCCAGCGTCAGCTATAAGCGCGTCTTGTTGAAGATTTCCGGCGAGGCGTTGATGGGCGACCAAGGCTACGGACTGCATCCGCCCACCGTCAAGCGCATCGCCGCCGAGGTGAAATCGGTGCACGATCTTGGCGTCGAGATTTGCATGGTCATCGGCGGCGGCAATATTTTCCGGGGCCTGCAAGGTTCGGCGCAGGGCATGGAACGCACCACCGCCGATTATATGGGGATGCTGGCCACTGTCATGAATGCACTGGCGATGCAATCGGCGATGGAAGAGCTGGACATCCACACCAGGGTGATTTCGGCGATCCCGATGGATCAGATCTGCGAACCCTACATCCGCCGCCGCGCCGTGCGCCATCTTGAGAAAAAACGCGTCTGTATTTTTGCCGCCGGCACGGGAAACCCCTATTTCACCACAGATACTGCCGCCACCTTGCGGGCCAACGAAATGGGCTGCGAAGCGATCTTCAAAGGCACCAAGGTTGACGGCGTCTATGACAAAGATCCCAACAAACATAGCGATGCCAAACGCTATGATG
Organism: Pseudomonadota bacterium; assembly: GCA_031376305.1. GTDB lineage: Bacteria > Pseudomonadota > Alphaproteobacteria > Rhodobacterales > Rhodobacteraceae > TMP-24. The sequence continues at coordinate 22,089 of JANMDM010000086.1, read as the reverse complement.
TGGTCAGCTATGACGAAGTGTTGCAAAAGCACCTTGGGGTCATGGATGCCTCAGCCATTGCTTTGGCCCGCGACAATAGCCTGCCGATCATCGTGTTTTCGCTGGACGAACCAGGCGGATTCAGGGGGATTCTGTCGGGAAAAGGCACCTATACGCTTGTAAAAGGCTGAGTATCTATCTTTCCACCATGAGCGGTTGTATTGTACGCCGCCAAGCCAAAACCGGTAATTCTACGCTGGAAGATGAGACGAAACATATGCCAGACGACATCGAAATTGACATAGACGACCTGAGCCGCCGCATGCATGGTGCGATGAACTCGCTGCGCAATGAATTTGCCAGTCTGCGCACCGGTCGCGCCTCGGCTTCGATGGTGGAGCCGATTCATGTTGACGCCTATGGTCAGATGACACCGATCAACCAGATCGGCACCGTCAACGTGCCTGAGCCACGCATGGTGACCATCAACATTTGGGACAAAGCCCTGGTGGCCAAAGCCGAAAAAGCCATCCGCGATAGTGGGTTAGGGATCAATCCTCAGCTTAACGGCACCATCATCATGCTGCCAATCCCAGAGCTGAACCAGGAACGCCGCACCCAATTGACCCGCGTCGCCGCGCAATATGCCGAACATGCGCGGGTCGCGATCCGCAACGTCCGCCGGGACGGCATGGATCAGATCAAAAAGGCCAAGACCGCCGGCATGACCGAAGACGATCAAAAGATGTGGCAAGACGAGGTGCAAGATCTGACCGACAAAGCGATTATCGCAGTCGATCGGGCCCTTGAAGGCAAGCAAGCTGAGATAATGCAGGTCTGAGACGCAGAGCGGACGCGCCGGAAAGGGCAGGCCAATGGCCGCGAAGGATATCACTGAAAGAACGGCAGAGCATGTCGCCATCATCATGGATGGCAACGGCCGCTGGGCCACGTCGCGCGGCTGGCCACGTCTGGTCGGCCACCGCCGCGGTGCCAACCGGGTCCGCGCCATCGTGCGCGCCGCCCCCGGCCTTGGCATCCGCTACCTGACCATCTTCGCCTTTTCGACCGAGAACTGGAAACGCTCCACCGAAGAAGTCCTTGGCCTTATGTCGTTGTTTGCGCGTTATATTCGCAACGAGGCCGACAAGCTTCACCGGGAAGGCGTGCGGGTGAATTTCATCGGCGGCCGCGACCGGCTGGAACCAGACCTGCAAGAGCTGATGGCGGGGATCGAGGAAAAAACCCGCAACAATGATCGTTTGGTGCTGACAGTCGCGATCAATTACGGTGGCCGGGATGAAATTGCCCGTGCGGCGCGCCGTGTTTCCGGTGATGTTGCCGCAGGACTGCTGTCCGGCGATGACATTGACGAGGCCACTTTTGCGGCGCGGCTTGATACCGCCGATCTGCCCGACCCGGATCTGGTGATCCGAACCTCTGGCGAAACGCGGATCTCGAACTTTCTTTTGTGGCAATCCGCCTATGCGGAATATGAATTTGTCGAAACGCTTTGGCCGGATTTTACCGCCGAGAAGCTCAGCGAAATCGTCACCACTTACGCCGGGCGCGAGCGGCGCTTTGGTGGTGTGGTCAGCGCATGAGTGATCCCGCCAAATGGGGCGACCTCAGACTACGAGTCCTCTCCGCACTGGTGATCTTGGTGATCGGGTTTTCGGCGATTTGGGCTGGCGGGTTGGCCATTCGGGTTTTGGCGGTGATCGCGGCCGGGTTGATGATCTGGGAGTTGGCGCGGCTGACCGCATCCGAACACCCGCAGGCAGCCTGGGTTTTGGGCGTGCTTGCCTCCGGTGCCATGATTCCGGTCTTTACCGAGCGTGGACCTTTTTGGCTGGTCATGCTGGCGGTCCCTTCTGTCGTCGGGCTGATCCTGCCCCGGCGCGACAAGCTGATCTATGCCGCATACAGCTTTGCGGTGATGCTGTCTTGCTATGGCTTTGTGGCGTTTCGCGAAGGCTATGGCCTTGGATTTGTGCTTTGGCTGGTGCTGATCGTCATTGCGTCAGATGTGTTGGGCTATTTTGGCGGGCGGATGATTGGCGGGCCAAAGTTCTGGCCGCGGGTTTCGCCAAAGAAGACCTGGTCGGGCACGATTGCCGGATGGGTCGGGGCTGCGGTTGTCGGGCTTGGCGCGGTTGTCTGGGCGGGCCAGCCCTGGGCGGTGGTCGGCTTTTCGGCGCTGACGGCTTTTGCAGCACAGATGGGCGACATTGCCGAAAGTGCAATCAAACGCCGCGCTGGTGCCAAGGATTCGTCGCAACTGATCCCCGGCCATGGCGGACTTCTGGACCGTTTTGATGGTCTGATCGGGGCGGCGGTGTTCGTGATACTGTGGGAATTGGCCACCTTGCCATTGCCGGTTTTCGGGGGCTTGTGACCGGTGCGCAGGGTTTCGGTGTTCGGGGCGACGGGGTCGATTGGCGAAAGCACGTTTGATCTTTTGATGCGCCAGGGCGGGCCTGAGGTTTACCACTGCGTCGCGCTGACCGGTGGGCGGAATGTTTTGCGGCTGGCCGAACAGGCGCGGGCGCTGCGCGCTGATATTGCGGTTACGGCCTACGACGATTGCCTGACGGATCTGCGGGCGGCCCTGGTTGGCAGTGGCATCGAGGTTGCCGCCGGAGGCGCCGCTATCGCCGACGCGGCTGATCGCCCGGTCGATTGGGTTATGTCCGGCATTGTCGGTGCGGCCGGGTTGCAACCGGGGTTCAGGGCGCTGGCACGCGGCGCCACTCTGGCGCTGGCGAACAAGGAAAGCCTGGTTGCCGCAGGGCCGCTGCTGATGGCGGAAGCCGCCCGCAGCAAGGCCCAAATCCTGCCCGTCGACAGCGAGCATTCCGCCGTCTTTCAGGCGCTTTTGGGTGAAGATATGGCCAGCGTTGAGCGGATCATCATCACGGCCTCTGGCGGCGCATTTCGCGATTGGTCGCTGTCGCGTTTGGCGGTAGCCACCGTGGCCGAGGCATCAACCCATCCGAATTGGGCAATGGGCCAACGCATCACCATCGACTCGGCCTCGATGTTCAACAAGGCGATGGAGATCATTGAAACGCATGAGTTCTTCGCAATAGCCCCCGAGCGGATCGAAGTGCTGGTCCATCCCGAATCTCTGGTCCACGCGCTGGTCGGCTTTTGCGATGGCGGCATGATCGGCCATCTCGGGGCGCCTGATATGCGCCATGCGATCGGCTATGCGCTGAACTGGCCAGACCGCAGGCATCTGCCGGTGGCGCGGCTTGATCTTGCCGCCGTAGGGCAACTGACCTTTGCCGCGCCTGATCCCGCGCGCTACCCGGCCTTGCGGCTGGCGCGGCAGGTGATGGCAACGGGCGGCTTGGCCGGCGCAGTTTTCAACGCCGCAAAAGAAGTTGCCCTGGATGGATTTATCGAGGGAAAGATCGGCTTTCTGCGGATGGCCGGTGTTGTTGAAGACGTCCTTTCGACGCTTTCGGGTCACATACCCCTTGGCAAGCCGCCGCTCAGCCTCGATATGGTCCTGGAGACCGACTGCGAAGCGCGCCGCGTGGCGCGCGATGTTATTGCCACCCAACAAAGGATGTAGACTTGGATTCCATCGGCCTTATCCCGTCCTTCGGCAATTTCTTTTACACCGCCGTGGCCTTTGTCATCGCGCTGTCGGTTATCGTCGCGATCCATGAATTCGGGCATTACATTGTCGGGCGCTGGTCCGGCATTCACGCCGAAGTCTTTTCTTTGGGATTTGGCCCAAAGCTGTGGAGCCGGACAGACAAACGTGGCACCCGTTGGCAGATCGCGGTCTTGCCTTTGGGCGGCTACGTAAAATTTCTGGGCGATGCGAATGCAGCATCAGCCGGGGCAGACCAAGCGACCATGTCGGCGCTCAGCCCGGAAGAGCGCCGCCACACCATGCATGGTGCGCCCCTTTGGGCGCGGGCGGCGACGGTTGCGGCAGGGCCGGTGTTCAACTTCATCCTGTCGATCCTGATCTTTTCGGCGATGTTTTTGTATGCGGGTACGCCGACCGATAAACCGGTTATCGGTGGCTTTCACAGCCTTCCCGGTGGATCGGGGCAGATCGAAGCTGGCGACACGATCCTGGCCATAGAAGGCACGCCGACGCCCGATTGGGCGGCATTGATGGCCGCAGTGGACACGCTGCCCGCCAAGGATCCGTTGACCTATCGTATCTTGCGAAACGGCAAGGAACTGACCCTGACCGGCCCGTCGATCTATCCGGCGCGGGCGGATAATATTGTACCGGGAAGTGCGGCGGCCGATGCCGGGTTGATGCGCGACGATGTGATCGTTGCCGCGGATGGCAGTCCGGTTCGGCGTTTTGCCGATCTGCAGACCGCCGTCAGGGCTGCCGAGGGCCGTCCGGTTTTGTTGTCAATGTGGCGCGCAGGCAAGACCTTTGAGGTGACGCTAAGCCCCCGTAAAACCGATCAGCCGACCGCCGATGGCGGATTTGAGACCCGCTATCTGATCGGTCTTTCCGGGGCAGTTTTTTTTGATCCTGCCACGCGCAAGGTTGGCCCGGTCGAGGCTGTGAAGGGTGCAGCGCTGCAGACCTGGGTCATCGCGAAATCTTCGGTGTCGGGTTTGTGGCACATTATCACCGGAGCGATTTCGGCGTGCAATTTGCGCGGGCCGCTCAGCATTGCGGAAGTCTCCGGGGCGGCAGCGAGCCAGGGATCATCAGATTTCATCTGGTTTATCGCGGTCTTGTCTACGGCCGTTGGTTTGATGAATCTCTTTCCGATTCCCATGCTCGATGGTGGCCATCTGGTCTTTCACGCCTATGAATGGGCAACGGGCCGCCCATTGCCGGACAGCGTCCTAAACGTGGTGATGATGGCGGGGCTTTTTGTTGTGCTTTCGTTGATGGGCTTTGGCTTGTTTAACGACTTTTCCTGCCCCTGACAGCGCAGAGCCTGCAAACTACCACCCTGCTGCCGCAAAGCCGCCATAATCGCGGCGTAGTTTTCTTGCGAATGATGGCAAGGGGCGGAGGGACAAATGCAAGCAATTGGAAACAGTTACAGAGGTTTTGGCCTGCTCTTGCAATTGGGCGCGGACCGGGTGTTCGTTCTGCTGGCCATACTTATCAGCCTGACAGTCGCAGCCAATATCGGCCTGCAAATGGCGGTTCAGCAAGTCCCGCCGAGTATCGGTTTTTTCTGATGTAACCGTGGCCTGAAAAGCTGTTCGGACATGCGGCGCGGCCCCTCACGGGGACCGCGCCGCTCCTTTGACAAGCCCCCCCATTCCGGCTAGTCAAAGACAGAGAAAAAACACGATTTCACCGGCGGGGGAATTCTTAATGACGGCGATCACAAAGAGTGGCGAAACGCAGATCGGTCTGCGCGCGCTCCTGTCGGGAACGGCACTCACCACAGCATTTCTATTGGCCTTTGCGAGTTTGCCAACTGGGGCACAGGCTTACAGCTTTGGCGCCGTGCAAATCGAGGGAAATACCCTGATCGAGCCGGCGACGATTCTCAAGATCGCGGGAATCTCCAAGGGGCAGGAAATATCTGATGCCGGGCTGAATGACGCGGCCCAACGGCTGACCGACTCAGGTCTTTTCGCCGTCGTAGAGTTGGTGCCGTCGGGGAATACCCTGATCATTCACGTCACCGAAAATGCGACCGTCAGCGTCGTAAATTTCGAGGGCAACCGCAAGATCAAGGACGAGGATCTTGCCAAGATCGTCAAATCCCAGTCCCGCCGGGTTTATTCCGCCGCCCAGGTCGAAGCAGATGCTGCCGCGATCACCCAGGCCTATACCGATGCCGGCCGTCTTGCCGCGCGGGTTGAGCCGCGCGTGATCAACCGCGGGGATGGCAAGGTCGATGTGGTGTTCGAGATCCGCGAGGGCAAGGTGACGGAAGTTGAACGCTTGTCCTTTACCGGCAACCGGTCCTTTTCAGACCGCCGCTTGCGGCAGGTTCTGGAAACCAAACAGGCCGGCCTGTTTCGCCAGATCGTCCAGCGTGATACCTTCGTGGCCGACCGTACGGAGTTCGACAAACAGCTTTTGACAGACTTTTACCGCTCGCGCGGCTTCATCGACGCGCAGGTTCTTGGGACAACATCCGAATTTTCGCGCGAACGCGACGCGTTCTTCGTGACCTTCAGCGTCCGTGAGGGGCTGCGTTACAGCTTCAACAAAACCGGGCTGGTCAGCGAATACGAAGGCGTCGATATCGCCGATTTCCAAGACTCCCTGCGCATTCGCAAGGGCGTCACCTATTCCCCCACCGTCATAGAAACCACCATCACCCGGATGGAAACGATTGCCCTGAAAAAGGGCCTCGACTTTCTGACCATTGAGCCGCGCATCACCCGCAACGAGCGTGATCAGACCTTGGATGTGGTGTTCGTGATTAAGAAAGGCCCGCGGATCTTCATCGAACGGATCGACATCGAAGGCAATGCCACGACGCTTGACAAAGTGGTGCGCCGCCAATTCCACTCGGTAGAAGGCGATCCCTTCAACCCTCGTGAAATCCGTCAGGCGGCCGAACGTATCCAGGCCCTTGGTTTCTTCAAAACCTCAGATGTGAATGCCAAGCAAGGCTCCGGTGAAGACCGGGTGATTGTCGATGTGAACGTTGAAGAACAGCCCACCGGGTCGTTGACTTTCGGGGCGTCTTACAGTGTGGCCGATGGCATCGGGTTCAATGTTGGCCTGTCGGAATCGAACTTTCTGGGTCGCGGCCAGTTTGTCAGCGTCAGAATCGGAACCACGGCCGACAATAAGGACAGCTCGATTACCTTTATCGAGCCGTCAATTCTGGACCGTGACCTGAAGTTCAAATTCTCGACCTGGTACAATACCACCAATAATTCGAACTCGTTCTACTCGACCAAGCGGCTGGGTCTGTCGCCGGCGCTTGAGTTCCCGCTTTCCGAACGTACCCGGCTGGAACTGCGCTACAAGCTGTCCAGTGATGAGATTTCCGGCGTGAGTGCCAATTCATCGAACATCCTGAAAGCGGAACAGACGCGCGGGGCAGAAGTGACCAGCGCCCTTGGCTATACGCTCAGCTATGATACGCGGGTCAATGCAGCGGATCCGACGACCGGCTTGGTTTTGAATTTCAGTCAGGATTTTGCCGGGGTCGGCGGTGATATCCAGTCGATTACCACCACCGGTCAGGCGACATTCGAGACCAAAGTCTGGAACGAAGAAGTAACCTTGCGGGCCGAGCTGGAAGGCGGTGCCGTCGCCAGCACTGGCAGCTCAACCCGGCTGGTCGACCGGTTTTCTGGTAACGGCAAAATACGCGGGTTTGAATCAAACGGCTTTGGTCCGCGTGATTTGGCGGCGGTCAATCAGGACGCGCTTGGCGGAAACCTGTTTGCCGCAGCGCGGTTGGAGGCCGAATTCCCCCTGGGTCTGCCGGAGGAATACGGACTTACCGGCGGCGTCTTTGCTGATGTGGGTTCGGTTTGGGGCCTCGATAACCCCGGTACGGTCGACGATTCCTTGCATATGCGGTCTTCGATTGGCCTCTCGATTTTCTGGACATCGGTTATTGGACCCTTGCGCTTCAACTTCTCGAAAGCGCTCAGCAAAGAAACCTATGACAAGGAACAGGCCTTCGATCTGACGGTCTCAACGAAGTTCTGATGTTCAGGCCGCACCGCGCCGCAGCCATTGCCCTGATCCTTTGGGGAAGCCTCGCGGCTTTCCCAATCCGGTCCCAGGAGATTACCACGGGGGCGCCGGTTTCGGCGGTCCTGACCATTGATCAAGAGCGCCTCTATGCTGAGTCGCTTTGGGGAAAGCGGGCTTTGGCCGATCTTGCGGCCGCCTCAAGCGCCTTGCAGATTGAAAACCGCAAGATCGAGGCGGCGCTGACCACAGAAGAAAAGACCCTGACCGAAAGGCGCGCGGCGATGGCCGCAGATGAATTTCGCAAGTTGGCCGATGACTTCGACAAGCGGGTGACCGGCATACGCCAAGCTCAGGATGGCAAGGCGCGCAGTCTGGTGCAGCAACGCGATAGCGACCGGCAGGCATTTTCTGATGCCGCTTTGCCGTTGATGGGCGAAGTTATGGCCGCGCGCGGTGCCGTGGTGATCCTAGATAAACGCGCTATTTTTGTGGCGAATACCGCAATCGACGTGACCGATGAAGTCCGTGCACATATTGATGAAAAACTCGGTGCAGGACCGGCGTTGCCCACGCCATAGTCGATTGCGCGAAGCGAAAAGCCCGATGCTGCGGGAAAAGATGTTAATGTTCTCGCTTATAACAACCCCCTAAACCCCACCGACCGCCTCGGGGCCCCACACCGCGCCCGCCTTGCCAGTGTGTGCCCATGTTGCTAGCAAGGCTCGTACCCGGTTTGTTAAACCACGAGGAGCACCGATCAGGCATGACTGCGACAGCATATACCGAGGCCGACATCCACCTGATCCAGCGGATCATTCCGCATCGCTATCCGTTCCTGCTGATCGACAAGGTGCGGGAGATTGTCCCGCACAAGGGCTGCGTCGGCATTAAGAACGTGACCTTCAATGAACCCCATTTCCAAGGGCACTTCCCGCAGACCCCGATCATGCCCGGCGTCACAATCATCGAGGCGATGGCGCAGTCCGCCGCGGTTTTGGTCGGTATTTCAATGGACGTGGTTGATCGTGACCTCCTGGTCTATTTCATGGCCATCGACTCGTGCAAATTCCGCCGCAAAGTGGTGCCGGGCGACGTGCTGGAGCTGCACATGACCGTCAAGCGCGGCGGTGGCAAGATCTGGAAATTCCACGGCGCGGCCAAGGTCGAGGGCCAGCTTGCCTGCGAGGCCGAAATCACCGCGATGATGGACCTTCAGGACTGACCCATGCGTATTGCCCCCACCGCTCAGATTCATCCGTCGGCGCATGTAGAAGACGGTGCCAAAATCGGTCCCGGCTGCCACATCGGCCCGTTTTGCCTGATTGGCGCCGATGTGACCCTGGCTGCGGGTGTCGAGGTCAAAAGCCATGCCGTCATCACCGGCCTGACCGAGATTGGCGCAGGCACCCAGGTCTTCCCCTTTGCCACCTTGGGCGAGGTGCCGCAGGATCTGAAGTTCAAGGGCGAAAAGACCCGGTTGATCATTGGTGCGCGCAACCGCATCCGCGAACATGTCACCATGAACACCGGCACGACTGGCGGCGGCGGGGTGACGCGCATCGGCGATGACGGGTTGTTCATGGCCGGCGCCCATGTCGCGCATGACTGCCAGATCGGCAACCGGGTGATCCTGGTCAACAACGCCGCCCTTGCCGGACATTGCATTCTTGAGGATGAGGTGATCATCGGCGGCCTGTCCGGGGTGCATCAGTTCGTGCGCATCGGACATGGCGCGATGATCGGGGCGGTGACCATGGTCACTGCCGACGTCATTCCGCATGGCTTGGTTCAGGGGCCGCGCGGTCAACTTGACGGGCTGAACATTGTCGGCCTCAAACGCCGGGGCGCCGACCGGGCCGATATCAGCGCTTTGCGCGAACTGGTCGAGGCTTTGGGGGCGGGCAGTTTTCGTGAAACTGCGCGGTTGCGGGCCGATCAGGGCAGCGACAGTGCCTATGTCCGCGAGGTTCTGGACTTCATCCTTGGCCCGTCAGACCGTTCTTTCCTCGCGCCGAAATGACGACAACGGCGATCATTGCCGGGCAGGGCGCCTTGCCGGGCCTGCTGGTGGCGGCCCTGCAACGCCGGGGCCAGGCCTTCGTTCTGGCTGAAATCGAAGGGTTCCCGGCCACGATTCCCGGCATTGCCCCCCTGCGCTTTCGCCTTGAGCGGCTGGTCCCGTTTCTGGAGCATCTGGCCGATGCAGGTGTCACCCGCGTGGTCTTTGCCGGCGCCGTGCAACGCCCGCGGCTTGAACCCGAACTCTTTGATGCCCGGACCGCAACCTTGGTGCCGCAGTTGCTGGGTGCCATACAGTCGGGCGATGATGTGGCGTTGCGGGCGGTTATCGGCATTTTTGAAGAGTGGAATTTTGAGGTTGTCGGGGCTGACACACTCGCGCCCGAACTGATTCCCGCTGCTGGCCTGCTGACCGGCACCCCGTCCGGGGTTGACCGTCAGGATGTCGCCCGGGCTGCGGTGATTGTGGCCGCTTTGGGCGCTCTGGATTTGGGGCAGGGGGCGGTTGTGGCGCAAGGGCTGTGCCTAGCCGTTGAAACCTTACCTGGCACCGACGCCATGCTGACCTTTGTCGAAGCCCATGCCACCCGGCTGCGGCCCGATCCGAAGGGCGCCAAAGGCGTCTTATATAAAGCCCCAAAACCGGGGCAGGACCGCCGCATTGACCTTCCCGCCCTTGGGCCGGATACCGTGCATGCCGCCCATCGCGCCGGTCTGGCGGGCATCGCCTGGGAAGCCGGCGGGGTCATGCTGCTTGACCGGGGGACCATGCAATCGCTGGCCGAAAGCTTTGGGCTTTTTTTATGGGCGCGCACGCCGTGAAGCTGTTTGTCATCGCCGGCGAGCCGTCGGGCGATGCCCTCGGGGCAGCGCTCATGGCTGGGCTAAAGCGCCTGGTGCCTGACCTGAGCTTCGATGGCGTTGGCGGGCCACTGATGGCGGCGGAAGGGTTGCAAAGCCGGTTCCCGATGGAAGATCTTTCGGTAATGGGTCTTATTGAGATCGTGCCAAAGTACCGGGCACTTACCGCCCGTATCCGGGAAACTGCCGAAGCCGTCGGCCGCACAGCACCCGACGCCCTGATCACCATTGACAGCCCGGATTTTTGCCTGCGCGTTGTGAAACTGGCGCGGGCCGCAAATCCAACGCTCAAGACCATTCACTATGTCGCGCCAACGGTGTGGGCCTGGCGCCCCGGCCGCGCCAAAAAAATGGCGCCGCTGATCGACCATGTTCTTGCGCTTTTTCCGTTCGAGCCGCCGTATATGCAGGCGGTGGGGATGACCTGCGATTTTGTCGGGCATCCCGTGTCTATGCAGCCGCTTGCCACACCGGCCGCTGCCGCTGCCTTCCGCGACACCCATATGATCGGCCCCGATCAGCCGCTGCTTTTGTGTCTGCCGGGCTCGCGTCAGGGGGAGGTGACACGGCTTTTGCCGCGGTTCGAAGCCGCGATCAATCTTTTATACAAGGATCAACCCGGCTTGCGTGTGGCGCTGCCCACGGTGCGGGGTGTCGCACCACTGGTGCGGCAGATGACGGCGCAGTGGGCGCAGGCGCCGCTGGTGGTAGAGACAGGTGCTGACAAAGCTGCGGCCTTCGCTGCAGCAACTGTGGCGCTTGCGGCCTCGGGGACTGTCAGTCTGGAACTGGCCGCAAACCGTGTGCCGATGGTTATTTCCCATGATTTCAACCGTCTGACCTGGTGGCTGATGAAGCGCGCGGCCTTGATTGACACGGTGACGCTGGTCAATATCGTCTCAGAAACCCGCGCCGTGCCAGAGTTTCTTGGGCCTGCCTGCCAGCCAAAGCCTATTGCCGCTGCCCTGGGCGTGCTGCTGACCGATGCCGCTGCCCGCGCGGCCCAACTCAGCGCGATGGATCTGACGATGGCACGGCTGGGCTGCGGCGGCGAAGCCCCCGGCCTGCGCGCCGCGCGCGCGGTTTTGCGACAATTGGGTGCTTAACGTCTCGGGGTATTCATTTTGGTCCAAATATCCCCGCCGGAGGCTGCCAACCGCAGGGAAAAGTGCCTCCGGCGGGGATATTTTCACAAAGGTGAAACGGCTAGCTAGCGCCCCTTCCAGATCCAGCCGCCGCCCAAAATCCGGCTTGAGCCCGGATCATAGAACACACAGGCCTGACCTGGGCTGACCCCATCTTCAGGGTCCAACAACTCGACCTCAGCCGCGGTCGCGGAAATCGGTCGGATCACCGCCGGGCGTGGCGGGCGGGTGGACCGGATTTTCACCGCAACCTGCCATTCGGCGCGCGACGTCAGCGGCGCATCGCCCAGCCAGTTGATGTCGCGCAGCGGCATGGTTCGTGTTGCCAGGGCCGCTTTGGGGCCGACAATCACGCGGCGCGCCTCGGGGTCGAGTTTGACGACATACAAAGGATCGCCGGTGCCGCCAATTCCCAGACCCCGGCGCTGGCCGATTGTATAGTGGATGACGCCCTTGTGCGGGCCCAGAACCTGACCCTCAAGATCGACAATGTCGCCCGGATCGGCCGCACCGGGGCGGAGTTTCTCGATCACGGCGGCATAATTGCCGCCCGGTACAAAACAAATGTCCTGACTGTCGGGTTTATCAGCCACGCTCAGCCCATATTTGGCCGCCAGGGCACGGGTTGCGGCTTTGGACGGCAGGTGGCCAAGGGGAAAGCGCAGATAAGCAAGCTGTTCAGGGGTTGTCGAGAACAAGAAATAGCTCTGATCCCGGTTGGCATCTGCCGCACAATGCAACTCTGGCCCCGTGGCCCCAACCTTTCTTTGGATGTAGTGCCCGGTGGCCATGCAATCGGCGTCCAGATCGCGGGCCGTTGCCAGCAGATCCTTGAACTTCACCCGCTCATTGCAGCGGATGCACGGGACTGGGGTTGCGCCCGCCAGATAGGCATCGGCAAATTCCTCCATGACCGCTTCGCGGAACATGTTTTCATAGTCCAGCACATAATGCGGAAAGCCCATCGCTTCGGCCACGCGGCGGGCATCATGAATATCCTGCCCCGCGCAACAGGCCCGCTTTTTGGCCAATGCGGCCCCGTGGTCGTATAGCTGCAAGGTGACGCCAATCACGTCATAGCCTTCGTCCTTCAGCATCGCCGCCACGACCGAACTGTCAACGCCGCCGGACATCGCCACGACGACCCGCGTCCTGGCGGGGCTTTTGGCAAAGCCAAGCGAATTGAGGGGGTGGTCAAGGGGCATCACGGTCTCCGGCAATATCCGCTGGAATATAGGAAAATTATCAACACTCACAAGACGGCGTTTCATCGGACGTTAAACCTGACCGGGCAGGGTCCAAGGCGGTGAAGATGAGGGGATCCCATGTTTTTGAAAAAGATTGAAGGGCCAAGGGCGGTTACGTTGCCCGATGGCACGGTAATGACCCGCGCCGATTTGCCCAATCCTGAAACGCGGCGCTGGGTCGCCAGCCGCAAGGCGCGCGTTGTCAAGGCCGTCGCCTACGGGCTGATTCCCCGGAAAGAAGCCCTTGACCGCTATGGATTGTCTGAGGAGGAGTTCGAAATCTGGCGCCATGCGGTCGATGCATATGGTGAAAAAGGTCTGAAAGTGACGGCTATTCAAAAATATAGGCAACTTTAGGTTGTATTTTGCGCCGGGAATGCCACGGTAACTTGCAGTTAACCATTGTACGCGAGTGTCACGGTAATGAAGGGTTTAATGCGGAGTGCGCCTGATGAGAATTCTGTTGGTAGAGGACGATCCGACCACATCACGCAGCATCGAACTGATGCTGACCCATGCGAACCTGAACGTGTATTGCACGGATCTGGGGGAGGAAGGCATCGACCTGGCCAAGCTCTATGATTACGATCTGATCCTTCTGGATCTTAACTTGCCCGATATGAACGGGCATGAGGTTTTGCGCCAGCTGCGGCTGTCAAAGATTGACACGCCGATCCTGATTTTGTCGGGTGCTGACGATACCGAAAGCAAGATCAAGGGTTTTGGCTTCGGCGCCGACGATTACATGACCAAGCCCTTTCACCGCGAAGAACTGGTGGCACGCATTCATGCGATCATCCGCCGGTCCAAGGGCCATGCCCAATCGGTGATCCGCACCGGGCGCATCAATGTCAACCTCGATGCCAAGACCGTCGATGTTGACAACAAATCCGTACATCTGACCGGAAAAGAATATCAGATGCTGGAACTGTTATCCTTGCGCAAGGGCACGACCCTGACCAAGGAAATGTTCCTCAATCACCTGTATGGTGGTATGGATGAACCCGAATTGAAGATCATCGATGTGTTCATTTGCAAGTTGCGCAAGAAGCTGGCCGAAGCGACGGGCGGTGAGAACCACATCGAAACCGTCTGGGGGCGCGGGTATGTTTTGCGCGAACCCCAACTCTCGGAGCTTGACCGCAAGATGGCCGTGGGGGCCTGACTTTGGCGGACGATGTAGGCCGTAGACCGCGCATCCGCCCCATAGGCGGGGGAGGGCACCCTCGTTCGCCGGACCGCCTTTTCTAAAGCGGGATCCCGCCGCTCCGGGGGCGCCCGTTGGAAAGACAGAACCAAAGATCTAAACGGCCGCGCCGCGCATTGGCACGCGCCGCAGCGGTGGCCAGAAGTCTTTCCGCCAGATCGGTATGGCGGCTGCGGCCCGTGCGGGCACTGGACCAAATCCGACCTTGCGCCTAACACTCAGGGCGCAGGGTATGACGCGGAGCCAGACGATGTCGGAAGATCGAGCGAAGGATACAGCCGATGCTGCGGGCGCCGCTACGGCCGATCTGCGCGCGCCGGACGCCAAGATTTTGTGGATACGTTTGGCCGCAGAGGTGGCCAGAGCAAACCGGGCCTATCACAGTGACGATGCCCCCGAAATTTCTGATGCCGAATACGATGGGCTGAAACGACAGCTCCTGGCTCTAGAGCAGCGCTTTCCCGAACTGGCAGCGGGTAGTCCAAGCGGCACGGTTGGAGCGGCCCCGGCGGAGACCTTCGCCAAAGTACCGCATGCGGTGCGGATGCTCAGTCTGGAAAACGCCTTTTCTGACGAAGATGCGCTGGATTTTGATGCACGGGTCCGGTCGTTCCTGAACCTTTCTGCCGACGCGCCGCTGGCGTTTACAGCCGAGCCGAAGATTGATGGGCTGTCCCTGTCGCTGCGCTATGAACAGGGGCGATTGGTTCAAGCGGCAACGCGGGGTGATGGGGAGGTCGGGGAAAATGTCACCGACAATGCCCGCACAATCGCCGACATTCCACAGACCCTTGTCGACGCCCCGCAGGTGCTGGAGGTGCGCGGCGAGGTCTATATGAGCCACACGGATTTTGCCGCCCTGAATATCCGGCAAGGGCAAACCGGGGGCAAGACCTTTGCCAACCCCCGCAATGCCGCGGCGGGGTCATTACGGCAGCTTGATGCCGCGATCACCGCAAGCCGTCCGCTTAAGTTTTTTGCCTACGCCTGGGGTGAGATGAGCGCGCCACTTGCCGCAACACAAATCGGCGCGATCCACCGGCTGAAATCCCTTGGCTTTCAGACCAATCCCCAGACCCGTTTGTGCGGCGGAGCAGCGGCATTGCTTGCGGCTTACCGCCAGATTGAACAGGATCGGGCGACTTTGGGCTATGACATTGATGGTGTCGTCTACAAGGTCAACGATCTGGCGCTTCAGGCGCGGCTGGGGTTCCGCACCACCACGCCCCGCTGGGCGATTGCGCATAAGTTTCCGGCCGAACTGGCCTGGACCCGGCTTTTGGCCATCGATCTGCAGGTCGGCCGTACCGGAGCACTGTCCCCCGTCGCCCGGCTTTCGCCGGTGACGGTGGGCGGTGTCGTGGTTTCCAACGCGACATTGCACAATGAGGATTACATCGCCGGACGCGGTGCCAAGGGCAGCCCAATCCGCGAGGGGCGCGATATCCGCGTTGGTGACTGGGTTCAGGTCTACAGGGCCGGGGATGTCATCCCAAAGATCGCCGATGTTGACGTGTCAAAACGTCCGGCTGATGCGATCCCATTTATCATGCCGCAAACCTGCCCGGAATGCGGTTCCGACGCGGTGCGCGAAGACGGCGATGCGGTGCGGCGCTGCAGCGGCGGGCTGATCTGTCCGGCGCAGGCAGTGGAAAAGCTTAAGCATTTCGTCAGTCGCGGGGCTTTTGATATCGACGGTCTGGGCTCCAAGCAAATCGAGATGTTCTTTGCCGACGACCAGCTGCCGATTCGGGAGCCAGCGGATATCTTCACACTCGCCATAAGGGATGGTGCAAACCTGACCAAATTGAAGAACCGCGAAGGGTTTGGGGAAAGGTCGGTCGCAAATCTGTTTCAGGCGATTGAAGATAAAAGGCAAATACCGCTTGATCGCTTGATCTTTGCGCTCGGGTTGCGGCATGTCGGGGAAAGCACCGCCAGTCTTCTTGCCCGACATTTTCGCAGCTGGCAGGCATTTGAGCTTGCCGTTACCCATGCTGAAGTCGGTTCCGGTGCCGAATGGGAAGATCTGTTGTCAATAGATGGTATCGGCGCGGTGATGGCGGCATCCCTGATTACGGCCTTTCACCAAGACCGTGAGCGGGCCTCGATTGCGCGGCTGTTGGAACAGCTTGTGGTCCACGAAATGGCCGATCGCGCGCCAATGGCAAGCCCGGTTGCGGGCAAAACCGTGGTCTTTACCGGCACTTTGGAAAAAATGACTCGGGCGGAGGCAAAAGTGACGGCAGAAGCTTTGGGAGCCAAGGTGGCGGGGTCGGTTTCGGCCAAGACGGATCTGGTGATTGCCGGTCCGGGGGCGGGGTCCAAAGCCAAGGATGCCGAACGGCTGGGTGTCGCGTTAATCGACGAGGATGCCTGGTTGCGGCTGATCGGCAGATGAGCCGCCCGCCGATCCTGTTCCCACTTTTCGCCGGGCTTGAGACACTGGACGGTGTGGGCGCGAAAACCGCAAAGTATTTTTTGCAGCTGGGTGTAGAGCGACCCCGCGATCTGTTGTTCACGCTACCCTATGCCGGGGTCGACCGCCGCTTGCGGGCGTCGATCCGCGCGGTGAGCGCCCCGGCCACCGTGACCGTCGAAGTGGAGGTCGGCGCGCATATCCCAGCCCGGCGAAAAGGCGGCCCGGCGCGGGTCTTTGTGAAAGACGCGGAAACCGAATTTCAACTGGTGTTCTTTCATGCCCACGTTGATTGGCTGCAAAAACAACTGCCAACCGGGCAAAGACGGATCATCTCTGGCAAGATCGAGATTTTTGACGGGGTGGCACAGATGGTGCATCCCGATCATATTTTGCGCGCCGAAGAAGCCGCCGATCTGCCAAGCTATGAGCCGGTCTATCCGCTGACGGCCGGGGTGACACAAAAACTGATGGCGAAAGCCGTTGCGTCGGCGATTGCCAGAATGCCCGATTTGGCGGAATGGATTGATGCGGCTTTGAAGGCGCGGGAAGGTTGGCCGGATTGGGGTGCAGCAGTGCGGACCGCCCATCGGCCGGAAGCCATGGACGACTTTGCCCCGCAGGCGCCGGGGCGGCAAAGGCTGGCCTATGACGAATTCTTTGCCCATCAGCTGACCCTGGCTTTGGCGCGATCCGCCTTCAAACGCGGTAAGGGTCGGGCGAGCCATGCGACGGGGCGGCTTCAGTCCAAGGTGTTGGCGGCGCTGCCCTACCGCCCGACCGGCGCCCAAATCCATGCCATGGCCGAGATTTCAGGCGATATGGGGTCTGACAAGCGCATGACCCGGCTGTTGCAGGGCGATGTCGGTTCGGGCAAGACGCTGGTCGCCTTCATGGCACTCTTGGTTTCGGTCGAAGCCGGCGGGCAGGGCGTGATGATGGCTCCGACGGAAATCCTTGCCCGCCAGCATCTGGACAGTTTGCGCCCCTTGGCGGAAACCGCCGGTGTGGTGCTGGAAATATTGACCGGGCGCGACAAAGGAGCTGAGCGGGTGGCCAAGCTTGAGGCGTTGGCCAGAGGCGACATTCAGCTGCTGGTCGGGACCCATGCGGTGTTCCAGAAAGACGTGGTTTTCCACGATCTGCGCCTTGCCGTGGTGGACGAGCAGCACCGCTTTGGGGTGGCTCAGCGCATGGAACTGGGCGGCAAGGGTATTGCCGCCGATGTGCTGGTGATGACCGCCACGCCGATTCCCCGCTCTCTGGCTTTGGCGCAATATGGCGATATGGATGTCTCGGTTCTGGATGAAAAACCGGCGGGGCGCTTGCCAATCAAAACCGCGCTGATTTCGACCGAACGCTACGATGAAGTGATCGGTCATCTGCGCAAAGCCGTGGCTGAGGGGCGGCAGGCCTATTGGGTCTGCCCATTGGTTGAGGAAAGTGAACTGGTCGATCTGACGGCGGCAGAGGAGCGGTTCAAGGCGCTGCGGGCGGTTCTGGGCGAAGGGGTTGTCGGCTTGGTGCATGGCCAGATGCCTGCCGCCGAGAAGGACGCGGCGATGACGGGTTTTGTCAGCGGGCAGACCAAGGTTCTGGTCGCCACCACGGTGATTGAGGTTGGGGTGAATGTGCCCAACGCCTCGATCATGGTGGTCGAGCGGGCCGAGATCTTCGGGTTGGCGCAATTGCATCAGCTGCGCGGGCGGGTCGGGCGCGGGGCGGCCTCTTCGACCTGCCTGCTGATGTATCAAGCCCCCTTGTCGGAAAGCGCGCGGCGGCGCTTGCAGACACTGCGCGAGACCGAGGATGGGTTTCGGATTGCCGAAGAAGATCTGGCGATGCGCGGGGCGGGCGATCTGATCGGGACGGCGCAATCGGGTCTGCCAAAGTTTCGCGTTGCAGATATGGAGCGGCAGGCCGGGTTGATGGCTTTGGCGCAAAGCGATGCGCGGGCCTTGCTGGCGTTAGATCCGGCGCTTGAAAGCCCGCGAGGTCTGGCCGCGCGGCTGCTGTTGTGGCTGATGAGTCAGGATGAGGCGATTCGCCTGATTGCTGTAGGGTAACCCAAAAACTGCATTTGTTCGCCGATGTTCTTAAAAAGTTCTTTACAAGTGGCGCCAAATATAAGAACAAAGAGGCAACTTATCGCTGATCACAAAAGGGAATTGCAAGATGACCGATCTGAAAGCTGCCTTTGCCCGCGCATCGACGACGCTTTTGCAAGATGCTGCGGGTCTTCTGTCTTTGATCGCAATGCTGGTCATTGGCCTGAACCTGCCAGAGATTATCTGAGCCTTTCCGCAATCTGCCCGCGCGGTGCATCCAAGGGGGGGGCGATACAATTTCGCCCAAAATGCCTGTCCCGGCAGCCGTACATTCCCGTCGGCCTGCCCCTTATCGGAACACCGCCGACTGCCGCCGCTGTCAAACCGACGCGGCGGCTTTTTTATGGGCAGAGGTCGGATGCCTCCGGCGGGGATATTTTGGCAAAGATGAATTGCCGGGCCTTAGACCTTGGAGAACGCCTCGGCCGTGGCCTCCAGCACCAAAAGGATTGAGGCATGGCGGTTTTTGTAGTCGCGCGCCGGGGCCAGCACCGCGTAGCCGTTGAAGGGGGCGGCGGGAACCGGGCCGTTGTCTTGCAACATGGCCACCAGCTCGTCGCGCGCGCGCAGAACCTGTGCCTGGTTCAGGCCGATCATCTGCGCCCCGGCTATGGCAGCTGAGGCCTGCCCCAGCGCGCAGGCTTTGACATTCTGAGAAAATCCGGTGATGCGGCCATTTGCGACCGTCAGATCGACGCTGACTGTCGAGCCGCACAGCGGCGAGCGGCGGGTCGCGGTGGCGTCAGGGGTGGTCAGGCGCACCGTATTGGGAATATCCGCGGCCAACGCCAGAATGCGCTGCGAATAGAGTTTGATCAGATCTGACTCGCTCATACCAATCCTCGGGGCTTTTCCTGCCGGGGTGTTCTGCCTAGAGATAGAGCCGGAGCCAAAGAATGCAAAGGGACGACAATGGGTTTTGATCCGACGAGCCTGAAATATGACGATCAAGGGCTGATTCCGGCGATAGCCCAGGACGCGCGTTCTGGCGAAGTGTTGATGATGGCCTGGATGACAGCCGATGCCGTCGCCAAGACGCTTGAAAGTGGGCGGGTAACTTATTGGTCACGTTCACGAAAGAGCTTTTGGATCAAGGGCGAAAGCTCTGGCCATATTCAAAGGCTGATCGAGATGCGGATCGACTGTGACCGGGATTGTCTGTTACTGAAGGTCGAACAGACCGGCCCGGCCTGCCATACCAACCGGCGGACGTGTTTCTATATTGCGTTGCAAGGGGGTGTCGAGACCAAGATTCTGGCCCCGGAAACCTGATCCGGGCATCCTGAGCGGCACTTTCGGGTCTGCGCCTTGTCGAAATCGCGCGTCGGCAGGCCCGTCAGTGCAGTCGAAACTCGCCCACCACATTGCGCCAATCCCCCGCCCGGATCAGTTTGCGATGGGTGAAACGGACGGAATGCAAGGGGCCTGCGATTTCTTTTTGCCAGTATTCGATAAAGTGAAAAAGCTCAGGGTAGTCCGGGGCCAGATCGAATTCCTGCCAGATGAAGGTGTTCAGGACATGCGGATAGTCTGGCATGTGATAGAACATTTCGGCCGTGGTCAGACCATAGCCCTTCAGCATCAGTTTGGTTTCTTGGCAAGGTCCGGTCTCACGCATCGCTGCCTCCGCTGGTTGATACTTTACAGATCATCACAGAATAAACTTACTTTCCAATAAAATCAGAATGTTGACGATTTTTTGACATTCATGGACGCGCAAGGCGGGTGGGTGCATTGCACCCCATAGATAGGTTGGGGTATAGTGTTGGCAACAAAATGTTGAAAACGCCAACGCGCGAGCAGTACCTTGACAGAGACGCCGGAACCCCCTGATAACGCAGAAGAAATCCCCGTGCGCATGGCGCATGCGGGGCCAAGTATTTCGATCGCCGAAGAGATGAAAACCGCCTATCTGGATTACGCGATGAGCGTGATCGTCAGCCGGGCGATTCCGGACCTTCGCGACGGTTTGAAACCGGTGCATCGGCGCATTCTTTTTGCCATGCATGAGACCAATAACACCCACGATAAACCCTACCGCAAATCGGCGCGTCCGGTGGGGGATACCATGGGGAAATATCACCCGCATGGCGATGCCTCGATCTATGACGCTTTGGTGCGGATGGCGCAAAAATTCTCGATGTCTTTGCCGCTTCTGGATGGGCAGGGCAACTTTGGGTCGATGGACGGCGATAACGCCGCAGCGATGCGCTATACCGAAGTGCGGATGGACAAGCCTGCGGCCTTTCTGTTGGCCGATATCGAGAAAGAGACGGTTGATTTTCAGGACAACTATGATGGCAAGGACCGTGAACCCACGGTTCTGCCCGCCCGGTTTCCGAATATGCTGGTCAATGGGGCTGGCGGCATTGCTGTTGGCATGGCCACCAATATTCCGCCCCATAATCTGGGCGAGGTGATTGATGCGACTCTGGCGCTGATAGCGACACCGGATATGTCAATTGAGGCGTTGATGGAGATCGTTCCGGCCCCGGATTTCCCGACCGGTGGCTTGATTTTGGGCCGGTCGGGGGCGCGCAAAGCGTATCTTGAGGGGCGCGGCTCGGTCATTATCCGCTCAAAAACCCGCATCGAGGAATTACGCAAGGACCGCTTTGCCATTGTCATCGATGAGATCCCCTATCAGGTGAACAAATCGACGATGATTGAGCGCATCGCCGAAGCCGCCCGCGACAAGCGGATCGAAGGCATCGCCCATGTTCAGGACGAATCCGACCGGGTCGGGGTGCGGGTGGTGATCGAGCTGAAGCGCGATGCGACGCCGGAGGTGGTGCTGAACCAGTTGTTCCGCTTCACGCCGATGCAGACCTCGTTTGGCTGCAACATGTTGGCGCTGAATGGTGGGCGGCCAGAACAGCTGACGCTGAAAGATTTCTTAAGACATTTCCTATCGTTCCGCGAAGAAGTTGTGGCGCGGCGGACCGCTTATGAGCTGCGCCGCGCCCGCGAGCGCAGCCATGTGCTGTGCGGTCTGGCGGTGGCGGTTTCCAACGTTGATGAGGTTGTGGCGGCGATCCGGTCTTCGGCCGATCCGGCAGAGGCGCGGCTGAAACTGATGACCCGGCGTTGGCCCGCCCATGAGATCGTCGAATATATCCGCCTGATCGACGACCCCACCCATCCGCTAAACGAGGATGGCACCTATAACCTGTCGGAAATTCAGGCCCGCGCCATTCTGGATCTGCGCCTGCAACGCCTGACGGCTATGGGTGTTGCGGACATCACCGACGAGTTGCAGGAGTTGGCGGCCAAGATCCGCGATTATCTGGATTTTCTGGGATCGCGCGAACGGATCATGGCGATCATCGGGGCGGAACTGCGTGAGGTGCGCTATGCCTTTGCCGTGCCGCGCCGGACCGAGATTGTCGATTGGGTTGGTGACACTGAAGACGAAGACCTGATCGAGCGCGAGGATATGGTGGTGACCATTACCTCGGGCGGCTACATCAAACG
>JANMDM010000215.1:0-9430 GCA_031376305.1 Pseudomonadota bacterium | reverse complement strand
CCGCGCGAACAAGCGCCGCAGCTTTGCAAATCCCGCAATAGTACCTGATCTTTTCGTACTCGGTGACAGCTTCCTCTGCCCGACCCGCGGTGTAGTAGGCCCAGGCCAGACGATCCCGATACCAATCCGGAACCACAGCTTCGTTGTTCACCGCATATTCCGCCCATTCAACCGCTGTTTCAACGCGCCCGGCATTTGCCATGACGAAGGACAAATCAACACTGGAAAGCGGGTCATACGGTACCAGTGCATGCGCGGCCTCAGCCTCCCGCACGGCGGCTTCGAAGTCCCCCCAGGCAGTCGGATAGACCATCGCCTTGATGTAATGATAGAGCCATTCCTCCATCCGCGACCTGACGGGAAACCGGTCTGTCTCCGCGATCAGGTGCCATGCCGTCTGGATATCTTGCCACGGGTCGACACTCGGCCCCTCGACCCCCGCATTGTTATAGAACGCCGCAAGCTCCAGGCGCAGCAAGACGGAATCGGGGAATTTCCCCAGCCCCTCAGTCCAGATCAACCGCGCCTGAGCTTTCGAGGCATCGGTCCACTTCAACAATTCCGTCGCTCCGCGCAAATGATAGTCATATTCCTCCAGCCCGGGTCCGGCCTTGCTCCAGGTCATATTCGCCTCAAACTTGGCGATTTCCCCTTTGGTACCTGCAAGCGTAGAATAAACCTTATTGGCGACCGCCTCCTGAAGCGCGGGGACATTGCTGCCTTCCTGTTCAAGCCGCTCGGACCACAGGTTTTGCCCATCGGCTCCCTGCACCAGCTGTGTCGATATCCGGAAGCTGTCCCCTACCCGTCTGATGCTCCCCTCCACGACATAGTCCACGTTCAACTCGCGGGCGACAAGCCGGATTTCCTGTGCATCTCGGAAGGCGAAACTTGACGATTTCGAAACCACCCGCAGCAGTGGCGAGGTTGACAGCATGGTGATGTTGTCTTCCGCAACCCCCGGCCCCAGATAGTCCTGACCGGGGTCACCGCTCATGTTGGTGAAGGGCAGAACCGCAACCACGGGCGGCCCGCTACGGTGGTCAATCCGTGGCCAAAGCATATAGGCGGCGAAGGCCAAACCAAAGATCAGGACTGTCGCCACAAACCTGCTGCCAACCAATCGCTGCTTTGGGATCTGCTGGCGGCTTGGCGGCCGTTTGTGCGCCTCCTCGTTGACCCGGTACACGTGGATCAGTTCCACGATATTCTTCACCACTTGCGGCCCAAGATCATCAAATCCGGAGCTTAGCTTGTGCTTGACCTGATCATAAACGCTGGCGGAAACAAAGATGCTGCCCGGTTCGGCCAGCGCTTCCAAACGCGCCGCGATGTTGACGCCGTCGCCATACAGATCGGCGCCTTCAACGATCACATCGCCAAGGTTGATGCCAATCCTGAGAACAATAGTCCGCTCCGGCGGCACATCTTCATTGGCCTTCGCGAAGGCTTTTTGCAACACAACCGCGCATTGCACCGCATCCACAGCCGAGCCGAATTCCACCAGCACCCCGTCGCCCATCAGCTTGACCACCCGACCATTGTGCTGCGCCACCCCAGGCGCCATCACATTGCGCCAGCGGGTTTTGAGCGCGGCCAGGGTTTCGGCTTCGTCTTGCTCCATCAGGCCCGAATACCCAACCACGTCGGCTGCCAAGATGGCCGCAAGTCGCCGCTGAATACGTTTTTCAGCCATTTGAAGTGGTTACTCCAAGCCAGTGGCGGGCATCGGCCTCATGCTACTACATTTGCGATGAGTCCAACTACAGAACTTTGGCCGCAGGTAATGCACTGCTGCTTGCGTGGCGGCCCCAAGAAATATCCTCCAGCCGATCCGACAATTTGTCATAAAAACCCATCAGTCCCGCATCCAAACCCAGTGCTTCGGCCTTGCATCGTTCAATGCTGCGCGCTGAGATTCGACCATCTTCAGCGATTTCCGCCAGCAGTTTTTCGTGGCAGGATCGAAGTTTTGAAAATGCCATCGACTTTGCGATCAATTCGTTGCCGATGAGGATATGCAAAGCTGTGCGGTCTGACTTGCCCTTCAGCGCGACATGCCCTGCATAAAGTGTCGCCATGTCGGAAACTCCAGCGCAGGTATCATCAGAAATAACCACGTCATAGCCAATGCGACGACAACTGGTTTCGATCCTCGCGGCCACATTCACGGTGTCTCCAATGGCCGAATAGCTGTGGCGTTGCAGCGAGCCAATATTGCCCACACAGGCCGGACCCGAACTCAGGCCGATGGCAACCGCAAGCGGCCGCTGGCCGGACAATTGCGCGGTCTGATTAAACTGCTTCAGAGCATCTCTTATGCCAAGGGCTGCTGAGCAGGCTTTCTTGCGATAGTCCGCCATTTCCAATGGGGCATTCCAGAATGCCATGATCGAGTCGCCGATGTATTTGTCAATTGTGCCATTTTCCTTAAGCACACATTCTGATAAAATACTGAAAAGATTGTTCAAAAGAGAAACCAGGTTGGGTGCAGTCATCGTCTCGCTCAGGGGCGTGAAGTCGCGCATGTCACAAAACATCACCGTGACCGCACGCATCTGGCCACCCAATTCAAGCCGATGCCCGCTTTTCTCAATCTCCTGCAATACTGCTGGTGCAACATAATGTGAAAAAGACCGCCGGATCAGGCGTTTTTCGCGGTCCGCGACAATGAACTGATACGCCGAAAGCAAAAGAAAGATGGAAAATCCCCCAAAGAGCGGGAATGTCGCATCGAACAAAGTGCCGTCGACGAAAAACCCCCAGCTTGTGATCAACATCAGCAAGGCTGCGGCGGCGCCCGCCGCCATCGAAACTGCTGGCCCTGAAATCGACATGACGCTGACAACGATAGCTGAAACACATATGAACGCGATGACTTCCAGACCGCCCTGATAATCACCCCGCACAAGAAAATCGCCGGTGAGAATTTGTTCAAGGATCTGGGCGTGAATTGACACTCCGGGCACGCTCTCCCCAAGCGGGGTCGCGCGAATATCCAGCAGACCCGCCGCGGACGAGCCGATGAACACGATATTGCCTTCAAGTGCGGCCCGTAGCTCCGGGTCATAGCCCGGTGCGAGAACGGATCCGGCCGACACGTATAATGCGGGGTTTTCGTGGCGGTAGCGCAGCCAAAGCTGGCCGTCCGCAGTCGTCGGTATCGCGAAATCCCCGACGCGGATCGACGCCACGACGCTGTCCAGACCCGGCGTGCCGACCAGCATTGTCGTATTTTCGTTCAGCGCAACGCGCAACGCTTCCAGCGACAGACTGGGCAAGATGCCTGCGGGCGACCTCCACAGCATAGGGACGGTTCGGATGATTTCAGATTCGCCTAACGGGCTGACATTTATTCCGCCAAGCCCCTTGGCCGCGTCCTTCAGGACCGGAACAATTCCCGTGGTTGACCGCAATTCAAAGAGTGCTGAAGCCGGTGTTGCGCCAATTTCCACAAAACCGGATTTGTCATAAGCCTCTGGCTTTTTGCCTGTATTGGCTTCAGCAAAGCCCAGAACAACATTTCGGCCATCCATTGCGGACGCAAAATTTTGATCGTTGTCCAGGCGGGCGAGTACGGCTGCCGTTGGGGGCGCGGCCAGCAGATCCATGATCGTCGGATCGGCCAAAACCCGCGATGCGGAAAGGCGGTCCGGTTCGGGAAACAGAACATCGAATGCAATCGCCGAAACGCCGTAATCATCGGCCAGCCGCACCACAAGCTCCGCAAGCTTGCTTCTTGGCCAGGGCCACTGCCCAATAGCCGCAAGCGAAACCTCGTCTATATCGACAACTCTGACCGGAAGACTGGCGTACTCCCTGGGCGAAAGCCGCTGAAGATAGTCAAAATAGAACGATCGCACTGCCTGCACGGGATAGGGATCTATCACCCTTACACCGGCCAGGCAGAGTGACAGCAAAAACCCGACCGTCAGAAACCCTCTCGTTCGCATGGCTACGTCTTTCCGAGCAGAACCGGGTTGCGCGCCGCGCCATAAAACGTCGCACGGGTTACTGGCATCCCATAATCCTTGCCATGGCGCGAAAATGGTGGCGCGCCGTCAAAATCGCCCGGTCAGCATAGCCGATTTGCCGGTTCTCGACCACGGCAGGATCAGTTTGCCAAGCGTCTCAATCCGCGCATTTGCGACATTCAAACAGTGTTTCCACCGCCCATTCGGCACGAAGGCGGGGCAACTGCTGGTTTTAGAATTCTTTTGGTGGCTTAGGTACTTCTTTTGGCGGTTCTGGTGGTGGTTCTGGTGGCGGCGTCGATTGCGGCGCGGAGCTTCGATCATTTGCTTGCACTGCCGGGGTCAGAGTGTCCCCTCCGCACGATCGCGCGCTGGTACGAAACGCCGGAGCAAGTTTTTGTTGGCCGGATGCAAATGGAAATCCTTTGGCTATTAATTCGGCTTTTTTTGATGGCTTGTCAGATGCGCTGAGTTTTCCGCTCGCATCGGTATTTGCGGTGTTGCACTCACCGGATACCCGAAGGCAACGACCAGACACGCCACAGATTTGAACGGATCCGGTATAAATAGCGAGATCGGTTCCGGCCTGTTCCGTGACAACAAAATCGAATTTTGTGCCGCGTATGCCCATCGTCGCGGTTGGGGTTTTTATCGAATAGACCGGCTTCGCGCTTTTCCCGGTTATAAATCTAAAGCCGCCGGAAATGGCCGAAACCGCAAATGTTTTTGCCGTTCCGCTTGAACGCATCCGCACGTCCTCAACTAAGAACTGCGAATTTGGCCCAATTGCAATCCGGGTTTCGTCAAAGAAAAGCAGCTGAACCTGTCCGGTCCGGTTGGTTGCAATGACATCCCCGGTCAAGACTGTTGTTCCCTCGGGAAGGTTGGACACCTGCCCGGACCGGGTTAAAGTTGCTCCGGAATCAACATCAGCGGCTACGCCGATAGATTCTGCGCCAACCTGACCAGGCAGAACCGCAACGCAAAAAGCAACAAGCAAAGGTCTTGGTGTAAAATAACCCATCTTATAACGCCCCCCAGCGATCGAAAGATTTCGAAACCCCGTTGACACGATCACGCTTGAATCAGCCACATCTGAACAAAGGCACTGGCCGACTTACACGAGTGGCGTCGGCAAAATCAGCCGCCCACTCGGACCACCCCAAAATACATTATTGTACTAACGATAGCCAGAAATTTATTTGACGCATTTACGGGTGCTGTCAGACGAAGGCGCACTCGGCGAAAGCGGCGGCACAGTCCGGTTTCAATTATGACAGGGCTGTAATGGCTGAGCGGCTGGTAAAATGGCTATGTAGGGATGAAGGAACGGTGACGAAGTTTTGTAAACTTCGCCTATGCCGAAAGCTGAACATCCCCCTTTTAACACCTCACCATCGTGATCAACCGCCCGCCAGAAAGTGTGAGTCTCGCCGTTGATCTTTACGAAACCCTTGTTCGGGTTCCGGCGCCAATTAGCCCCCGACTGCACTGCTCTGTGCGCCTGTGCAGGGTCAGTTTGGAACTGCGGGCCAATCGTTGCAATAGCGTGGTGCCAACGCTATCCTCGCTCAAATGCCTAGGTCCTGGGAAGTGTCGTCCATGATCTGCCCCAATTGCCAAGCAGAGAACCGGGAAGGGCGGCGCTTTTGTGCCGGCTGCGGCGGAAGCCTGTCCGTCGCATGCACCAAATGCGGCTTTCTGAATGAACCGCTGGAAAAATTCTGTGGTGGCTGTGGTCTGGCAATGGCGTCATCGTCCGAAGATGCCGCAGCCCATCGCCCCGCTGCACCGTCACATGTCGCCGCCTCCCCGTCTGCGGGCCAGCCCGCCCCTGGCGACCGCCGCCCGGTCACGGTCATGTTCGTTGATCTTTCCGGCTACACGGCCCTAAGCGCAAAGCTTGATCCGGAAGACACCAACCGATTGCTGAGCCGTTTCTTTGAAGTGGTTGACGGCCTTGTGCTCGACTTCGGCGGCGTGATCGACAAACATATCGGCGACAGTGTCATGGCCTTATTCGGGGCACCCGTCGCGCATGGCAACGACCCCGAGCGGGCGATCCGGGCTGCGGTCGCCATTCAGGACGCTATGCCGCCGCTGAGCAGTGAATTCGTACAGGATCTGAAGGTTCATATCGGCCTTGCTCTGGGAGAGGTGGTGGCCAGCGGGCTTGGCAGTGCAGCCCATTCGACCTACACGGTGACCGGCGACGCCCCCAACATCGCGGCCAGGCTGATGGAGCGTGCGGCCTCGGGCGAGACGCTTGTTGCGGACGCGCTGGCCCGGTCGACCGAACACTTTGCGGCGCTTGAACCGATGGGAATCGAGCAATTGAAAGGGCTGGCGAAGCCGCTAACACTTTTTCGGCTGCGTGGATTGCGATCAGATCGAACCGCAGAACCAGCCATGGTTGGCCGGCAAAGCGAACTGGCCCAGTTGGTTTCAGTGGTAAATGCCTGTCATTCATCTGGCAGAGGCGCCTCGGCAGCGATCCGCGGCGACCCTGGGATCGGCAAGTCACGCTTGTTGCGCGAAATCAAAGGACAGGCGGCGGCTTTGGGCTTTACCTGCGTTTCGGGTCTGGTGCTCGATTTTGGCGCCCATGCGGGTGAGGATGTTCTGGCCGCGGTCACCGCGGGATTGCTTGGCACCTCGCCGGAAGCTTCGGTTCAGATCAAGGCCGAGGCAGTCAGGAATGCCCTGAGTTCCGCTTGGATAGACCAGATTGACCAGCCGTTTGTGCTTGATCTGCTCAGCCTTGCCCAGCCGGACGAGAGCCAGTCAATCTATGCGGCCATGGACACCAAAGCGCGGCAGCGCGGGATGGCAGCAGCGTTGGTCAAGCTTTTGCACGCGGCCAGCCAGGACAGACCGGTCTTGGTTGCCATCGAAGACGTGCACTGGGCCAATGAGGCGACACTGCATTTGTTGGCGCTGCTTGCCGCAGCAGCCGAACAATGTGCAGCGGTCGTCGTGATGACCACAAGGTTCGATGGCGATCCTTTCGATGCAAACTGGCGGGCGCAATCGTCGGGTGGTCTGGCGGTCACCATCGATCTGCGACCGCTCAGGGCCGAGGACGCCACAAAGCTTGCCTCCGGCGTCTTTTCGGAGGTTGACGATTTCGCGCGGCAATGCGTCGCGCGCGCGGAAGGCAATCCGCTGTTCCTCGAACAATTGCTGCGCAGCAAATTGTCAGACGGCGATGGCAAACTGCCACATTCGATCCAGGGCGTCGTGCTGGCGCGGCTCGACAGCCTTGCCGACGCGGACCGCCGGGCGCTGCAGGCGGCCTCGGTCCTTGGCCAGCGTTTCGTCCAGGACGACTTGCAGGCGCTGCTGGGGCCTGGCGAATATGATCTTGCCGCCATGCTCCACCGGCAATTGCTGAAGCACGAAGGAGATGGCTTTCTTTTCGCACATGCCCTGATCCGCGATGGCATCTATGCGTCATTGACGCGCGACACCCGGCGCGATCTGCACCATAAAGCTGCGGCACGATATGCAGATAACGATCCGGCGCTGCGGGCCGAGCATCTGGACAAGGCCGAGGATCCGCTGGCGGTTCAGGCCTATCTTCATGCGGCCGATGTCGAGGCGGCCGCATTTCGGCTGGAGCGCGCCATCAGGATGGCAACGCGCGGGCTTGAACTGGCCAGGCTGGACACGGATATCGTGAAACTCGGACTGGCTGTTGGCCGGATGCTTTTGGCGAGTGGCCAAGCAAAACCTGCCCGCGAAGCCTATAAGACCGCCGTCGCAGCAGCACAAAGCGATGCGGACCGCTGTCGCTGCTTCATCGGTATGGCCGCCGCGGACCGGATCCTGACCAATCTTGATGAAGCGCTGGAAAGTCTTCGTGCGGCCGAAAGCATTGCTGCCGCATCGGGCTCATTGGCAATGTTGTCCGAGATCCACTACATGCGCGGCAATCTGCATTTCGCGGTTGGGGACCAGAACGCCTGTCTCAGAGAGCATAGTCTGGCCCTTGCCGCCGCCGAACGTGCCAACGAGCCGGAGTGGAAGGCGCGCGCCCTAAGCGGGCTTGGCGATGCCGCCTACCTGCAAGGCCGGATCAAAACCGCGTTGCGGCATTTTCAGGATTGCGTCGATCTCGCCGAACAGCATCATCTTCTGCGCGTCATTCCCGCCAACAAATGCATGATTGGCGACTGCATGGTGTTCCTGCTCGACATTAAAGGCGCGCTGGAAGAGAATATGGCCGCTGTTGCTGCTGCCGAGCGGATTGGGGATCGATTTTCCGAGATGTTCGCTTTGCACGGCGTGGCGTACATCTTGTTCGCTGCCGGGCATATTTCTGAGGCGGAAGCTCCGACGGAAGCGGCTTTGGAGATTGCCACACAGTTGGGCGCCCGGCGTTACGAGGCGTTTCTGCGGGCGGTGCTGGCGCAGCTACGTCTTTCGCAGGATCGGATTGATGAGGCGAACGAATTGCTCAATGCGGCATGGTTGCTTGCCGAAGGATCCGGGCTGAATTTTTGCGGACCAATAGTCTGTCTGAACTTCGCCAACCTTCTTGGTGCGACGGACGAGGGGCGGGCATGGATTGCCCGGGGCGAAGGGATCCTCGCACATGCGCAACAGGCGCATAACCATATTTTCTTTCGAACCATGGCAATCGATTGGGCAATACGGATCAATGATTGGTCAATGGTTGATAGATTTGCCGATGAGCTAGTGGCCTTTACCGCTGCCGAACCGCTGCCCTTTGTCGATTTTTTCGTAAACCGGGCGCGCGCCCTCAGCGCGCTCCGGCGCAATCCGGATGATCAACAGGCAACGGAAACGCTCAACCGGCTGAAAGCGCTTGCGGCGTCTGTGGATCTGCGGCTGGCATCATGAGGCTTCGTGACCGAGGCTTGACGTGGCATATGGCAGGGGCGTCTGTTTATGCCCGTGGCAAGCCCATCCTGATATCGATGATCTCGCCAAAGCGGTAGGACTGGCCGAGCAGCACGTCAGCCGCCAACTGCGTCGCGCTTATCTGTCTCCGCCGTTCTCATACGCCTGATTTGCGGTCGGGAATCTCTCTCGGTAACCCTTAGCATCGCCACCGGGGCCAGGGCGGAGCAGTGACAAAAACTGTTCGGTCGATCAATCTGGCATAGGCGGCACGCAAATCTCAGTAGAAGCTGGCCTGATACGACGTTGCAGTCAGCGCGACATGGGCATTGAGCGGTGGGCGTAGCTCAAAGGCCTTCGGCGCGCGCGAGAAATTCCATAGCCGCATCAGGCACCATTCGGCGCGCCGTTCCTCAGCCACAGCCAGTTCGTTGCGCGAGATGTGGAAAGGCGTGCGCTCCCAGCCATTCGTCGTCTTCACCTCGATCAGGCGGGGCCGACCGTCCGGCGCAAAGCTTTCGATGTCATAGCCTGCGCCGTCGCCATCCACTTCGGACAAAGGCAAGAAGTACAGGGTCACGGGCGCACCG
>JANMDM010000136.1:0-23153 GCA_031376305.1 Pseudomonadota bacterium | reverse complement strand
GTGTTCCGATCTCCACCACCCGGCCTGCCGGGATGTGGAAGTAATCAGATGCGCCAGCGGCGTTGCGGGCCAGCAAGATGAACAGACGGCTTTGCCAGCCCGGCAACTGGCTCTTGCTCGACAGTTTCAGGGTGCGGCGGGACAGCAGGAACGAGGTGGACATGATGTCGAACTTCCAGCCCAGCTTGCGGCATTGCGCCAGCCCCTGCGGCACGTCCGGGTCTTCCATGTAGCCGAAGGTCAGCGTGATGCGGCGGAAGCGCGGATTGATTTCAACCATCTCGACCCGCTCGGTCTGATCGACGCGCGGCACATTGGCGGTGACGATGGTCAGTATGACGTTGTGCTCGTGCAAGCTTTTGAAGTGCTTGAGGCTGTGCATCAAGGCCACCGGGGCGTAATCCGGGCTGGCGGTCAGATAGATGGCGGTGCCCGGAATCGTCGGGATCGGCTTTTTGTCCAGATGGCCCAGGATGGTGTCCAGCAGCACCTCGGACGCTTGCTCTTTCTTGACGAGTACTGCGGTACCGCGCACCCATGTCGTCATGACCAGCACGACCAGCCCGGCCATGCCCAGCGGCACATAACCGCCCTCGAACAGTTTCAGCATATTTGCCCCCAGAAAGATCAGATCAATCACCAGGAAAGGCACGATCAGCGCTATTGCCGCCCAAAGCGGCCAGTTCCAGTGCCGATGTACTACGATCAGCGCCAGCATCGCCGTCACCACCATCGTGCCGGTCACCGCGATGCCGTAAGCGCTGGCCAGTCCCGACGAGCTGCCAAAGGCCAGCACCAGCATCAGCACCGCCACCAGCAAAAGCCCGTTGACGCCTGGCAGATATATCTGCCCCTCCTGGGTTTCCGAGGTGTGGTGTATCTTGAGGCGCGGGAACAGCTTCAACTGGATCGCCTGCCGGGTCAGTGAAAAAGCCCCGGTGATCACGGCCTGGCTGGCAATGATGGTGGCCATGGTGGCCAGAAGCACCACCGGTAGCAGCGCCGAATCGGGATACATCAGGAAGAACGGGTTCTCCAGGCTGGCCGGATCGCTCAGCACCAGCGCACCCTGGCCCAAATAGTTCAGCGCCAGGGACGGCAGCGCCACGAAAATCCACGCCAACCGGATCGGGCGGCGACCAAAATGGCCAAGATCGGCGTAGAGCGCCTCGGCCCCGGTGACGGCCAGAAACACTGCACCCAGAACCACCAGCCCCAAAGTGCCGTTTTGCGCCACGAAAGCGGCGGCATGGATCGGATTCAGAGCGGCCAGAATAGCCGGGTCGGCAACCACATGCACGCTGCCACCCACCGCCATGACGATGAACCAAACCAGCGTGATCGGCCCGAACAGGCTGGCCACAGCCGCCGTACCCCGGCTTTGCACCAGAAACAGCGCAATGATGATGGCGATGGTGATCGGCAGGATAAAGGGCTCAAGGCCGGAGGTAACCAGCTTCAGCCCCTCCACCGCCGAGAGCACCGAAATTGCGGGCGTGATGGCAGCATCGCCGTAAAACAGCGCAGCACCAATCATGCCCGTGAACAGGATGGCGGGCGCCGATCGCCCCATTGCCCGCTGTGCCAGGGCCAGCAAGGACAGCGTGCCACCTTCGCCCTGATTGTCGGCGCGCAGCAGGATGATGACATATTTCACCGTCACAATCACCATCAGCGCCCAGATGATCAGCGAGAGTACCCCCAGCACATCGCCGCGCTGCACCCCGCCATGCGCGCCGCCCGCCGCGCGCATCGCCTCGCGGAAGGCGTAAAGCGGCGAGGTGCCGATATCGCCGTAAACCACACCAATCGAGGCCAGCGACAGGGCAAGCACTCCGGCCTTCTTGCTGGCTTGGGGTTTGGTGTAGGGAAGGTCTAACGTGGTCAGAGTCATGACTTACCTTTTCGCGCCGGACCTCCGGCTGATCTGCGAGAAACTGGCGATTGCCGCATAAGGAAGCCACAGGGGATTTCGTCTGGGCGCATAAGGATTGCGTAAATACGGTGGACAGGTCGGCGATCACGGCCCAAAACCAAGCCATGCAGGATCAGTCAAACCGGATGCTTCCATACGACGACCGCGGCTGGAGCGCCTTGCCCTCGGTTTGGGGTGGCATGGGCGCGACGGCGTTTCTGGGCCTTGCTGCGCTGACGACCCACCTGACATTGGGCCTGCTGCCCGAACCCACAGGCCTGTTCCTGTTCTTCGCCGCTGTGCTGCTGAGCGCGGTGCGCTTCGGCTTCTGGATCGGGATTGCCAGCGCTTTTGCCGCCTTTGCAGCGTTCAACTTCCTGTTCGTGCTGCCGCTTTACACCTTCCGCATCGCCCATCCCGGCGATCTGGTGGTACTGGCGGAATTTCTGCTGGTCGCGGGTCTGACCGGCTTTTTGGCCGGGCGTTTGCGCGAAGAGGCGGATGCCGCCAAGGGCCGCGCGGCAGTGCTGGAGGTTCTGTCGAGTTTCGCCAGCGAACTGGCCGAGGCACATGATCTAGCGGCGATCGAGCACGCATTGTCCGCGCATCTGGCTGCCCTTGCGCTGGGTCCGTCGGTTGTGCTGCGGCCCACCGACGAGGTGTTACAGATAACCGCCGCCTTTCCTGTCGAGGCCAGTCTTGACGAGGCCAGTCTTGACGCCGCCGATATGCAGGCGGCCGACCGCGCGTTTCGGCGGCGCAGCACCCAAGACAGCACCCAACCCGGTTGGCAGGGTGCGCGCTTTGCCTTTGTGCCGCTTGTGCAAAACGACACCGTGGTTCTGGTGCTTGGCCACCACAGCCTGAACCGCCAGCGCTCCGATTTGCGCTACCGCGAGCAGGCCATCGAGGTGATCTGCCATCAGGGCAATCTGGCCATCGAACGTATGGGCCTTGCCAAAGCGGCAGACGAGGCCCGCATCACCGCCGACCGCGAGTCACTGCGGGCGTCCTTGCTGACCTCGCTCTCGCATGACCTTCGCACGCCCTTGGCAACCATCCTTGGCGCGATCACCAGCCTGCGCGAATTGGGCGATACGCTGCCGCCCGAAGCGCGGGCCGATCTGCAACTGGCCATCGAGGAAGAGGCGCAGCGGTTGTCGCGCTATGTCGACAATCTGTTGCAGATGACGCGGATGCAGGCCGGGCTTTCGCTGCGGCTGGTCTGGGTGGACCCCGGCGATGTGGTGGCGGCGGCTGTGGCGCGGGCGGCCCGGGCGTTTCCCACCGCACAGATCACCGTTGCGGGTGCTGACCTGCCGATGATCCGGGCCGAGGCGGCGCTGCTGGAACAAGCGCTGTTCAACCTGATCGACAATGCGGTGAAGTTTTCGGCCAAGCCCGCGCTTGTCGACATCGCTTGCGCCGCTTCAACCGCCGAGGTGACGCTGACCGTCACCGATCATGGCCCCGGCATTGCACCCGAGGCCATCAATCATATCTTCACCCCATTCTTTCGTGCGAATCCTGCCGCCCCCGGCACCGGGCTTGGCCTGACAATCTGTCAAGGCCTCGTGCAGGCGCTTGGCGGCAGTCTGACCGCCGAAAGCCCCGTGCAAGGCATGCGGGGCAGCGCATTGCACATCCGGCTTCCTCTGCCCACCGGCCCCGCCAGATGACCGAGTCCTCAACATGACTGGCCGCCCCCTGATCCTGATCGTCGATGACGAGCCGCAGATACAGCGCTTTCTGGGCCATGCCCTTGCCGCCTCGGGCTATGACACCTGCTTTGCCGCAACCGGGCAAGAGGGTCTGACACTGGCCGCAACCTCCGACCCGGCGGCGATGATCCTTGATCTGGGCCTGCCCGATCTGAACGGCAAAGCAGTGATCGAACGCCTGCGCGCCAGTTCGGATATCCCAATCATCGTGCTGTCGGCGCATGATCAGGAAATGGAAAAGATCATGGCGCTGGACCTTGGCGCCAATGACTTCGTGGCCAAACCCTTCGGCATTGGCGAGCTTCTTGCCCGCTTGCGCGCATGCCTGCGCCAAGCGTCGCGCGCTCCGGCAGGGGATAGCATTCGCCATGGCGGATTGCTGATCGACCTGCCCGCGCACAGCGTGACGATGGGCGGCCAGCCGCTGCGCCTGACGCCAAAAGAGTTCGATCTGCTGGTCACTCTGGCCCGCAACCCCGGTCGGGTGCTGACGCACCGCCAGCTTTTGTTGCAAGTCTGGGGCCCCGCGCATGGCGAAGACGTACCCTATCTGCGGGTGTTCATCGGCCAGTTGCGCCAGAAGATCGAGGCAGAGCCATCACAACCGAAATTCATCCAGACCGAACCGGGTGTCGGTTATCGATGGGGTGGATCAGATTGAACCGTCCTTCATCGTGAAGCACGGCCCAGTTGCAGGCACCACATCACCTGTTTCGCCGAAAAGATTCCCGCATGTCTGCTGTGGGTCAAGCGATGCCCGTCATGAAGACGGCGGCGCGTGTCCGCTTCAGATGGTGACCCGACGAACACCGGCGCTCATCGACGTGTTTCTATTTTCAAGCTTCTCCGAGGCCCGCTCGGCCAAACCAGCTGTGACGCATCAAAAGTTGCGGTTGGACTCAGGGCCCCGAAAAAGCACCTATCGGTTCAGTGCAGCATATCCTCTAGGTCACCGACTCATATGTCCGCAACCAAATCCGCAGGGATGCGAGCTGGACGGAGGCGAGGAAGTTGTCGTCACGTTTGTCGTAGCGGGTGGCGACGGCGCGGAAGTGCTTCAGTTTGTTGAAGAACCTCTCGACCCGGTTGCGCTGGCGGTAGAGAACGGGGTCGAAGGCCGGAAACCTGATCCGGGTCGGCATCAGCCGGATGTTGGCCACTGCCCCGCGTTCGGCGAGGCTTTCGCGCAAGCCGTCGCTGTCATAGGCGCGGTCGGCGAGCAGGGTCTGGCGGCACGGACCGTGTCATACATATCCGCCGCCGAGCGCCCGTCATGCGCCTGACCCTTGGTGAGCTTCAACAGGATCGGGCGGCCCAGCGAATCGACGAGCGCATGGATTTTCGTGGTCAACCCGCCGTGCGAACGACCCATGCAATGGGATCGGACGGCTTTTTTTGACCATTGGCGGCATGCTGATGCACCCGGATCGAGGAGGAGTCGATCATCTCGACATCTCCGTCATAAGCCTCTGATACCGCTTTCAGAATGCGCGCCCAATGGCCCGCCCTGCGCCAGCGGTTGAAGCGGTTCACACAAGTGGTATAGGGCCCGTAGCGCGCCGGAATGTCCGCCCAAGGCGCCCCGGTCCGCAGCCGCCAGAAGATCCCGTTCAGCACTTTGCGATCATCCGCCCGCTTCACTCCGCGCACCTTCGTCGGCAGCAAGGGCTGGATCACGTCCCACTCGAAATCCGTCAGATCAAAACGTGCCATCCCCGCCTCCCCACTTTCGGCAAAGTGAATCACATCACATCAATCTTGTGAATCCCCTTTATGGGTATGTGACCTAGCCCCAGTCCCGCGAACGCCGCCTTCATCACCGGATCAAACCCCGGATCGATCCGTGCCGGACCATAGCCATGCGCGCGGTTCCACGCGTCAATCTCGCGCAGTTCGGCCGCGAACTCTTCGGGCGATGCGGCCTCATCCAAGGTGGTGTCGCCTTCGCAATAGCTGAAAATCATCAACTGCCTCGAGTTGGCCCATGTACCGAAATACGATGCATGCCTCACGCCGTATCGACCTGCGCCCAGCCCTTCCCGTAGCTGGAAGCCCGAAATCGTAAACGTAGCGATCGGCAGGGCAGAATTCGCGGGTGATCTTCATGCTGCGGCTCCCGCCCGGGCGGTGATGGCGATCACGCAAAGATCGCGGTAGCGGGCCATCGCCTTGGGGCTGGACGAGACCGGGTTGATCTCGAAGGCCTGCAACCCGGCGATGTCGCCCGCCTCGGCCAAGGCGACGATCTGCGCCAGCTTGGTGCGGAACCGGGCGTGCGTCGGCTTGGAAAAGTCCGGGGCCTGCGGCAGCGCGCCGGTCTGCGCCTGATCAAGGATGGCTTTGCGCTTTCCGATCGCGGGGGCGATCGCCGTGACTAGCTGATCGGCGGGGGCTGGCACGATCCCATCCGCTGCGTCGTCAGCCGGTTCGGTGTTGCCATAGTCCAGCACCAAGGTCAGCCGGGCTTCGGCCTGCTCAAAGGTGGCGGCGGTCATGACCGAGGTGAAGGCGCGGGCCGCGCGATCGGTGCCGATCCCGGCGACCAGAAGTTGGGCGAGCGTATCGCCCGCCTTCTTGGCGCTGACGCTGGGCGTGATCGGCGTTTCGCAAAGGCGCTGGGCGAGCATGTCGATCTGCGCGGCGGTGAGGGGTTTGAGTTTCATGGCGTTGCTCCTTCAGGCGTTGGTGATGTGGGCGGAATGCCCGAGGGGCGTGACGGCGTAGATCATCGTGCGGCCGTCGCCGATCGCGGCGCCGTAGGCCTGCGCCTCAGGCAGGGTGGCGAATTGCTGGCGGGTTCGGGTGCAGGGTGTCCGTCCGCGGGCAGCGACAAAGCGGGCGGCGTTCTTCAGGCAGAATGCCTCATAGGTCGTGAGGGTTTTCATGGGGCTCCGGGGCGTTGCAATGGCTGCAGACAGCCGCTGAGACCAAAAGAGAGCAACTCCTAAGTCACTGAATAAAGGGGGTTTTTGTCAGAATGGGAGTGTCCCGGCGAAGCTATGCGGCGCAGCGCGGCGTCTCGGAGGCGGCTGGGTGCAAAGCCATCGCCACCGGGCGGATCACCACGCTGCCGGACGGCACGATCGATGCCGCGCATGGGCGGGTGCCGAATGGGCCTGCCCTCAGCAACCGGCGCCAAGATTCGGGTCAGGTGCGAGGCACTGGAAGCAGTATTGATCCGAATGAGGAACCACCCTCGCGAACTTCACGGTTAAGACCCATCCCGAGAATAGGGTATCCCCAGCCTCTCCGGCGCGCCGGAGTGCGCGCGGCGGACGGCCAGCGCGAGGATCGCAAAGACGTAAGGCATGGCGAGAAGCAGTTGATAAGGGATCGCGATGCCGATGCCCTGGATTTGCAGTTGCAGCGCGTCGAGGAAGGAAAACGCCAGTGTCGCCAGAAGCACTGGCACCGGCCGCCACATGCCGGCGATGACAATCACAATGGCCAGCCAGCCGCGACCATTGGTGATTTCCGGCACGAAGCGCGCCGAGGTGGCCAGTGTCAGGAACGAGCCGCCAAGGCCCGCCATGATCCCGCCGAAAACGACCGCGCCATATTGGCGGGCGGCGACGCTGATCCCCTTGACGTCGAGCGCCTTGGGGTTTTCGCCGCAGCAGCGCAGGTCAAGGCCAGGGCGGCTGCGGAACAGGAAAACCCAGACGGAGGGCACCGCCAGCAGCGCCAGATAGGTCAGCAGCTTCTGCTCGAACAGCACCGGCCCCAGATAGGGGATGGCGTGCAGGACCGGCACCGGAGCCGTGCCGAAGAGCGCGATGGTCGGCGTCTGGCCCGCGTCGGCGAAGGCAGCGCGCAGCCAGAAGACAGACAGCCCCGAGCCCAGAAGGTTGATGGCGAGGCCGGTGACGATTTGCTCGACCTTCAGCGTGATCACCAGAAAGGCGAAGGTGAGGCTCATCAGCCCGCCGGTCAGCATCGCCGCGGCGGCACCCGCCCACAGCGAGCCGGTATGGGCGGCGGCAAGATAGGCGGTGAAGGCCCCCATCAGCATGGTGCCCTCGACCCCCATGTTGTAGACGCCGCCGCGTTCGGCGACGAGTTCGCCGAGTGCCGCCAGAAGCACCGGCGTGGCAATGCGGATGGTCGCGGCCAGGATGCTGACCATGACCGAAGTGTTGAGCAGTTCAGCGAGCACGGGCGATCCTCCGCAAGCGCAGTCCCGATGCGGCCCATCCGCCCAGATAGAAAAGCAGGATGATCGCCTCGATAGCGTAGATCAGCGCCGATGGCACGCCGGTCTTGATCTGCATGAAGGTCGCGCCGTTGACCAGCGCCCCGAACAGGATCGCGGCGGCGACGACGCGCCAAGGTCTGAACTGCCCGAGGATCGCCACGACGATGCCGGAATAGCCGTAGCCCGCCACCGCGCCTGCCTTGAGGCGATAGTGAACGCCATAGACTTCACTCGCACCGGCAAGCCCGGCCATGAGCCCGGAGAGCATCATAACCACAAGGATGATCCGAGTGGTATTCGTCCCCTGCACCTCAAGCGCCCTCAGGTTCGACCCTGCAGCGCGGATTTCAAAACCCAGCGGCGTTCTGGCAATGATGACTTGAAGCAGGAATGCTGCAACAAGCGCTATCGGAAAACCCAGATGCAGGCGCGACCCGGAGAAAAGCGCGGGTAGGATGCTGCCCGGATCGACCTTCGCCGTCTGTTCGAAGAAACCTCCGGACTCGCTCCAGGGACCTTTGAGCAACAGCATCGAGAGCGCGTAGACGATGATGTAGTTCAGCATCACCGTGGAAATCACCTCATCAACGCGGCAGGCGGTTTTCAGCAGCCCCGCCAGGCCTGCGTAAAGAGCACCGCCGATCATGGCTCCGGCGATGACGACCGGAAGCTGAACGGCAGGCGGCTGACCGGCCAGCCCGTGCTGGCACCAATAGGCGACTATCGCCCCGGCGAAGACCTGGCCCTCTGCACCGATATTCCACAGCCGCGCCCGGAAGGCGACGGCGGCGGCAAGTCCGGTGAAGATCAGCGGTGTCGCCTTGACCAGCGTTTCGGTGGCGGTGCGCCAGGAGCCGAAGGCGCCTTTCAGAAGTGCCGCGAAAGCCGCAAAGGGATTGGCACCCGCCGCAAGGAACAGAAAGCTGCACAGGATCAGCGCCGCCGCCATCGCCAGGGTCAGGCCCTGTGCGCGCTGGCGGGCGGTTACTTCGGCGCGGGTTTCGATCCGCCAGCCGAGGTGTTCGATCTGCGTCATGCCGCCGCCTCGTCTGTCTGACCGGCCATCAGCCGCCCGATGGTGGCGACACTGGTCTTGTCGCGGTCGAAGACACCGGCGAAGGCCCCGCGGAACATCACCGCGATGCGGTCGCACAGCGCCAGAAGATCGTCGATTTCCTCGCTGACCAGAATGATTGCGCAACCCGTGTCACGTTTCCTGAGCAACTCGCCGTGGATCATTTCGGTGGCCCCGATATCAACCCCGCGCGTCGGCTGGTTGCACAACAAGAGCCGCCGCGCCTTCTGAAATTCGCGCGCCAGGATCACCTTCTGCGCATTGCCGCCCGACAGCCGCGCGCAGCGCATGTCAGGCCCCGTGGCCGCGACACCGAATTCCGCGATGGCGGTGGCACCACGGCCCCGGATCGCGGCGGTGTCGAGCAGCGGCCCTTGGCGCCATTGCCGCTGCCAATGAGCACCGAGGATCAGGTTTTCGGCGATGCTGAATCCCGGCACCAGCCCGTCGCGGAACCGGTCGCTGGGCACATAGCCAACTCCAAGCGCCGCGACTTCCTGCGCTGGGCCGCCGCTGATGGTCTGGCCGTCCATATCTATTGTGCCGGCCTCTGCCCGACGCAGGCCAGCGATGGTTTCCAAAAGCTCGTCCTGCCCGTTGCCGGCAATTCCGGCGATCCCCAGAATCTCGCCGCGACCAAGGCTGAGGTCGATGGGCTGCGGGTTCTGCCCGCGCGTCAGCGCCAGCCGCAGGCCCGCGACCTTCAGAACCGGCGTCCTGTCTCGTGCTGCCTGTCCGGCTGCGACCGGCCTGATGCTGCGGCCAACCATCATTTCGCTCAGCGCGTCGCGTCCGGTTTCGGCCGTCCGCACTGTGGTAATCAGCTTGCCCCGGCGCAGCACCGTCACGCGGTCCGATTGCAGGACTTCGTTCATCTTGTGGGTGATGAGGATGACGGAAATCCCCGTCGCGGTCAGCTGGCGGATGATGGAAAAGAGACGTTCGGATTCCTGCGGCGTCAGCACCGCCGTCGGCTCGTCAAGGATCAGAAGGCGCGCGCCGAGATACAGCGCCTTGACGATCTCGACCCATTGCTTTTCGCCGACCGAAAGCTGCGATACGCGGCGTTTGAGGTCAAGCGCTAGCCCGAAGCGCCGACAGATTTCGGCAATCCGCACACCTGCCGCCATAGCATCAAGCCGCCATCCCTGTCCGGTGCCGACCACGATGTTTTCCAGAACCGTGAAGGCCGGGACCAAAACGAAATGCTGGTGGACCATGCCGATCCCGGCGGCAATTGCATCTGCCGGGCTCGTCAGCTTGAGCGGCCTGCCGTCGACCAGAACCTCGCCAGCCTCGGGTTGCAGCAGGCCGAAGAGACAGGCGGAGAGCGTCGATTTGCCCGCGCCATTCTCGCCCAGAAGGCAATGCAGTTCGCCCGGCGCGATCTGCAGAGATATTGCATCATTGGCGGTGAAGGCCCCGAACCGTTTGGTCAGATTGCGGATTTCGAGACGAGCGGGGGCTTCGGTCATGGTCGGTGGGTTCCCGGCAAATTGCGGGCTCCGGGCGGTGGCGCCCGAAGCCCGCAAGCATCAGTTCGAAGTCACTTCGTTCAGGTTCAGTTCGACCTTGGTTGAGCCCGACTTGATGGCGGCGGTCGAGTCCTCGACCATCTTGGTCACATCCTCCGGCATTTTCGAGGCCCAGGCCGGGTTGACGGCGACATCACCCGAGCCTTCCGCCCAAGTGAACCATTTCGGCTCCATCGGCGCATTGAACGAGGCCCCGGTGGTTTTCGCGTTCCACCATTCATCGACGATCCAGGTGATATGCGGATCCCATTTGACGATGGCCGAGGCGACGATGGAATTCGGCGCGGCGGGGGCCATGTCGACGTAGTTGCCGAAACAGCCGATGGCCTTTTCCTCGCAGACCTCGAAAGCGCCCGACATCTGATAGATCATGTCGGCCCCGGCGGCGATCTGCGCCGAAGTTGCCTCATTGGATTTGGCAGGGTCATACCAGGACTGGATATAGGTGATCTTCTGCTTCACCTGCGGGTTCACCGCCTTGGCCCCGGCGAAGAAAGCGTTGATCTGGTCGTTGGTATCTTCCGCCGGAAAGGTCGAGACGGTGCCGACGACGTTCGATTTGGTCATCTTGCCGGCGATCTCGCCCATCACATAGGCGGGTTCGTGCGCATGGACGAAGATCCAATAGGCATTACCGCCCATCCCGCGATTGCCCGAGCCAGACATGACGAAGAGGATATCGGGGAATTCGTCCTTCAGCCGCTCGATGGCATCGGCATAGGCGGTGTCGCCAAAGAGGATGTCGTATTCGCCGGTCTCGGCATAGGTGCGGAACACCTGTTCGGCATTGTCATAGACGTTTTCGGTGTAGTTCACCTCGATGTTCAGTCCATGCGGCTTGGCCGCTATGACCCGGTCCATCGAGGCAACGAAGGAGGTTTCCCAAGGCGCCTCCTTGCCCGCCGACAGGATGCCCGCGATCTTCAATGTCGTGGGGTCTTCCGCAAATGCCGCGGTTCCGAGCATCAGGCCCGCGAGCGTGCCGAATGTCGCGCCGAAGAAAGTCCGCCGTCCTAGCATGGTATCCTCCCTTGTTGTTCCTCAAGCCGGTTCATAGACCGGATCGATCACTTTCAGTTCGAGACAGCTTATCGTGCCAAGATCAGTGATGGCATAGTCGGGAATTGCGGTGATCTGCAGCACGAACATATACATGAAAGGCCAGGGCAGCGTGCAGCCAAGCGCGCGCGCCGCATCGTCAAGCGCCTCCTCGCGCCGCGCCATTTCAGCGGGCTCGATATCCGAGACGATGCCGCCGATCGGCAGGGCCAAGGATTCCACGACCTTGCCCTTGTCCACTACCACCTGACCGCCGTTGCCGGCGATGATGTGGTTAATGGCCACGGCCATATCCTCGGGGTTGGTGCCGACGCAGACGATGTTGTTGTCGTCGGGCGCGGTCGAGGTGGCCAGCGCC
The DNA here is from genome assembly GCA_031376305.1 of Pseudomonadota bacterium. GTDB lineage: Bacteria > Pseudomonadota > Alphaproteobacteria > Rhodobacterales > Rhodobacteraceae > TMP-24. The sequence continues at coordinate 11,295 of JANMDM010000136.1, read as the reverse complement.
CCGGATTTCAGCCCGAAGCCCGAGATGAAGCCGACCGGACGGTTGCGGGTGCGGCCATAGCGTTCGACGACCGTGACATATTGCACATCCTGCGCCAGGTCGGCCAGAACCATGCCGTGCCGCACCGACAAAGTCACGTCGCGGCGCTTGCGCACGAAGATTTTTTCGGGCGTGACGGCCATCGCCAGCACCTTGGCGTTTGCCGCCGGACCCTTGCTTGGCACCGCGAAATCCGATGGTTTCACCGGATCGACGCGGAAGGTTTTCAGCAACCGCTCGGACCTCACCGGCGGATCCAGCGGCACAGTCATCGCGCCGTTTTCCGCCGCCATCCGGCCCTTGGCCATCACCCGCTGAACGCGAAAATCGTTTATGTCATCGACAAAGAGGATGTCGGCGGCGCGCCCAGGCGCGATGACCCCGACCTTCTGGTCGATGCGCAGCGCCTCGGCCCCGTTGATGGTGGCCATCTGGATCGCCGCCAGCGGCGGAATGCCCATGGCGATGGCCATGCGCACCATATTGTCCAGATGCCCGCGCTTGAGGATGTCGGAGGCCACCACGTCATCGGTGCAAAAACTGATCCGGCGCATGGCGCCGATGCCCATTTCGGTGACGATGCGCAAATTCTCGGTCAGGAAATGCGAGATCGAAGATTCGCGGATGACGACATGCATCCCCTTGCGCAGCTTTTCGAGGAATTCCTCGGCGGTATAGCTTTCATGGTCGGACCGCACCCCGGCCTGCAGGTAGGAATTGAGCTTAGTGCCGCAACACATTGGCGAACAACCCAAAATCGGCAGCCGGTGCTTTTCCGCCAGCTCGATGGCGGCCAGCACCTTTTCGTCCATCTCCTGCACGAATTCGCGCACGGTTTCCCAGATGCCGACGCATTCCGGCCAGTGATGGGTGGCCTGGTGATCCTCGGGGCCGAAATAATGACCGACGTTCGACATGGGCAGCGTATAGGGCGTCTTGCAGGGCGCGCCCCAGAAGACTTTGAGCGGCGTGCCCTTGGCTTCGTCCAGAAACTCGCGCGCGCCCTCGGTGCCCGCCGTGACCAGAATCTGATCGAGACCCGAGACGATCGACGTGGTGCCCAAGGGCACGACCGCCTTGGCAAAGCTGGTGATCGACATTTTCGAACATTCGACATGCAGATGCCCGTCGATCATGCCGGGGCAAAGATACTGGCCGCGCGCGTCGATCACCTCGGTCTTCGGGCCGCGGTATTCGCTCACATCGCCAGTGGCCATGATGCGACCGCCCCAGACGGCAATGTCGGCGGCATAGATTTCATCGGAGGTGACATTGACGAGCCTGCCGCCGGTTATGATCGCGTCGGACTTGATCTCAGCCCTACCGGCGCGGATGTAGTCGCGTAGATCGGTCACGCTGTTCTCCCTCTCAGTGATTGGTCGGGCCGGTGCGGCAGCGCGTGTTCGGCATCTGTCTGACCCATCCTGCATCCCCTTGCGTCAACTTATCTTCAGCGATAACCATTGTTCAGGCAATCGGATAAACGACCGCATTTATTGGACGTTTCGTCCCAATTTTTGGACGATTACCATGGACCTGGACTCGATCGACTATTTCATCAAGGTCGCCGACGCACGGTCGCTGTCGAACGCCGCGCGGCTGCACCGACTGCCCAAATCGACACTCAGCCACAAGATCCGCCAGCTTGAGGACCGGCTTGGCGTGGCGCTCTTTGTGCGCGAGGGGCGCGATCTCTTGCTGACCGACGCCGGGTATGAGTTTCTTGACCACGCCCACCGCATCCAGTCCAGTTGCGACAACGCCGAGGCGGCCATCGTCGCCATGCGCCAAGACATCGCCGGAACGCTGACCATTGGCTCAACGGGCGAGTTCGGCACGTCGTTCACTTCCGAGCTGCTTTTTGCCTTCCGCCAGCGCTACCCACAGGTGAAGATCGAGGTGATCTTCCTGTCGCCGGGCTATATTTACGCGCCAGACCGGCCTCAGGCCTTTGACGGCATTTTCAACTGGGGCGAACCTTCGCAGGTCGATTATGTCGCCCGCCGTCTGACCGGGGCTTGTTTCGGCCTTTACGCCAGCCGCGATTACCTTTCTCGCCACGGCACGCCAACGAAGCCGGACGACCTGCACGACCATCACGGCGTCGCCTTCCGTCGGCAAACCGGTTTGCAGACCTGGCATCTGGCCAGCAGCACGGAAACCGTCGATGTGCTGCCCCCGGCAAACTGCACCGCCAATGACTACTGGATGATCAAGTATTTCGCTGTCGCCGGTGAGGGCATCGCCTATCTGCCGGACTTCTTCACCGAGATCGAATGCGCAACCGGCCATCTGGTGCCGGTTCTGCCAGGGTGGCGTTCGCCCGAGGTGCCGGTGAACCTGCTTTACCCGCGTCGCCGCCATGTCTCGCGCAAGTTCGCCGCCTTCCAATCCTTCTGTATCGACTTCTACAAGAACCGCGCCACCCATTATGTGCCGCGCTACTGCGTCGAAGTCGTCAGCGCCTATCCATCCCTCAACTCAACCCGCCAAACCGGAGATAAAGCCGATGCTGAAGACCAGAGCTGAATGCGCGCCAGCCCTGATCGTTGTGGCGATGGGGCGGAAGCCCGCAATCAATACCGGAAGCTGGACGTCGTTCACCAGAACCTGCGCGGCCGCGCGCGAGGATATTCCACCATTTTTCAGCCTCAGGTGTGAAGGGTTTTTTACAAAGCTTTGGCTGCGCTTCGCCCATAGCGCGCCATGATTTCCATCAGCTGACCGGTATCGATCCCCACACAGACCTGTCCGGCCGGTTTGAAGGTTGCCACATCCTCGCCCGCGACGATGGCGTTGATCACGCTTTCATCAACCGCCTCAACGGCGGCTTCGTATAGCGGATCAAGCTCTTCCCAGTTCAGCGAATGCCGGGTGATCACCGGCCCCGCGAACAGGGAATTGGGCATGTCGTCGGCCACCGAAAAGGCAAGGAAGATGTCGCCCGAATTGTTGCCGCCTGGCGATCCGGACCGGCCGATGCCAATTGATGCCCGCTTGGCCAATTGCCGCAGGATCGCGTCCGTAAGCGGCGCGTCGGTGGCGATGATCACGATGATCGAGCCGGTTTCCTTGTCGCGCAGGCGATGTCCGGTCATCTCACGGCCGACGGGCACGCCCAAAACACTTAACCACGGGCGAATGCCATAGTTGGCCTGCACCAGAACGCCGATGGTGTAGGTCTGGCCGCCAACGCTGATCTGGCGCGACGAAGTGCCGGTCCCGCCCTTGAATTCATAGGCGATCATCCCGTTCCCGCCGCCGGTGGAGCCTTCGGCGACCGGGCCGGACTTTGCCGATTTCAAAGCGGCAACCGCGTGTTCCGGCTTCACGAACATCGCATTGATGTCGTTCAGGCCACCATCATAGGTTTCGGCCACAATCGGCAATGCCCAGGCATGCTCTTCCTTGAAATGCTTGGCATAGGTCTCGATCATCCATTCGGTCGCCCCGGTATGGGCGGCACCGACGCAATGCGTATTGGTGATGCAGATCGGTCCCATGAAATAGCCGGCATCGTTGATCCAATGCACGCCCGTCATTTCGCCATTGCCGTTCAGGGAATGAAACCCGGCCCAAACCGGGTGCGGACTGTCTTTTTCAGCCCGTGGAAGGATGGCCGTCACTCCGGTTCGCATGTTTTTCGCGGGGTCAGTCAGTGTGGTAAAGCCGACAAGAACGCCGGGTACATCAGTGATGGCGTTATAGGGGCCAGGCGTGCCGGGGAACGGAAGGCCAAGCTCTCTGCCGCGCGGTTTCGTCATGGTCGTGTATTTCCTGCTTTGGATTCAATAAGTCTGGGCACCGCCTTTAGCAGCGCCTGGGTGTATTCTGTTTGGGGGTTGCGCAAAACTTCGGCGCTGCGGCCATATTCAAGCAGCTTGCCATGCCGCATCACCGCAACATCTTCGCAAAGGTAGCGTACCACGGCCAGATCATGCGAGATCAGGATCAGTGTCAGATCAAGCTCTTGCTGCAACCGCTTGAACAGTTCGAGGATCTGCGCCTGGATCGAGACATCGAGCGCCGATGTCACCTCATCGGCAATCAAGATGTCGGGCGACATGGCCAGCGCCCGCGCAATCCCCACCCGCTGGCGTTGCCCGCCGGACAGCTGGCCAGACTTGCGGGTCAGAAGTTCCTCTGGCAGCTCAACCGTCCGCATCAACGCCTTCAGCCGGGCCGGAACCTCGGAAAGCGGGCAAAGACGATGCGCCTTGAACGGCTCCGACAGGGTCTGGGCGATGGTATAAGACGGGTTCAGCGACAGGTAGGGATCCTGAAACGCCATCTGAATGACCCGCGCCCGGTCTTTCCCCTGATCCAGCCCTTCAATCTTCACGGTCCCGGCGGATGGTTTCAACAGCCCCACCAGCACGCGCGCCAGCGTACTTTTCCCCGACCCAGATTCGCCCACAATTCCAAGCGAGCCGCCGCGCCGCACTGAAAGGCTTACTTCATCCACGGCCCGGACCACATGGCCGGGTTTGCGCCCGATGATATCAGCCAGCTTTCTTGGCGCCGGAAAAAGAACCGAAACGCCCTTCACAGACACGATGTCTGCCTTGTCTGAAACCGCGTGCTCCTCGCGGCCAGGCAGCAAGGACGGCTGCGACCGGATGAGGTTTTTGGTGTAGTCCGCCTGTGGCGCGGTCAGAATTTGCTCCGTCGTGCCGGTTTCAACGATCTGCCCGTCTTTCATCACGATGATGCGGTCGCACATTTCGCCGATCACGCCCAGATCGTGCGAGACAAGAACCAAGGTCAGGTGGCGTTCCTGGCGGATCTTGCAGATCAGCGCCAGAATCTGCGCCTGCACGGTGACATCCAGCGCCGTCGTCGGCTCGTCCGCGATCAACAGCCCCGGCGAACAGGCCAAAGCGGCGGCGATCATCACCCGCTGGCGCATCCCGCCGGAAAGTTCGTGCGAATAAGCCTTCGCGCGGCGCGGCGCGTCGAGGATTTTCATATCTTCAAGCAGGCTCACCGCCTGCTTTGTTGCCGCGGCGCGGTCAAGCTTGCGGTGGATCATCAGGCCTTCGGCAACCTGATCACCGACCATCATAATCGGGTCCAGATGCGTTGAGGGGTTCTGAAAGATCATCGCGGCCTTTTCGCCGCGATAGGCGTTCAGGTCCGTCGCCGACATCGTCAGAACATCTTTTCCCTCATGCAGGATCTTGCCCCGTTTCACCTTTGCGTTCGGCGCAAAAAGTTGCAGCAATGCCCGACACACCACAGATTTTCCCGAACCGGACTCGCCGACGATCCCCAGCGCTTCACCACGCTTTATGGTGAAGGAGACACCTTTGACGGCATCGACGGCGCCTTGGGTGGTATCAAAGCTGATGGTCAGATCTTCGACCGAGACAAGCGTGTTTTTCATCCTATGCCTCCGGGTCCAAAATCTGCGCCACGCCATCGGCAATCAATGAAAGGCCAAAGGCCAGCGAACAGAGCGCAAGCCCCGGACAAAGCGAAATCCACCATGCGGTTCCAAGATAGGTGCGGCCCTCGGCGATCATCACCCCCCATTCGGGCGTCGGCGGCTGCACGCCAAGGCCGAGAAAGCCCAATGACGATCCCAGCACAATCGTCAGAACGGCGTCGGTCATCAGAAAAACGCTCGACGGCACGATGGCATTTGGAAAAATATGGCGGAACATGATGCGTCGGCCGCGGAACCCCAGAACCCGCGCGGCAAGTATGAAATCCGCGTTTGCCAGAACCAGGGTTTCGCTGCGCACCAGCCGCGCGTAGGTCACCCAGTTCACCACGGTCAGGGACACGATATAGCTCGTCAGCCCCGGCCCCATGATCGAAACGATGGCGATCACCAGTACGAAATACGGAAACGAGATCGTCACCTCGACGATCCGCATCAGCACCGCATCAATCCAGCCGCCCGAATATCCGGCAAGCAAACCGATCGCCGTTCCCAGAATGAACGGGCCAATCACTCCGGCCACAGCCATCAGCAGGTCAATCCGCGCGCCATATAGAATCCGCGCCAAAATATCGCGCCCCACGGAATCCGTGCCCAGAAAATGGTCGGCGCTTGGCGGCAGCACGGCGTTAGCCGCGTCGATTGCAATCGGATCAAAAGATGAAAGCACTGGTGCCAGAGCGGCGGCCAACACCCAGAGCAGCGTTACCGCCAAACCGATTTTGAGAGACGTCGGTGCCTCTTGCCGCAACCAGCGCGCCGGGGAGCTAAGGCTTTTCGTCATGTCTTTACCCTCGGATCCAGGGCCGCAACCACGATATCTATGATCAGGTTTGAAATCACGATGCCCGAGGCCATCACCAAAGTGACGCCTTGCACCACAAGGTAGTCCCGGCTGAGGACCGAGCGCACAAGCAGCAGGCCAAGACCGGGAATGTTGAACACGTTTTCGATCACGACTGTGCCGCCGATCAGGAAAGAGGCCACAACGCCGAACAGGCTGACCGTCGGCAGAAGCGAATTCCAGAACACATGGCGCCAGAATACCTTGTTTTCCGGCACACCTTTCGACAGGGCGGCGACCGCGTAGCCCGCGTTCATTTGTTGCAGCAGGGTGGCCCTGAAGTTGCGGGTCAGGATCGGGGTGACAGAGATGGCAATCGTCAGGGCCGGCAGGAAAAGATGATGGAGATTGGCCACAAAGCTATCGGCATAGCCCGAAACCGGGAACAGCCCGAAATTGAGCGATAGGACCAGAATCAGGAGCAGGCCAACAAAATAGGACGGGACACCGACGCCAACCACGCAGATGACGCGTATGGTCTGATCCAGCCATCGCCCCCGGCTGCGCGCCGCAAGCACCCCAAGGAGGAGCGTCAAGAGGACGGACAGGAACAGACCGTAGACCAGAATGTAAAGCGTCGGCCCGATCCGCTCCAGCAACACCGGCCCGATGGCAGAGCGAAAGCTCATCGACTGGCCGAAATCGCCGCCAAGGACATTCTTGATGTAGTAATAATACTGAACAAAAAGCGGCTGATCCAAGCCATAGCGCTGGCGTATCAGGGCTATGGCCTCTTCGCTCGCTTTCGGGCCAAGCAGCAACCGGGCCGGATCGCCGGGCGTCAGCTGCAGCAGGACGAAACTGATCAAGCTGATCCCGATAAGAACCGGAATCAGCTCGAACGGTCTGCGCAGCAGAAAAGAAAAACGCGTCATGTGAACGCCCCCAAAGGCCTGTCAGCCCGATTTAGGCTCTGGTGGCGATCAGCTGCCGAGGTCTGCCTCGTCGATCGCCGAGTATTGCGATCCAAGGTTGAACACGAGGCCGGTGACTGCGGCAGAACGCGCGCTTGTCCATGTGGGGTGATAAAGCGCCACCTGGGCCACCTCATCCACGCAGATTTGCTGGATCTTGTTGTACATCTCGGCGCGCTTGGCCTGATCCGCTTCGCCAGCCGCCGCGTCGATGAGCGCGTTGACCTCATCATTGTTGTAACGGGTGTAGTAGGACTTGTTGTCGCCCGCCCCCCAGACGCACCACCGCACCGCATTGTCGGGGTCGGTGGTTTCGTTATACCACCAGTTCATCTGTGCCTGATATTGGCCGTCGATCAATTGGGTCCAAACCTGACCCGGATCAATCGACACGATGTTTACGGCTATGCCAATCTCGGCCAGCTGCGCCTGAATCAGGACTGCGGCTTTTTCTTCGTCGACGACGCCCGCATTGGTAATCAATTCGAACGCAAGCGCGGCGACACCGGATTCAGCCAGCAGCGCCTTGGCCTTTTCGACATCGCGGGCAATCACTGGCAGGTCTTTGTTGAAGAAATGCAGGCTCGGGCTGAAGATTGATGTGGCGGCGGTCCCAAAACCAGCGGTCACCGCATCATTGATAACCTGACGGTCGATACCAAAGCTGACGGCCTGACGAAACTGCAGGCTGTTGAAGGGCTCGGCCTCGTGATTGATCAGCATGTCATAAGTGGCGCTGGACGCTTCGGACACGACGGTTACGCCTGCGGCTTCCAGTTCTTTCATCCGGGCAAAGGGCACACCCATGCTGACGTCAAGTTCACCCGCCTGAACCATGGCAATGCCGGTATTGTTATCCGGCACGAATATGAACTCAATGCCATCGAGTTTGGGCATGCCGACAAGATAGTAGTTTTCGTTGCGGGCCATGATGACACGATCGCCCGCGCGCCATTCGACGAACTTGAAAGGCCCGGAAGTTACCGCCGGGTTGCGGCCAAACTCCTCGTCGCCCAAAGCTCCGACGGCCGCTTTAGACACGATGCCGGTGTTCCAGATTTCACAAAGCGTGAGGAACGGCGGAAACGGGCGGTCCAGAGTCATCTTCACAGATCTGGCGTCCACAACTTCGATCTTTGTCAGCGGCTGGAAGGGGGCTGCGTAAACCGTGTCTTTCTGAAACCGCATGCGGTTAAAGCTGAAAGCCACATCCTCTGCCGTCAGCGGGCTTCCATCCGAAAACTTGAGGCCGTCGCGCAGCAGGAATGTATAGGTCAGACCATCCGCCGAAATCTCCCAGCTTTCCGCCAGACCCGGTCCCACTTCACTGCCATCGGCGTTCGCTTTCAGCAGACGGGCAAACATCATGCCCTGCGAGATGATGTCCGACGCGAACACCGTCTTGATTGGGTCAAGGGTTTGCACCGGTGCAGCGTAGCCAATTCGCAGCACCTTGGTGCCCGCCGCTTCGGCTGCAGAAATGAGTTGATCCAGCATCACTGGAACAGCAAGCCCGGCAGCAAGTGACGATTTAATGAAGGTCCGACGTTCCATTTTGATTTCCCCCGACACAAGACGTTTTTGTTACGACAAGTTTCCTGGCGTGATTGTCTGCGCACAATTGCCATTCTGTCAATAACATTATAAAGACATATTGGTATCATAGTCGGCATGGCAGGCTGACAGGAGCGAAAATGTCCGCAACAACCACGCGAAAACTGCAATCCATGCTTTCGAAACTGTCGCCAACCGAGGCGCGGATTGCGCACTATATCATTAGAAACATTGATCATATTACCTTTGAGACCGGCAGCTCACTAGCCCGCAAAGTGTCGGTCAGCGAGATTTCGGTCAGCCGGTTTCTGCGCAAGGCGGGTTACAAAAGCATTGCAGGACTCAAGCTGGAACTACAGCTGGAAGCGGTCAACGAACGCCATTTAACCGATGAAAAGAAATACACGGAATGGCATGGCGTCTACTCCGAGGTCCGCGACAACGAGATTAGGACCATGGAAAAACTGTTTCGTGAGTTCAACAGCGATACCTGGCGCGATCTTGTGCAAACGGCTGCCGATGCCGAGCAAGTCTTTGTGACGGGCTTTCAGGCGCTCAAGGGCACAGCCGAGGATTTCTCACGCCGTCTTGCGCTCGCCCGCGATAACGTCCGGTTCCTTTCCGCCAACGACAGCATGCTTGGTGAATGGCTATCTATTCTGGGCGACGTGCAGCCAAAACCGATGGTGCTCATCCTGATCGACGGCGTGCCCTACGCAAATGAGGGGCTGAAGATAGCCGAGATCGCAAAGGAAATCGGCTTCAAACTGATCGTCATCAGTGATGAGTTCTGTGATTGGGCGCATGACTTGGCCGATCACAAGATGTTCGCAGCCTCGCGTTCCGGCCTGTTCATTGAATCGACCGTGGCACTGACCCTCATCCTCAACGTCTTGGTGGACGCCGTTGCGCGCTCCGATCGCGGAAATGGCAAGCTGCGCCATGACCGATGGCAAATCCTGATGCGGCGCCTCAACATGTTTTGACACCGCCGGATCCGGCAGATTGAATTCCTGCGTTAGAGAGATGATTCCTGCATTACGAATTCGGCAGTTGCCAACCTGCGTACCCGTGCCAGTGCCTGTCTGGGCAGAAGCAGTTCTCCCGCCACATCATTGCAGAACCGTTCGGTGCGAGCCTTCGGCGTATGGGGCTCGGCTGTCGCAGGAAGGCCACTTATGCCCGTGTTGCCGACGAAAATGTGCGCCAACTCATGGATCAACGTGAAAGACCAAGCGGCCTTTGCATCCTGATCATTGATCACTATCATCGGGGCGAGTTCGTCGGCGACAGCGAAACCGCGAAACACCCTCGGTGTGATCGCAGTGTGATGGCTTCCAAGGTCACCCAAAAGAATGACAAAGACGCGAAGGGATTCCGTCCTTCGCCGCAGTTCGGCAAAGAGGTCTTGCGGCTCGCGCATCCCTCTTCGAAAGCTGCGGTCATCGTCGATCCCAAGCGCCGCTTTGATCCGGCTTGCCGCCTGCCTAATCGGGGTGCTGATCGGCAGCGTTCCGACGAAGCGGACGGGCTCCGCGTCTTCCTCGTCATCCATCATGTCGCGCAGAATGCTCTGTCGCGTCCGCACGTCTCGAACAAGCGCGTCAAGGTTAGCGGCTTCCTGCGGAGCGACCGGTGTTCTCATTGTGCGAAAATCTTCGCCCCGGTCCGCTGGGCGAGGTGGCTCCGCCATATAGAGCGTGAGAAGCGGGCGGTGATAAGCAGCGGCCATCTTCGCAAGCTGTGCCTCGGACGGTGCGCGCTGGCCGCTTTCCATCGCTGCGAGCTTTTCGGCAGCCGTGCCGCGTGCGCCAGAGGTCAAGCCGATCTTGTGCGCGCCCTCTTCTACAGAGAGCCCCGCCGTTTCGCGCGCCCACACAAGGACCGCAGGATTGATCGCTTCATCAATATTCATTCGCTCTCTGCAGCGCCACATGGCGATTTGATTTTCTCATTCTCCCTAGATGGGCGTAAAATTCCAGTGAAGAAATCAATCACAGGGATTTAGCCGGATGCTCACGGCAATGTGAGTCTTTGTTGCAACCTGTGGCTGGGGCCTAAAATTCCCGCTGCAGCGCTTGGCGTACGGTGCTCGGGAGGAGTTGCTTTGCCGCGCTGGTTCCTTCGGCGCCCCAGTTGCCGCCGGTACCGCCCGCACCCGATCTTCACTCTTTGTTCTCGTTCCCGACCTTATCCACAGCTTCCTGATCGGCCCCCTATTGCTCCGAATCGCGGCCCAGTGCAGCTTGCACGTATGGGGAGAGCAGTCCTCAACTAAAAGCATAACAGGTCGTATCACCCGGCACACAAGGTCGAAGAAGGCGCTTTGGCGTCCTGACCTTTTGTGCCGAGATTTTCCGTTTTGCACATAAAAACAAGGCCAGAAGGCGGTACAGGCACGTTTCCTCCTCTGGTTCCATTGAGGAAGGATTCAACGTGGCTTTGCCTCCGCGCGTGTTTTTCACGCTTTACGAAACCTCAGTCCGTTGGGACTGTTC
>JANMDM010000053.1:0-12986 GCA_031376305.1 Pseudomonadota bacterium | reverse complement strand
CCCTTCAGGCCACCACTCAGGCTTTGGCTTTGCTCTTGCTGCGGGCTTTGGGTTTCGCCTTGGTGGCAGCTTCGGCACCAACTTCCGGAGCCATGATCATCCAATGCGTCCCAAAGCGGTCTTTGACCATGCCAAAGCCCTCTGACCAGAATGTCGGGCCATAGGGCATTGTCACCGCCCCGCCATCAGCCAGCAGGTCGAAAATCTTTCCGCCCCGCGTTACATCGGCGATGGTGTGCGTGACCGAGACGGAGGCTTGTGGCTCGCCGGTCATGCCATCGGGCCAATCGCTGGCCATCAGGGGTTGGCCGCCAGCCGTCAGTTGGGCGTGCATGATCTTGTCGGGGTTGCCAGCAGGCATTCCGGCCGATGGCGGCGCATCGGCGTAGCGCATTAACTGCAGGTCGGTCGCGCCAAAGATATTGGCATAGGCCTGCATGGCTTCGGCGCAGTTGCCTTGAAAATGGATATAGGGGGTGAATGACATGGCCGGTCCTCCGTTGGTTGCGCGACCAAGGATAGCGTATCGCAGCGGATTCTGTCTCATCTGACCTTTGCCTGAACAGGCGATTGTGAAAAGTGGGCGTTCGGGGCATTCTTCGGGACGGGAGATCAGCGATGGCCACGATCCGTTTCACCGGCGCCCTGGCGCGGCACCGACCCGCCCCGACCCTGACCGCCGACGGCGCGACGGTGCGCGAGCTTCTGGACCGCGCCTTTGCCGATGACGCCCTTCTGCGGTCCTATGTCCTTGATGATCAGGGCCGCGTGCGTCGGCACGTCAATATCTTCGTGAACGGCGAGATGATCGCCGACAGGGCGCGGCTCTCCGATCCGGTCGGGCCGGGGGCCGAGGTCTATATCCTGCAGGCACTTTCAGGAGGTTAGCGATGGACATGCTTTGGGTGGCAAGCCGCAAGGGACTGTTCCGGTTTTCGGCCAATGGCAGCGGCGGCTGGCGACAAGCGGGCGAGCCGGAGTTTCTGGCGCAGCCGGTGACCGCGGTTCTGGACGATCCCCGCGATGGCGCGGTTTACGCCGCGCTGCGGCTTGGCCATTTCGGCTGCAAGCTGCACCGCTCCGATGACCGGGGCGCCAGCTGGACCGAACTTGCCCCGCCCGCCTATCCGGCCACCGGGGCCGAGGATGCGCCGACGCTCGACATGATCTGGACCCTGGCAGCGGGCGGCGTTGATCAGCCCGGTCTGATCTGGGCCGGAACCTTGCCGGGCGGGCTGTTTGTCAGCCGCGACCGGGGCGACAGCTGGGCGCTGATCGAAAGCCTCTGGGACCGGCCTGAACGCGCCCGCTGGTTCGGCGGCGGCTATGACCATCCGGGCATTCACTCGATCCTCGTCGATCCGCGCGACAGTCGGCGACTGACGGTCGGCGTCTCCTGCGGCGGGGTCTGGTTGAGCGACGACGGTGGCGTAAGCTGGCACCAGGGCGGGCAAGGGCTGCGCGCCGAGTTCCTGCCGCCCGATCAGGCCTATAATCCGGTAAGCCAGGATCCGCACCTGATCGCTGCCTGCCGCACCGATCCCGACCGGGTCTGGTGCCAGCATCACAACGGCATATTCGTGTCGTCCGACCGGGGGCGGACATTCTCTGAAATCACCGATGTGAAGCCCTCTGCCTTCGGGTTCGCGGTGGTCGCCCATCCCGACCGGCCCGACTGGGCCTGGTTCGCCCCCGGCGTCAAGGATGAATGCCGGGTGCCGGTGGGCGGGCGTCTGGAGGTGACCCACACCCGCGACGGGGGCGTCCGCTTTGCGCGGCTGACGACGGGACTGCCGGACCGCAACTGCTACGATCTGATCTATCGGCACGCCCTGGTCTGCGACGACACGGGGCAGCGGCTGGCGATGGGCTCGACGACCGGCAACCTGTGGCTGTCGCCTGACGGCGGCGAAAACTGGCAGCTTCTGTCCTCGACCCTGCCGCCGATCGCACAGCTGGCCTTTGCGGGCAGGGCTTGACCCGGCCCGCCCCTACCCCATAGATGCGCCCGCATCACTCGGAAGGAGCGGATCGTCATGGGATTCAAGATGGGCATCGTCGGGCTGCCGAACGTCGGCAAATCGACGCTTTTCAACGCGCTGACCCGCACCGCCGCCGCACAGGCCGCGAACTTCCCGTTTTGCACGATTGAGCCGAATGTCGGCGATGTGGCGGTGCCGGATGCCCGGCTTGAAAAACTCGCCGCCATCGCCGGGTCGAAGCAGATCATCCCGACACGCATCACCTTTGTCGATATCGCCGGACTGGTGCGCGGGGCGTCCAAGGGCGAGGGGCTCGGCAACCAGTTCCTGGCCAATATCCGCGAATGTGACGCCATCGCCCATGTCGTGCGCTGTTTTGAAGACGGCGATATCACCCATGTCGAAGGCCGGATTGACCCGATGGCCGATGCGGAGACGATCGAGACCGAGCTGATGATTGCCGATATGGAATCGATCGAACGGCGGCTGGCCAATATTGCCCGCAAGATCAAGGGCGGCGACAAGGAAGCGGCAGCCCAGGAGCGGCTGATGAAAGCGGCACTGGCGGCGCTGGAACAGGGCAAACCGGCGCGGTCCATCGCGGTGGCAGAAGACGACGCCAAGGCCTGGGGGATGCTGCAACTGTTGACCTCCAAGCCGGTGCTGTTCGTGTGCAACGTCGAAGAAGCTTCGGCGGCGTCAGGCAACAGCCTGTCGGTGACGGTTGCACAAATGGCGGCGGCGCAGGGGGCGGCTGCGGTGGTTATCTCGGCGCGGATCGAAGAAGAGATCAGCCAGCTGGCCGCCGATGAGGCCGCTATGTTTCTGGAGGAGATGGGGCTGGAGGAGGCGGGGCTGGACCGGTTGATCCGGGCCGGCTATGCGCTGCTGGGCTTGCAGACCTATTTCACCGTCGGCCCGAAAGAAGCCCGCGCCTGGACGATCACCCGCGGCACGCTGGCCCCGCAGGCGGCGGGCGTCATTCACGGCGATTTTGAGAAGGGCTTCATCCGGTCGGAAACCATCGCTTTTGACGATTACATCGCGGGCAACGGCGAGGCAGGGGCGCGTGAGGCGGGCAAGTTCCGTGTTGAAGGCAAAACCTATGAAGTGAAAGACGGCGACGTGCTGCATTTCTTGTTTTCTGGCTAAGACGGGCGCGGTGACGCCGGAAAACACGCGTGTCATGAAAGGTAAGATATTGCTTTTATTGATTTTATGGAAAAGTATCTAGGTATTGGTGCCCCTGTGGTGGCCCCGAAAACCCGGGAATGCCCCTTCCTTTCCCTCTTGCAGCCGCGCATTTGCCCGATTAAATGACAGCCGTCGGAGGCGTGGCTGAGAGGCCGAAAGCACTCGGTTGCTAACTGAGCGTGGGCGGAAGCCCACCGTGGGTTCGAATCCCACCGCCTCCGCCAGAATCCCCCCTGCGAACCAGTGACACCCCCTTGCCGGGCGCGGAATTTTCCGTGTTTTCAAAGGGGTTTGCAGGAACAGTCCGAACCTCAGAGACCGCACGCAAGGCCCGTTTCGGGCTCTGAACGCCCCTCCGGCTCAGGTCGAGCGAACCTCGACGGATAGGGTCCGGCTGCGGTTTCCTTCGCGTTTTCATGGGCTTGGCAATCAACTCCGCCAAAACCCGGAGACGCGCCCCCAACGCCGTCGTTGGGGGCAGAGCCAAGACGCACGGTAGGCATGGCGGGTGGGATGCCTGCGTAAACGGGCGGATCGGTGAGGACGTTTTGCATCCTGCTTTCGACTGAAACCGGCTCTGTTGTACAAATCAGCTTGAGGTCGAGTTTTCCCTTCCCTTGAACGGACTCATCCCACGCGTTGAGTTTGCGGCGTTCCGAGGGCTGTGAAGCGGTTCAGGATTGCGGCCCTGATCTGCAGTTCCGCGACCTGCCTGTCGAAGTCGCGCGCCATGACACGCTCGCCGAGCAGCTTGAGGCACCGCATTTTGGTCTCGACCAGACTTCGTCGGTGGTAGCCGCTCCATCGCCGCCAGATGGTGCGGCCAAGGCGACGGGTGGCGCGGAGGATTTCGTTCCTGGCTTGAGCACCAGGCGTGGTCTCCAGCCATGGCCGCGCGTTCTTGCGGGCGGGGGTATGACGGCGAAGGCGCTGAGCGCGGCGATGGCGGCATGGCAGGCCCGGGTATCATAAGCGCCGTCAGCGCTGACCTTGCCGATGGGTTGGTCATCAGGGATCTGGTCCAACAGTTCGGGCAGCATGGGCGCGTCACCGACCCGGCTGCCGGTGACCTCAATGGCCCGGATTTCCAGCGTGTCCGCATCAATCCCCAGGTGAACCTTGCGCCACTGGCGTGGCTTGGATGGCCCGTGTTTCTTGGCAAACCATTCGCCTTCCCCCTCGGATTTGATCCCGGTGCTGTCGATCAACAGGTGCAATGCACCCGTACTGGGCCGATAGGGGATGGTGACGTTCAGGCCCTTCTGACGGCGCGACAAGGTGCTGAAGTCCGGCACCGCCCACTGGAGCCCGGCAAGCTTCAACTGGCTTGCCACCAGCCCAGTGGTTTGCCGCAATGGCAGCCCGAACAGCGCCTTCAACGTCAGACACGCTTGGATCGCAGCGTCGGTGAACGTGGCCGGTCGGCCCCGCTTTCCGCTGGGCTCCGCCAGCCATATCGTCTCCGGGTCGAACCAGATCTGCAGCAATCCGCGCTGCTTCAGGGCGGCATTGTAGGCGCGCCAGCTCGTCGTGCGGTAGGTCGGGGGTGTGGGCTTGCTCATGCAAGACAACTAACCCCTTGGAGTCACGCAGGGAATCCCTCGCGATTTGTGCAACAGAGCCCCCACTGACCGCCCTCAGCTATCTGGACCGGAACGTCGAATTGCGCCCGTTTCGTCCAGTTTTGAAATTCATCGTTTCCGCCCTTCGCCCGACCAACCGCCCCACAGTTGGCGCTGGAGAGCGGCTGATAACGCATCTCAAGTCGATCTGCGAAGAGAAACAAGCGCGGTTGCGTGCGATGAAGCTGCTATCGCACTTATAAGCGCACAGAGAATGACGGCACCCGTACGAGTCACGGCTGTTCGTTGCCCGGACCGTCGTCAATCAAGAAAGTTTGCGACAGAACCGCTTGCCGCATTCGGAGGGCAAAGCAGTAAGCTATGCGCCTGAAGGTGCTCGGACAGCCTTGGTGCGTGATCCCCGACCAAAAGGTCGATGCGGTTCTGTTGTGTCATCCCTGTCCTCTGACGCGCCGCTATTTTCCGGTTGGTACGGTTCCGGGCGTCGTATTCTGTTCTTAGCGCAAGTAAATGCAGCTATGATGTGAGTCTGGTAAGCAGAAACTTCGACATCTGGCAGTCGGCCTGATCCGAGACACAAGTTGGCGCGGATGGATTCCCTTGATCGGCACCAGCCTGGCAATTTGCCGTCTGGTCCGGCCGGAAAAAACTTTTGGTCAGCCGAAGGATTTTTTGGAACCAGCTGCCGCCTGCCGCGTTGCACCAAAGGCCGCCCCTGCCAACTTCGCCATACCAGCACGGAAAGGTTCCGAACCATGGAATGGGACAAAATCAAACAAAAATGGACAGAAATGACCGCGCGCGTGCAGTCCCCGCCGCTTCGGACGGACAAGCGCGCCAGAGTTATTAAAGCGTCCGCGCGCGACGGCACGCCGGCAGCCGATACGCCCCCCGACCCGTCGAGCGACCTTTCGCGGCACGCGGCTAACGAGCGGTCAACGGTTTGACCAGCGGCGACGATCGGCTTGGCCAAGAATCGCCGGCGCCCGCTGACCTCTGGCAGCGCCTCCGCCGGGCGATCGGCGATGTGATGGCGCCGATTGCAGCCGCGCCCTGGGCGGATCCGGCGCCGATTCGCGGAGATCTGTTCGGGGTTGAGCGGCTTGAACACCATGCCGAGACCCTTGCTGCGGCGCAGACCGTCACCGCCCGGCCAATACGGGTTCCGAACCTGACCCGCCGACTGAAGGCGAACTCGGCAATCCTGCTGAACGCCTACCGCGCCGCGGCGGACGTTTTGCAGAGCGGTCGGGGCGTGACCCCGGCGGCAGAGTGGCTGTTGGACAATTACCATCTGGTAGAGGCGCAGTTGCGCCAGATCGCCGAGGATCTGCCGCCCCGATACTACCGCGAGCTTCCCAAGCTTGCCACCGGGCCTTTTGCCGGATACCCACGGATTTTCGGCCTGGCCTGGGCCTATGTCGCCCATACCGACAGCTTGATTGCCACCCCGGTGCTGAGCCGGTTTGTGGCGGCCTATCAGCGGGTCGAACCGCTGAAAATCGGCGAATTATGGGCGGTCGCGATCACGCTGCGCATCGTTTTGGTGGAAAATATGCGCCGATTGGCCGTGCAGATTACTGAAGCCCGGAACCTGCGTGACGCCGCCGACGCGCTGATCGACAGTGTTCTGGGCGCCGACCAAACGGCGGCCATGCCTATGCCCCTGCACCTGGCTCTGGCCCTGGCGAAATACGAAACAACACCTCTGTCCGAGATATTTGCGGCGCAGCTGGCCCGGCGACTGCGTGGATTTGATCCGGCGGAAACCCCGCTGCACAGTTGGCTGCTCGACCGTCTGCGCCGCCAGGGCACCACGATCGACGATGTCGTGGCGCGCACCCTGCACCGGCAGGGTGCCTCGAATGTGACGATGCGCAATATCGTCACCAGCATGCGGGTTATCGCGGAAATTGACTGGGCGGATTTCTTTGAGGAGGTCAGCCCCGTTGATGCCCGTCTGCGCGCGACGTCGGCCTTTGGCGCGATGGATTTCGCGGCGCGCAACAGCTACCGCGCGGCGATCGAGGATCTGGCGCGCCGATCGGCGATCGACGAAATCGCGGTGACGGAACAGGCGCTGGCGTTGGCCGCGTCCGGGGTTTCCGACCGTGAGCGAGATCCGGGGTTTGTTCTGATCGGGCCGGGGCGGGGCAGGCTTGAGGCGACTTTGGGCTATACGCTCCCACTTGGTACGCGGCTGCGCCGGTCTTTGGCACTGCTGGGATTGCCGGGATATCTGGGGGCCATCGCCGCCACGACGGCGGCGGTGCTGGCAGCAGCGCTTTGGGCCGCAGGAGCCGGGAATGGCGCAGTTCTGGCCCTGGCTGTGCTGGGCTTTTTGCCGGCGAGCGAGGCCGGGACAGCGCTGGTCAATCTGGTGGTCACCCGCAGTGTTGCGCCGAAACGGCTGCCCGGAATGGACCTGGCAAAGGGCGTTCCCGAGGCGCTGAAAACCCTGGTCGCGGTGCCGGTGCTGTTGGCCGATCATGGCCATCTGATCGCCCAGATCGAGCGGTTGGAGGTGCATCATCTGTCCAGTGTCGGCGGTGCGGTGCATTATGCACTGCTGTCGGACGGGCCGGATGCGGAAACCGAGATCACTGTGGCGGACGGGCCGCTGATCGAGGCTGCAACGGCGGCGATTGCGCAGTTGAACGCAAACTATCCGTCGGCGCGGGGCGACCGGTTCTTGCTGTTGCACCGAAGGCGATTGTGGAACCCCGCCGAAAGCTGCTGGATGGGCTGGGAGCGCAAGCGCGGCAAGCTGCACGAGCTGAACCGGCTGCTGCGCGGGGCAACTGACACCACTTTTCTGCCGCGCGACGCGGCCAGCCCGCCGGTGCCGCAGGATGTGCGTTTCGTCATCACGCTGGATGCCGACACCCGCCTGCCGCATGACACGGTGCACCGCCTGATCGGCAAGATGGCGCATCCGCTGAACCGGCCCCGGTTCGATCCTGACAGCGGCCGCGTGATGGATGGCTACGGGATCTTGCAGCCGCGGGTCACTGCAGCCTTGCCGGTGGGGCAGGACGGGTCGCTCTATCAGCGGCTCTATTCCAGCCCCGGCGGCATCGAACCCTATGCGGCGGCGGTTTCGGATGTCTATCAGGATCTTTTCGGTGAAGGATCGTTTTCCGGCAAAGGCATCTACGACATCGACGCCTTTGCCGCCGCACTGGCCAACCGGGTGCCCGAGAATACCATGCTCAGCCATGATCTGTTCGAGGGAATTTTTGCCCGCGCCGCACTGGCATCCGATATCGAAGTGATCGAGGATTTTCCCACCCGCTACGGTGCGGCTGCCAGCCGCCAGCACCGCTGGGTCAGGGGGGATTGGCAGTTGCTGCCCTGGCTGTTCGGGGCGCCGGAGCACAGTGGCGGGCGCATTCCAGCGGTCGGACGCTGGAAGATGCTGGACAATCTGCGCCGGTCGCTGATTGCCCCGGCAACATTTGCGGCGCTTGTTGGCGGCTGGTTGCTGCCCATGCCCATCGCCACCGTCTGGGCGCTGTCGGTGCTGGGGATGCTGGCGCTGCCGCGGCTGCTGGCTTTGCCCTTTGCGGTGGTGCCGGCGCGGGCCGGGGTCAGCCCGCGGGCGCATTTTTCGGCGCTGGGGGCAGATGCGGCGAACGCCTGGCTGCAGATTGCGCTGAACATCGGCTTTCTGGCCGATACCGCGTGGCAGATGGCGGACGCTATTGGCCGGACACTGGTGCGCCTGCGGGTCACCCGGCGGCATCTGCTGGAATGGATGACGGCGGCGCAAGCGGGCATCGGGACCCGGCCGGGGATCGTCGATCACTACCGCGCCATGGCGGGCGGGCTGGCGCTGGGGCTTGGATCCTGCGCGATGGTGCTGCTGATCAATCCGACTGTCTGGCCGCTGCTGCTGCCTTTCGCCGGGCTTTGGGCGGCGGCCCCGATCCTGGCCGAGCGCATCAGCCAACCGCGGCGCGCCGCGATGCTGGCGCGTCTTACCGGCGAGCAAGCGCAATCGCTGCGGCTGATTGCCCGCCGCACCTGGCGGTATTTTGAAACCTTCGTGACCGAAACCGACAACTTCCTGCCGCCGGACAATTTTCAGGAAACGCCGCGCGCCATCGTGGCGCGCCGCACCTCGCCGACCAATATCGGGCTTTATCTGCTGTCGATCATCGCGGCGCGCGACATGGGCTGGATCGGGCAGGAGGCGGCGCTTCGGCGGCTGGAGCAAACCTTGCAACAGATGCAGCGGCTGGCCCGGTTTCGCGGGCACTTCTATAACTGGTACGATACCGGCGATCTGCGGGTTCTGGACCCGGCCTATGTATCTTCGGTGGACAGTGGCAATCTTGCCGGTCACCTGATCGCCGTGGCGCAGATCTGCCGCGACTGGTGTCAGGACGACACCGCCGACGGGCAGCTGAGCCATGGGCTGACCGACGCCCTGCACCTTGCCCAAGAGGCGTTTGGCGCTATCGCGGGCAAGGCCGCCACCAGCGACGATTTTTCCCTGGCCCTGACGCGGCTGTCGGCGGCCATCACCACTTTGACCGATGCGGCGTTGCCG
Source organism: Pseudomonadota bacterium (assembly GCA_031376305.1). Lineage (GTDB taxonomy): Bacteria > Pseudomonadota > Alphaproteobacteria > Rhodobacterales > Rhodobacteraceae > TMP-24. The sequence continues at coordinate 3,672 of JANMDM010000053.1, read as the reverse complement.
GACAGCACAGCCCTGATCGGGCAGGCCCGCGACGCTGCCCGGCTTGCCGAGGCGCTGGACGGGGCGGACTCCGAACTTGGCTTCTGGACCAACGCGATTTTGCAACGGCTGACCGACCATGCCGATGAGCGGGACGGCGCGGCGGGTCGGGCCGGACGACTGGCCGCCGTGGCCGCCCTTGCCCATCGGTTCGCCACCGAGATGGATTTCGGCTTTCTGCTGGAGCCGGACAAGGAATTGCTGTCGATCGGCTTTTCGGTGGTCACCAACAGCCTTGATGCGAATTGCTATGACCTGCTGGCCTCGGAGGCGCGGCTGGCCAGCTTTTTTGCCATCGCCAAAGGCGATGTGGAAAGTCGGCACTGGTTCCGGCTTGGCCGCGCCGCGACCCCTTTGGGGAACGGATCGGCGCTGATATCGTGGTCGGGGTCGATGTTTGAATATCTGATGCCGTCTTTGGTGATGCGCGCCCCCGAGGGGTCGGTGCTGGAACAGACCAGCCGGCTGATCGTCGCGCGTCAGCAGCAATATGGCCAGGCGCTGGGTATTCCCTGGGGGGTTTCCGAATCGTCCTACAACGCCCGCGATCTGGAGGTGACCTATCAGTATTCCAACTTCGGGGTGCCCGGGCTGGGTCTGAAACGCGGACTGAGCCAGAACCGGGTGATCGCCCCCTATGCCACCGGTCTGGCCTGCATGGTCGATCCGGTGGCGGCGACGGTCAATTTTGCGCGGCTTGCGGCGCTGGGGGCCGAGGGCCGTTACGGGTTCTACGAAGCGCTGGATTTCACTGCGGCGCGGCTGCCCGATGGGCAGGATATGGCCATCGTGCGCAGCTTCATGGCCCATCATCAGGGCATGACCATCGCCGCCATTGCCAATACGCTGCAAAATGGCCGCCTGCGCAACCGGTTCCATGCCGATCCGATGATTCAGGCGGTGGATCTGTTGTTGCAAGAACGGGTGCCGCGCGATGTGGCCACCGCCCGACCGCGCGCCGAAGAGGTGAAGGTCAGCGCCACTGACCACACCGATACGCCCACAGTCCGCCGCTTTGACGCGCCCGCCGGACTGCCGCCGACGGCGCATCTGCTGTCCAACGGCGATTACGGCGTGATGCTGACCGCGACCGGCGGCGGCTACAGCCGCTGGCGCGATCTGGCGATCACCCGCTGGCGCGCCGATAGCGCGCAAGAGACGCTGGGGTCGTTCATCTTTGCCCGCGATACGCAAAGTGGCGCGCTGTGGTCGGCAGGCGTGCAGCCGACAGGCAGTGACCCCGCATCGCACCGCGCGGTTTTTTGCGAACACCACGCGGCGTTCACCTTTCAGGCCGGAAGCCTGACCACAGCCACCGAAGTCGTGGTATCGGCCGAGGATGACGCCGAGGCGCGCCGCGTCACGCTGACCAATACCGGCCGCCGTCCGCGCGAAGTCGACCTGACTTCCTACGCCGAACTGGTTCTGGCACCGCTGGCCAGTGATCTGGCGCATCCGGCGTTTTCCAAAATGTTTGTGGTGACCGATTTCCTGCCGGAGCTTGGCGTCATCATCGCCACAAGACGGCGGCGATCGCCGGGAGAGCCGGAGGTCTGGGCCGCGCATATCGCCGTTGTCGAAGGCGACGAATCCGCGCCCATCCAGATCGAAACCGACCGCGCCCGGTTCATTGGCCGCGGCCGCAGCATCAGCCAGGCGCTGATGCGCGATGCGCCGCTGTCGGGCACCACCGGCACGGTGCTGGACCCGATCTTTTCGATCCGACGACGCGTCAGTGTTCCGGCCGGGGGCAAGGCGCGGGTGACATTCTGGACGATGGTTGCCGCCAGCCCCGCAGAGCTTTTGGAACTGGTGGACCGCCACCGCGACCCTTCGGCGTTCGAGCGGGCCACCACACTGGCCTGGACGCAGGCGCAGGTGCAGTTGCGCCACCTTGGGGTCACGAATGCCGAGGCTGCCGATTTCCAGCAATTGGCCGGGTTCGTGTTGCGCGGCGATCCCCGGCTGCGTCCGGGTTCCAATCGGATCAAGGCGGGGATCGGCCCGCAGTCCGGGCTGTGGCCACATGGGATTTCCGGCGATCTGCCGATTGTGCTGATGTTGATCGAAGACACCGAAGACCTGCCGCAGCTGCGGCAAATCCTGGCGGCGCACGAATACTGGCGCACCCGACAGCTGGCGGTGGATCTGGTGATCCTGAACGAGCGATCGGCGTCCTATGTGCAGGATCTGCAGATCGCGATTGACGCGGCCGTGCGCCCGGCACGATTGCAGCCCGGGGCCGATGGCGGCAGCTTCCAGGTGCCGGGGGCGATCCACACGCTGCGCAGCGACCTGATCACCGCCGCGGCCCGGGCGCTGCTGCTTGCGGTGGCACGGGTGGTTCTGGTGGCCAGCCGCGGCAGCATTGGTCAGCAGATCGACGCTTTGCCCGACGCGGACAGCGCGCCACCGGCGCCGCCCGCCCCCCATATCCTTGCCGCGCCGGACCGTCTGCAATCGCCCGAGGTGCCGGCGTTGGAGTTTTTCAACGGCCTTGGCGGGTTCGCCGCCGAGGGCCGCGAATATGTCACCATCCTGCAGGGCGGCCGGACGACGCCCGCACCCTGGATCAATGTCATCGCCAACCCACAGTTCGGCTTTCAGGTCTCGGCCGAGGGCAGCGGCCATGTCTGGTCGGAAAACAGCCGCGAAAATCAACTGACGCCCTGGTCGAACGATCCGGTGACCGATGCCCCCGGCGATGCGGTCTATCTGCGCGATCTGGACACCGGTGCTGTCTGGACGCCGACGGCATTGCCGATCCGGGGTCCGGGCACCTATGTCGCCCGCCACGGCTTTGGCTACAGCAGTTTCGAGCATACATCCCACGGCATAGCCGCCAGGATGGTGCAGTTCGTGCCATTGGAGGATCCGGTCAGGATCACCCGTCTGAGCCTGCAAAACCTGTCCGGGCGGGCGCGGCGATTGTCGGTGACCGCCTATGCCGACTGGGTACTTGGGCCCTCGCGCAGCGCCACGGCGGGTTTTGTGACCACCGAAATGGATGCGCAAAGCGGGGCGATGCTGGCGCGCAATCCATGGAGCACCAGCTTTGCGGGGCGGGTGGCCTTTGCGGATATCGGCAAAGATCCGGGCGGCTGGACGGCGGACCGCACCGAATTTCTCGGGCAGGGCGGCAGTATGGCGGCGCCCGCGGGCCTGAACGGCCAGCGGCTGTCGGGGCGCGCCGGGGCGGGGCTTGACAGCTGCGCCGCCTTGCAACGCGAGGTGACGCTGGCACCGGGTCAGACGCTGGAGCTGCGCGTCCTGCTGGGTCAGGCCGAAAGCGCCGAGGCGGCGCGGGCCGTTATTGCCCGCAGCAGCGACGCCGATCTGGACGCGGTCCTGGCTGCGGTGAACCAGCACTGGAGCAGCCTTTTGACCGCCGTGCAGGTCAAAACCCCGGATCGCGCCATGGATATCATGCTGAACGGCTGGCTTTTGTATCAGACGCTGGCCTGCCGGATCTGGGCCCGCGCCGGGTTCTATCAGGCCAGCGGCGCTTACGGCTTTCGCGACCAGTTGCAGGACGGCATGGCGCTGACCTTCAGCCGCCCAGAGATGACCCGCGCCCATCTGCTGCGTGCCGCCGCGCGGCAGTTTCCCGAAGGCGACGTGCAGCACTGGTGG
>JANMDM010000373.1:0-8726 GCA_031376305.1 Pseudomonadota bacterium | reverse complement strand
CGACACCGCCGATCTGTTCCCGGCGGAACTGTCGGGTGGCATGCAAAAGCGCGTCAGCCTTGCCCGCGCCATCGCCGCCGAACCCGAAATTATCTTCTTCGACGAACCCACCACCGGGCTTGATCCGATCATGGCCGGGGTCATCAATGATTTGATCCGCGAGATCGTGACCGAGATGGGGGCAACGGCGATGACCATCACCCATGATATGAGCTCGGTGCGGGCCATTGCCGACCGGGTGGCGATGCTGCATGGCGGGGTCATCCGCTGGACTGGACCTGTCGATGAAATGGGCGCCACATCAGATCCTTATGTGCAACAGTTCATCCACGGTCGTGCCGATGGCCCGATCGAAAGCCTGCGCTGACACCCCCCTGAGATTGCTGGCGTTTGACAGCCCCGCGGGGGGACTCTACCTTGGTCGCCATGGCGTAAATCTGGCAGCGGAACGGCTTTCATCATGGTTCTACAAGGCTCTGTGTTGATGGTCGTGTTGATCGGCGTGATCACCTGTCTGCCGCTGTTTCTGGCGTTGCGGCTTTTTGTTCGGGCCTTCAAACGCGCGCGCCGTCGCCACCAACCAACCGGGCGCTTTGTGGCGGCAATTGCGTTTACACTGATTGCCTTCATGTTCAACCTCGGGGTGCTTTGGGGGACCGGCCGCGCTGTGGCAGCGGGCGGCGCTCCGTTCACGCAAATGCAAGCGCTCGCAACCGGCCTTGCTTGGATCGCGTTCTGGATCTGGCTTTTTCTGGCCTTTTCCTTTGGCCGCAAACGCGGCAAACGCTAAGGAAGTCGCGCTGCTTGAATGCCGCCCACCGGTCAGGCACAAGGGATCATGAGTAAAGCCAACAATTCATTCTCCTGCGCCGCTTGCGGTGCCGCCCACAAGAAATGGGCCGGGCGTTGCGACGCCTGCGGTGCCTGGAACTCGATCACCGAGGAGGCGCCGCTGGCGGCCGGCCCCGCCTCCAAGTCCCTGGGTTCGACGCGTGGCAAACGGATCGCACTGTCGACGTTATCCAGTACCGAAGCGCCGCCTTTGCGTGCCGCTTCGGGCATGGACGAGCTTGACCGGGTCTTGGGGGGCGGGCTGGTGCCCGCCTCGGCGGTACTCGTTGGGGGCGATCCTGGCATTGGAAAGTCAACCTTACTGCTGCAAGCGGCCGCAAGTTTCGCCCGCAGAGGCTTGAAATGCCTTTATATCTCGGGCGAAGAGGCCGCCGCCCAAGTGCGAATGCGCGCCAGCCGCCTTGGGCTGACGGATGCGCCGGTGCACCTGGCCGCCGAAACCAACCTGCGCGACATTCTGACGACGCTGGACGCCGAACGCGCCGATCTTGCGATTATCGATTCCGTCCAGACCCTGTGGTCAGACATCGTCGAGGCCGCCCCCGGATCGGTGGCCCAAGTGCGTGCGTCCTGCCATGAGCTCGTCAATTTTGCCAAGCGCCGCGGCACCGCCATTATCTTGGTCGGCCATGTCACCAAGGATGGCCAGATCGCCGGACCAAGGGTTGTCGAACATATGGTTGATTGCGTGCTGTATTTTGAGGGCGAGCGCGGCCATCAGTTTCGGATCTTACGCGCGGTGAAAAACCGCTTCGGCCCGTCCGACGAAATCGGCGTGTTTGAGATGACCGGCGCTGGTCTGGCTGAAGTGTCGAACCCCTCGGCGTTGTTTTTGTCCGAGCGCGGCAAAGCCAGCCCCGGCTCGGCGGTCTTTGCCGGGATCGAGGGCACAAGGCCGGTGCTGACCGAAATCCAGGCCCTGGTTACGCCATCTCCGCTGGGCACACCGCGCCGCACGGTGGTCGGGCTCGACTCGGGCCGACTCTCGACCATACTTGCGGTTCTGGAGGCGCGCTGCGGCATCCCCTTCACCGGCCTCGATGTTTTTTTGAATGTCGCGGGTGGCATGCGGGTTTCGGAACCCGCCGCCGATCTTGCCGTTGCGGCAGCGCTTTTATCGGCCCGTGAAGACATTGCATTACCGCCCGACATGGTGTTTTTCGGCGAAATCAGCCTCTCAGGGGCACTGCGTCCGGTATCGCAGACCGAAAACAGGTTGAAAGAAGCGCAAAAACTTGGTTTCTCACAAGCAGTCGCTCCGGATCGGACCAAAGCCGAGACGACAGACGGAATGAGGCTGCGCAAGATGCCCGATCTTGTGAGCTTTGTGGGTGAATTGTTCGCGGCAGGTTGATCGCAAGGAGCGAGAACATGGAAGGTTTTACCATCGTCGACGCAGGAGCAGCGGTCATTGTGCTGATGTCAGCGATTCTGGCCTATAGCCGCGGTTTTGTCCGCGAGATATTTGCGATCCTTGGCTGGGTGGCGGCGGCAGGCCTTGCGTATGTATTCGCCAGCAAGGCCGAACCCTTGATCAAGCAAATTCCGGTTCTGGATAAATTTCTGGGGGACAGCTGCGAATTGTCGCTCATCGCCGCCTTTGCTGCGGTCTTTGCCGGATCATTGATTCTGGTATCAATAATCACTCCGCTTTTTGCATCTGCCATCCAACGCTCGGCCCTTAGCGGGGTGGATCAGGGCCTTGGCTTTTTATTTGGCGTGGCGCGGGGGGTGTTGCTGATTGCGGTGGCGTTTGTCGTCTACAACCGTGTGGCTTCGGCAGGGGCCTTTCCGGTGGTCGATAACTCACGCTCCGCAATCGTCTTTTCTTCGGTCGAGGCGCAGCTGAGCGAACGTATGCCTAAAGACGCGCCGGGCTGGATCGCGGCGCGCTATACGGAGTTGGTAGGAACTTGCGGGGCCCCAACGACGGCCGGAACCGCAACCACACCCGAGCTCGCACCCGCCCAAAATACCACCGGCGCAAAAACCGTATCGCCCTGATTTTTCCGCTACGCGCCCGCTTGGAACGCTGCACATGCAGAAATATGCGACGCGGGCGTGACAGTTGCCAAGCAAGGGACTAAAGGAAGCTCACCTAACGCCCCCGGATTCGGAGAGCCAGGCTGATGCGCCCCTTCCTTTCGCACCCATTCGACGACGACAAGCTGAAAGAGGAATGCGGGGTCTTTGGCGTGATCGGTGTGACCGATGCGTCGAATTTCGTGGCCCTTGGCCTGCACGCCCTTCAGCACCGCGGTCAGGAAGCCGGGGGCATCGTGTCCTATCACCCCGACGAAGGCTTTAACTCAGCCCGGCGCTTTGGCTATGTGCGCGATAACTTCACCGACCCGGTACTGATGGAAACCCTGCCCGGCAGTCTGGCCATCGGTCATGTGCGCTATTCCACCGCCGGATCCAAAGGCCACACAGCGATCCGCGATGTGCAGCCGTTCTTTGGCGAGTTTTCGATGGGCGGCTGCGCCATTGCCCATAACGGCAACCTCACCAATGCCGCCAGCTTGCGCCGCGACCTGATCGAACGCGGCTCGATCTTCCAATCCTCGTCCGACAGCGAATGCATTATCCACCTGATGGCCCGCTCGATCCAGAAAACCCTGTCCGAGCGGATCAAGGATGCGTTGCGCGCTGTCGAAGGCGCATTCTCGATCATCGCCATGACCCGCTCCAAACTGATCGGCGTGCGCGACCCCCTGGGGGTGCGCCCCCTGGTTCTGGGCCGCATTGGCGACGAAGGCTATGTCCTGTCGTCGGAAACCTGCGCGCTGGACATCATCGGCGCTGAGTTTGTGCGCGAGATTGAACCGGGCGAGATGGTCGTCATCTCCAAGGGCCAGATCGAAAGCTCGCGCCCCTTTGGCCACGCCAAAGGCCGGTTTTGCATCTTTGAGCATGTCTATTTCTCACGGCCGGACAGCATCCTCGGCGGCCGCTCGGTCTATGAAACCCGCCGCCAGATTGGCGTCGAGCTGGCCCGCGAGGCGCCGGTGGATGCGGATCTGGTCTGTCCGGTGCCCGATAGTGGCACCCCTGCGGCCATTGGCTATAGCCAGGAAAGCGGTATTCCCTATGCAATGGGGATCATCCGCAACCAATACATGGGCCGGACCTTCATCGAGCCCACGGAATCGATCCGCAACATGGGCGTGCGGCTGAAACTCAACGTCAACCGGGCGCTGATCAAGGGCAAACGGGTGATCCTCGTCGACGATTCGGTGGTGCGCGGCACCACCAGCCGCAAGATCAAGGACATGATCCTTGATGCCGGTGCCGCCGAGGTCCACTTCCGCATCGCCTCGCCTCCCACTGCCTGGCCCTGCTTTTACGGTGTCGACACGCCAGAACGCTCAAAACTACTGGCCGCGACCATGACCGAAGAAGAAATGCGCGAATGGATGGGCGTCGACAGCCTGAAATTCGTCTCGCTCGACGGGCTATACCGTGCCGCAGGCGAAGCCGCGGGCCGCGACGCGAAATCACCGCGCTTTTGCGACGCGTGTTTTTCCGGGGAATACCCGGTGGCCCCCGCCGACCAGTTGGCGCGTGGTTTTCAGATGAAGGCCGCGGAATGACCGCTGCGGCTGAAAAGCCCGTGGTCCGCTACCGCCCGCATCATTTCCTGTGCTCGCTGGGCTTCGAGGGCAAAGGCTATTCCGAGGCCTTCACCGCCACCATGACTGCCATCGTCATGGGCCGGCTGCGCGCGCCGGATGGCGATGCGACGCTGATCGAGGTTACGCCCGCCACCGACGATATCTGCGCCCCCTGCCCCAAACGCCGCGGCACTGCATGCGCCACCCAAGCCAAGATCGCCACGCTCGACGCCGCCCATGCGGCAGCCCTTGACCTTGCCCCCGGCGACCGGCTGACCTGGGGTCAGGCGCAAGACCGCATCCGCGCCGCCGTGCCACCGGGCAGCCTCAGGACGCTGTGCCGGGGCTGCGAATGGGAACCCTACGGGATGTGCGAAGCCGCCCTCGCCCGACTGCACGCAGGGGCTGCCTGAGCCAGGGCTTTTTCTTTGCCCAAATACTCAATAAGAAACGCCGCCCCGAAGGACGGCGCTTGCGTGTTTCAGACTGTCAGGCCCGCTCTCGGGTCCCAGAGGCCTCAGACCTTACGGCGGTTCAGAGCCGCCCAGCCGCCCATGACGACCAGCGCCGCCAGAGCGGATTTCACCAGATCGCCCAGCAGGAACGGCGCCACATAATACTGCCAGACCATCGCGAAACTGTCCGCACCCCACTCGCTTGCCCAGGCGAGTTTGCTGGCCAAAAGTGGCCAGGCGGCCCCCGGAACAAACAGCAGCGTGCCGGGAATGAAGGCGGCGAGGAACAGCCTCACAAACCCCTTGTCCAGCCCGCGCTCAACCAGCACGCCGGTCAGCCATGCCATTGCCACGAAGCCCCAAAGGAAACCCGCGGTCGGCCCGGCCAGTGCCAGTGGGCCAAAGGAAAAACCGGCAAAAACCGGCAAGCCAGCCGCACCTTCGGCCAGATAGGCCGCAAGCGTCAGGCCCGCCATCCGCGACCCATAGGTCAGGCCGATGATAGCAATCGCCAGCGTCTGCAACGTCATCGGCACCGGAATCATCGGCACGTTTATCTGCGCTGCCACCGCAACAAGAAGCGAGCCGCCCAGCACCATCAGGGCGCGGGTCAGCAAAGATTGCGAGGGCACAAGGGCCTTGGCAAGGGTCATGGGATAGCCTTTCCTTAGGGTCAATTCGCGGCGCAATCTTGCTGCACCGCAGCTAGATGTCAATGAATTCCGTTGCACGCCCGCCCGGCCAATGCCAAATGAGCGCCATGACAAAAACCGCCCCCGCCCCGCTTCGCCCCTTAGCCCTGGTCACCGGCGCCTCGCGCGGGCTGGGCTTTGCCATCGCCGCTGCCCTCGGCGCTCAAGGCTGGCATGTGCTGGCCGTGGCCCGCACCACGGGCGGGCTTGAGGAACTGGATGACCGCATCCAGAAATCGGGCGGCGCAGCCACCCTCGCTCCGCTTGATCTCACCGACGAGAAGGCGGTGGCCCACCTTGCCGCCTCGATCGCTCAGCGTTGGGGCAGCCTTGGCCTATGGGTCCACACGGCAATCCATGCCGCGCCCCTGGCACCCGCCGGTCACCTCGATCTCAAGGATTTCGACAAATCCGCCGCCTGCAATTTGCGGGCCACCGCGACGCTGATCCCGGAGATCGAGCCCTTGCTACGCGCGGGCAAGGGCAGCGCACTTTTCCTCGACGATCCGCGCGCCGGCCAGAAATTCTTCGGGGCTTACGGCGCCACCAAAGCCGCCCAGATCGCGCTGGCCCGCAGCTGGCAGGCCGAATGCGCCAAAATCGGCCCCCGCGTCCTCATTGAAACGCCAAACCCCGCCGCCACCGCCACCCGCGCCCGCTTCTTCCCCGGCGAGGACCGCAGTAAGCTGGCCGACATCCACGCCGAAGCCGCCCGCCTGATCGCCCGCCTCTGATCCGCTTTCATCTTTGCGCAAATATCCCCGCCGGAGGCATCTTCGCGCAAAGCGCCTGAATCTCCTTTCGCGCGCCAATGCGCGCAGGCCCCGGCGATGGCCAGGGCGGGTGGGTGGGGCCTGAGCCGGGGCCTTTCCTCGGCAGCTTTCTGCGCGCTTTACCCCGGCGCCGCTTCCCTCTAAATCAGAAAGTGCGAACAACCGGGGCAGACATGCGCATTCTCATCACCAATGACGACGGCATCAACGCCCCCGGCCTCGACGTGCTGACCGCCATCGCCGAAGATATCGCCGGACCGGACGGCGAAGTCTGGACCGTCGCCCCGGCGTTTGAACAATCCGGCGTCGGGCACTGCATCAGCTACACCCATCCGATGATGATCGCCAAGCTCGGCCCCCGCCGCTATGCCGCCGAAGGCAGCCCGGCCGATTGCATTCTGGCGGGCATCTATGATGTGCTGCAAGGCGCGCGGCCCGATCTGGTGCTGTCCGGCGTCAACCGTGGCAATAACGCCGGCGAGAATGTGCTTTATTCCGGCACCATCGGCGGCGCGATGGAGGCCGCCCTGCAGGGCCTGCCGGCCATCGCGCTGTCGCAGTTCATGGGGCCCGCTACAGAAGAACTCGATGATGCCTTCGAGACCGCCCGCCAGCATGGCACCGCCGTGGTGCGCCGCCTTCTGGATCATGCCCTCTGGGACCAGGGCGATTACCGGCTGTTTTACAACATCAATTTCCCACCAATCGCCGCGAAAGCCGTGAAAGGCACCCGCGTCGCCGCGCAAGGCTTCCGCAAGGACACCTATTTCGGGGTCGAGCCGCATATCTCGCCTTCGGGCCGCAAATTCCTGTGGATCACCGGCGGCCCGCAGCACAAGGCCACAGCACCGGGCACCGATGTGGCGGTCAACCTTGAGGGCTATATCTCGGTCACGCCGATGCGTGCTGATCTGACCGCGCATGACAGCCTTGCCGATCTGGCGGCGCGCCTGGCATGACCGACATCGCCGAGCAAAAGATGCGTTTTCTTTTTACGCTGCGCTCCAAGGGCGTCACCGACAGCCGCGTGCTCAATGCGATGGAACTCATTGACCGCGGTCTGTTTGTGCGCGGCCATTTTGCCGATCGCGCCTATGAAGATATGCCTCTGCCCATCGCCTGTGGCCAGACAATCAGCCAGCCATCGGTGGTGGCGCTGATGACCCAGGCCCTGGACGTCAGCGCGCGTGACAAGGTGCTCGAAGTCGGCACCGGCTCCGGCTATCAGGCAGCGATCCTGAGTCAACTGGCCCGCCGCGTCTATACTGTTGATCGCCACCGGCGGCTGGTCCGCGAAGCCGAAGCGGTTTTCACCGCACTTGATCTGACGAATATTACCGCCTTTGCGGCCGATGGCAGCTACGGCTTGCCTGATCAGGCACCCTTTGACCGCATCATCGTCACCGCCGCCGCCGAAGACCCGCCAGGACCGCTCTTGGCTCAGCTGCGGATCGGCGGTATCATGGTCTTGCCGGTGGGGCAGTCTGATACGGTGCAAAGCCTGATCAAGGTCACGCGCCATGCTCATGGCTACGAATATGAAGAACTGCGGCCGGTGCGGTTTGTGCCATTAGTCGAAGGTTTGGGGCAAGACTGACGGCGACCTACCCCAGTGTCGGTGTGATGAGTAGAAGCAATCAAGGCCCGCCAAAAGGGCCAGACGGCGAGGATATGAGCAATGACAAGCCATAAAACCAAGACATTTTTGCGCGTGGCCGTTTTGGGCACCGCTCTTACCACGCTCGCCGCTTGCGAGCGTGACGGCAGGTTTGACGGTGACCTGCGCCACCTTGGCAAGAATATTTTCGATACCTCAGACGCCGCCTTGCAGGCCACGACTGCCCGCCCAGCGGCTGACTCGCGGGGTATTATCTCTTACCCCGGCTATCAGGTGGCCATTGCCCGTCAGGGCGACACGGTCGAGAGCATCGCCGCGCGGGTCGGTCTGACCCCCGCCGAACTTGGCAATTACAACGCCATTCAGCCCGGCACCGTCTTGCGCCAGAACGAAGTTCTGGCCCTGCCGCGCCGGGTGCCAGATACCGCCATGGCCGGGGGTTCCGGCCCCTTGCCGACGACGACGGGCGGGGCGATTGATGTAACCACCATCGCGTCGGGTGCGATTGATCGCGCCCAGGTTGGAAAACCTGCCGGTACCAAACTTGCGAGCTCGGCCACGACATTGCCCGCTGCCCCGACGGTGGCCACCGGCGCCGAACCTGCACGACATAAGGTCGAACGGGGTGAAAGCGCCTTTTCGATTGCCCGGCTTTACAAAGTGAATGTAAAGGCGCTGGCCGATTGGAACGGGCTTGGCAATGATCTGAGCGTGCGCGAGGG
>JANMDM010000364.1:0-6810 GCA_031376305.1 Pseudomonadota bacterium | reverse complement strand
ACGAGGATGAACATGATACTTTACGGAACCAACCCGATCGCCTGGTCAAATGATGATGATCAAAGCTTGGGGGCGCATATCAGCCTGGAGGAATGTCTGGATGACTGCGCAAAGATTGGCTTTGATGGCATTGAAAAAGGTCATAAATTGCCGACCACGATTGCAGGCCTGAAAGGCGTCCTCGGGCCGCGCGGCCTGCGCTTTGTCTCGGGCTGGCATTCGACCAATCTGCTGGTCAATGACCTGGATACCGAGAAGGCGGCGATGCAGCCATTTTTGGATGTTCTTAAAGGCATGGGCTGCAAGGTGATCATCGTCTGCGAAACCTCGAACGCCATTCATGGCGCGGATGGGGTGCCGGTGAATGACCGCCCCCGGCTTGCCGAAGATCAATGGGTTGGCTTTGGCGCCGGACTCGAGGCGCTGGCAGCGTATTCTGCCGCGCAGGGCATCACCTTGGTCTATCATCACCATATGGGCACGATTGTGGAGACCGAGGCCGAGATTGACCGGCTGATGGCGGTGACCGGGCCTGCGGCACATCTGCTGCTTGATACCGGGCATTGCTACTTTGGCGGCGGCAATCCAGTGGCGTTGGCGCGGCGGCACATGGGGCGGGTGCGGCATATCCACGCCAAGAACGTGCGCCCCGACATCATGCGGCAGGTGCGCGATGAACGGTTATCCTTCCTGGAAGGGGTGCGGCGCGGCGTGTTTACCGTGCCGGGGGATGCCGAAGGCGGTGTGGATTTCGTGCCGGTGTTGCGGGTCGCGGCTGAGCATGGCTACACCGGTTGGCTGGTGATTGAGGCGGAGCAAGATCCGGCCGTGCGCGCGCCGGCAGAGTATCAGTCCCTGGGGCTGAAAAGTTTAAAGGCGATGGCCCGCGAGGCCGGGCTCGACCGGTAGTCCTGGGGGCTTCGTGATCCCCGGGGACACTTGGCCGTAATGAAAGAGGGCGTCGATGAGGCTTTTACGAAAACCCGATGGCAGCAGTGGTAAAGTCCATGACATCACGCCGGCATCAGCGGGTTGGGGGTATGTGGGTTTTGGGCTTTACCGGCTGGCGGCGGGGGACGTGGCAACGGAAAGCACCTTTGATCGCGAGGCACTGTTGGTGTTGGTCGAGGGGCGGGCGATGATTTCCGCAGGCGGCGAAGATTTCGGCGAATTGGGCGACAGGCTGGATGTTTTTGAAAAAACCCCGCCGCATTGTCTTTACGTGCCCTCAGGCAGCCATTGGGAGGCGGTGGCAACCACAGCCTCTACGCTGGCGGTCTGTACGGCGCCGGGGCATGGCGGCCACGCAGCGCGGCGGATCGGGCCGGACGGGATTGTACTGACGCCGCGGGGTCAGGGCACCAATACCCGGCATGTCAACAATATCGCCATGGAGGCCGAGGATTATGCCGACAGCCTTCTGGTGACCGAAGTCTTCACCCCTGCGGGCCATTGGTCATCTTACCCTCCGCACCGCCATGACGAGGATGATTTTCCGCGCATGACCTATCTGGAGGAGACGTATTATCATCGGCTGAACCCGGCCTCTGGCTTTGGCATTCAGCGGGTCTATACCGAGGATGGCAGTCTTGATCAGACGATGGCGGTTCAGAGCCACGATGTCGTGCTGGTGCCGAAGGGGCATCATCCCTGCGCAGCACCCTACGGCTATGAGATGTATTATCTGAACGTGATGGCCGGACCGCGGCGCAACTGGCGTTTTGCCAATGATCCGGCGCATGACTGGATCGCCAGAGGGGACGCGCCAAACCGCTGAAACCACCAAGGTCCTGCCGGGTTATGCTATCGACAGCCGATGTGGCGGAGCGGGATTGCGGCGGGGATGCGGAAAAAAGCAAAAGGCACTGCGCAAACAGTGCCTTTGGTTGTCCGGTTTGGAAAGCCGGTGTTACTTGACCGGGGGTGTCGCCGCCGCAGTCTTGGCGGCGGTGCCGGTTGACAGCGGGTCTTCCTGCCGCTGAACTGAGCCTTCGAAATGGGCGCCGGATTCGATGGCGATGGTCTTGTGGATGATGTCGCCTTCGACACGGGCCGTCGAGGTCAGGCGGACTTTCAGCCCGCGCACCCGGCCGACGACGCGGCCGTTCACCACAACGTCATCGGCGACGATCTCGCCGCGAATCGTCGCACTTTCGCCAACCGTCAACAGATGGGCTCGGATGTCGCCTTCGACGACGCCTTCGACCTGAATGTCTCCGGAGGTTTTGATATTGCCGGTAATCGTCAGATCCGACGACAGGACCGATGCGGCAGGCTTGGCTTTGGGCGCCGACGCCGGGGCATAGTCATAGGCGGGCTTCATTACCGGAGCCGTATCGGTGACCTTTTGCGCGTCAGCTTCCGCGCCAGCTTTCGGGCCGGGCTCATTGATCTTGCTTCTAGAAAACATTCGTTGCTGCCTTGATAAAGCTCATGGGATTCACTGGCTCGTTGCCGACGCGCACCTCATAGTGGAGGTGCGTTCCGGTCGAGTGACCAGTATTTCCCATATCACCGATCCGGTCGCCGCGCGAGACTTTTTGACCCAGTTCAACCTTGACCGCCGAGAGGTGGCCAAAGCGGGTCTTGATCCCATAAGGGTGCTGAATCTCGACCAGGTTTCCATAACCGGATTCCCACCCGGCGTGGGTGACAACCCCGTCGGCAGTTGCATAGATCGGCGAGCCGTAGGTGCCAGCCAGATCAACCCCGGCATGCAGGCGCCCCCAGCGGCGGCCAAACCCGCTGGTGAAGCGGAAGGCGGTTTTAATCGGCATCGCCAGAGGAGTCTTTTCAACGGCGATCCGGTACAGGTTCATGCGGTCCAAGCCATCCAGGATCCGCGACGCGCGGGCAATGTCAGTTTGGGCGGCGGGGCTGTCTCCACCGGGCAGCGCGGCAGGCATCAGTTCCCCAAGCGGGCCACCTTGGCCGGAGTAGCCGCGGCGCACTTCTTCGATAAGGGTGTTTGGGTCGATGCCGACCGATGTGAAGACCTGATCAAGTGGCCCCATCGAAATGGTGACGGCATCTTCGAGTTGCGAGAAAATCTCGTCATGGCGCTCTGACATCAGACGCATCTCGAAAGCGATATCATCCGCTTCGGCAATCGCGCCATCGGCGACACTGGCCATTGCGTCCCGCTCGGACGCGGTGCGCCCAAGGGCCGCGGTCAGAATGGTAAGCGTGTCGGTCACATCCGAAACCGAACCTGCCGCGACTGTTGTCTGGCCGGGCGTGCCGGAAAGCTGCGCGATTTCGCTGCGGGCCGCGTCGCGTTCGGTCATGGCGCCGCGCAGGGTGGTTTGAATCAGGCCGATACCGGTTTCAAGTTCGCGGCGACGCTCTTCCGAAGACAGCAGCGCCGATTGCATAAGCGACACTTGATCCAGCGCCACAGTGAAGCGTTGTTGGGCGGCAGCAGCTTCGGCGGCCCGCAGGTCCCGTTCTTGCGACAGCGTGTCAAGGCGTTCCTCAAAAGCCATAAACGACAAGCGCGCCTGTTCGCGGGCGTTGCCGGACCCGATCGAGTCGATCAGCAACACCGCTGAGGCGATGATCGTCCACGCCAGTATGAAGGCTGAACAGCCGATAACGATGGCCTGGGTCCAGGGACTGAGCCGAACGAACCGGGTTTCGGTGTCTGAACGCAAGAACAGGCGCTGCTCTGGCAAACGACGCTCAAGAGCCGCAGTGACGCGGTGTACAAATCTCAAATTCAAGCTGAATGCCCCGCTGTGCAGCTATCTCAAGGCATCGGCCCGTTCCCCAACGGATCGACGCGACCGAATTAGCGATCAGAGCCAAATGTCGCAAATGCTTTTGCGCAGGAGGCTTCTTGCAGATCGGGAAAGGCGGCATTATCGGCGGTATCTCGCCGAGAAAGCCCTTGAGAAAGGCGGTTCAGGCGCTATCCGAACCGGTGGCGCGATCCTGATCCGATTCCGTCAGTGGCCAGTAGAAATCCGGTGGCAGGCCGGCTTCGGCGCGCTTTTCGGTGTTGAAGGGTGGCTTCAGCGTGGCGTGGAAGTAGCGGCGCACCAACGCATGAAAGCTGTCTTTGGGGTCATGGTTGTGCCGCCCACAGAGGAAGTTGAACCATTTGGAACCGTAAGCCACATGGGCCACCTCTTCGGCATAGATCGTCTCAAGGGCGGCGACGGCATGATCGATTCCGGCCTTGCGAAAGACTTCGATCATCCCCGGTGTTACGTCGAGCCCGCGCGCCTCCAGAACCATGGGCACCACGGCAAGGCGGCCCATAAAGTCAGCCGCGGTATCTTCGGCGGCCCGCCACATACCGGCGTGGGCGGGCATGGCGCCGTAGTAACTGCCCAACGCTTCAAGACAGTCGCACATCAGGTTGAAATGTTTTGATTCTTCGTCGGCGGCTTTTACCCAGTCGTCATAGAAGCCCAAGGGCATGGGCACATCGGCAAAGCGGGCGATGATATCCCAGTGCAGATCCACGGCGTTCAGTTCAATATGGGCAACGGCGTGCAAAAGCGCGATGCGACCCGCCGAGGTTCCGGGACGTCGGCGCGGGACGTCCCGCGGGTTCAACAGTTCGGGGCTGAGCGGGCGGGCGGGGCTGGCGGGCGGCAGTTCACGGCCAATCGGCAGCGGGGCGCCTTCCGCGCGTGCGGCAAACCATGCGGCTGCATGGTGATGCGACAGCGCGGTTTTTTCGCGACCGTCAGCGGTTGTCAGCACCGCCACGGCGCGTTGGGTCAGCGACATGGTCACCGGGGACTTCGGGGGGCTGCTCACAGGGCGCGCACTGCATCAAGGACTTCGGCGGCATGGCCTTTAACTTTTACTGCGGACCAGATTTGTGCCACCTGACCGTGACTGTCGATCAGCACTGTGGTTCGGGCAATGCCCATGTAGGACTTTCCATACATGCTTTTTGCCACCCAGGTGCCGTAGTCCTCACAAGTGGTGGCGCCGTCATCGGAGGCCAGAATCACGCCGAGTTGATGTTTTTTGCAGAACTTATCGTGGGCGTTCACGCTATCCTTCGAAACGCCGATCACAATGGCACCCGCTGCCGCGAAGTCACTGGCAAGGCGGGTGAAGTCCAGCGCCTCGATTGTGCAACCGGGGGTGTCATCCTTTGGATAGAAGAAAAGCACCACTTTTTGCGGCCGTAGCGCCGAAAGCGTGACCATCCCGCCGCCATCGCGCGGCAGGGTGAAATCTGGCGCAGCCATTCCAAGTGCAATCATGACCAAGAAATCCTTTGCCGTTGGGTTTCGCTATCAGTTTCAATCTTCGCGGCGCGAAGATAAAGGGGGGCTGCCGACGGTTGGTCATCCTGCATGGAACGGGGCCGACGTCAGCAATGGCAGAGCAAGGGCGCTTATGGCGGGGTTACGAACCAAGTGGAAGTCTAAACCGGCAGGGCAGCGGGCTTTGCACAGCCACGGGCGGCGCCCCGCGCGCGGGCCTGTGGCATGGCTTGCCCTGGGGCTGGCTATTTTGGCGGTGGCAATCAGTTTGGTGCTGTTGGGGCTGAGTGGCCGGTCGATTCCGGTGCCGGAGTTTATTGTGGCCCGGATTGAGACGCGGGCCAATGTCGCGCTGGCGGGCCAGGCCGCGCTGAGCGTCGGGAGTGCGGATGTGGTTGTTGGGCGCGGGTTTGTGCCTCAGGTGCGGCTTCGCAATGTTACGGTGATTTCGCCCACCGGCAAACAATTGGCGCAGGTGGCGGATTTGCGCAGCTCACTGGATCCGGGCGCCTTGTTGCGGGGGCGGTTTCAACCGGCGCATCTGACGGTGCGCGGCGCCAAGCTTGCCCTGCGGCGGATGGCCGACGGTCAGTTGGATATCGCGCCGGTGGCAAAGGGGTTTTCGGGAAAATCCATGCGTCCGGCGGATATGGTTGACGCGATCGAGCGGGCCTTTGACCTGCCGGTTCTGGCGGGCGTCGAATCCATTGATGTATCCGGTCTGGGCATCTTGTTGGATGATACCCGATCCGGTCAGATCTGGGAGGTTAGTGACGGGACTCTGGTGTTGCATCAAGACTCCGGCCAATTGGCAGTAGACATTGGTTTTGGATTGGCCGGGGAATCCTCCTTGCAGGCTGCCCCCGGTGATGGCACGGCGCCCGCCGCGCAGCTGACCATGCCTTTGACCCGCGCCAGCGTGGCGTTGGCGTTGGATAAGGGCTCGCGCGCGGCCACAGTTGTGGCGCAACTTTCGCAGGTTTCGGCCCGCGATCTGGCAGCCCAGGTCCCGGCCCTGGCGTTTCTTGCCGCCCTTGATGCGCCCCTTTCGGGAAGTTTCCGATCCGGTATCAAGCCCGATGGCACTTTGGCGGTGATGGAAGCCAATCTTGATCTGGGGGCAGGGGCGCTGCATCCGACGCAGGACACCCGGCCCGTTGCCTTTGACAGTGCCCATCTGAAGCTGAGCTATGATCCCGCGACATCGGCCTTGACGCTGACCAATCTGCGGGTCGACAGCCCGTCGCTTCAGGCGGAAGCGGTCGGGCAGGCGTGGCTGAAAGGCATGGAGGACGGTGTGCCCGATGCCCTGGTCAGTCAGATCCAGGTGTTGAATTTCAAAGCCAACCCTGAGGGATTGTTTGCCAGCCCGGTCAGCATCAGCCAAGGGGCGTTGGACCTGAAGCTTGAGCTGTCGCCGTTTCGTTTAACCATTGGCCAGTTGGTTCTGGTGGATCGCGGGCGCAAAATCTCTGCCGATGGCATCGTCACGGCAGAACCGGAAGGCTGGTCGGTGGCGCTGAATGTTGCGATTGATGCCATTGAAACCGAACGACTTCTGGCGCTTTGGCCGGTGTCG
>JANMDM010000347.1:0-8276 GCA_031376305.1 Pseudomonadota bacterium | reverse complement strand
AACCCCAAGGTCGGCACCGTGACGATGGACGTGAAAGCGGCTGTCGATGCGGCCAAGGGCGGTGAAGTCCAGTTCAAGGTCGAAAAGGCCGGTGTGATCCATGCCGGTGTCGGCAAGGTATCGTTCGATGAAGGCAAGCTGGCTGAAAACGTCCGGGCTTTCGTCGAAGCCGTGTCGCGTGCCCGACCGACGGGTGCCAAAGGCGCTTATGTAAAGAAAGTTTCGCTGTCTTCGACGATGGGTCCGGGCGTCAACCTTGACCTGGCTTCGGCGACTGGGAACTAAAGCGTGGCGGGGTGAACCCCGCCCTACGAAATTTGCCGGGCCTTCGGGCCCGGTGAATGGCGGGGCCGGAAACGGCCACGTCCTGTCCGAGACGGAGGGTGTGCCGGGCTGGTTCCGGCACTTAATTGCCTTCCTGAGATGGGGAACGAGAGGGATTTACCGGGGTTAGCCTCGGGTGGTCTTTGGCTCGGGAACCAGATTGCGGACCCGAACGTCCCGGATCTCATCCGGGGCAAATAAGAGCCGGGGGGAAACCCTCATACTTGGAGTGAAACCGTGGATAGAGCCCAGAAAGAGAAAATGGTCGATGAACTCGGCCAAATCTTTGAAAGCTCTGGCGTCGTAGTGGTTGCCCACTACGAAGGCATGACGGTTGCTCAGATGCAGGACCTGCGCGCATCAATGCGTGAAGTGGGTGGGTCCGTTCGCGTTGCCAAGAACAAGCTCGCCAAGATCGCCCTGGAAGGCAAGCCCTGCGCAAGCATCGGCAAACTTCTTTTGGGCATGACCGTGCTGGCCTATTCCGAAGATCCTGTCGCAGCTGCGAAGATCGCGGAAAAGTACGCCAAAGGGAACGAGAAATTCGTGATCCTTGGTGGTGCTATGGGCAACACGGCCTTGGATCCGGCCGGTGTCAAAGCTGTGGCCGCCCTGCCGTCACGTGAAGAGCTTCTTGCTCAGATCGTGTCAAGCATCGGCGCTCCTGCTTCCGCCATTGCCGGGGCCATTGGCGCGCCTGCTTCGAACATCGCGGGCATCCTTTCGACTTTGGAAGAGCGGCAAGCCGCGTGAGCAACTTAGTGCCTTCGTGGAGTAGTAACCTCGACGTTGGAACCCTAACTTAGAACGGAACAGAGAAATGGCTGATCTGAACAAACTTGCCGAAGACATCGTGGGGCTGACCCTTCTTCAGGCACAAGAGCTGAAAACGATCCTGAAAGACAAATACGGCATCGAGCCGGCTGCCGGTGGCGCCGTCATGATGGCCGGCCCTGCTGTGGCCGCAGAAGCCGCAGAAGAAAAGACCGAGTTCGACGTCGTCCTGACCGAGGCCGGCCCGAACAAGATCAACGTGATCAAAGAAGTTCGCGCGATCACCGGTCTTGGCCTGAAAGAAGCCAAAGACCTGGTTGAAGCCGGTGGCAAGGTGAAAGAATCCGCCTCCAAGGCCGAAGCCGAGGAAGTGAAGAAAAAGCTCGAAGAGGCTGGCGCCAAAGTCGAGCTGAAGTAATCCGGTCGGGTGCATCTGTATCCGCTCATCTAACGCTGGCTGGGTCCGGGAATACCGGGCCCAGCCGAACCCGTCTTGGAAGGAACATCGCCCGCGTGCGCTGTTCCTTCCAAGGCTGGGTTCACGGTTCGGGAGCCAGCCGGTGGGACGGATGGCATGAATGGAACCGACCTCCTTCATTCGCAAGCGGCGCGATGCGTGACCCCGACGCAACGCCCCCGCGAAGAGACGAAAGGTGACGACGAGCATGGCTCAGAGCTACGTTGGCCAGAAGCGTATCCGCAGATACTTCGGCAAAATCATTGAAGTCCTACAGATGCCGAACCTTATCGAGGTTCAGAAATCTTCGTATGACCTTTTCCTGAAATCCGGCGAGGGCCCAAAGGCCGCCGACGGTGAAGGCATTCAAGGGGTGTTCCAGTCGGTATTTCCGATCAAGGACTTTAACGAAAACGCGATTCTTGAATTCGTGAAATACGAACTTGAGAAGCCGAAGTATGACGTCGAGGAATGCCAGAGCCGCGACATGACCTATGCAGCGCCGCTGAAGGTCACCTTGCGCCTGATCGTGTTCGATATGGACGAAGATACCGGCGCCAAATCGGTCAAGGATATCAAGGAACAAGACGTCTATATGGGCGACATGCCTTTGATGACACCCAATGGCACCTTCATCGTCAACGGCACCGAGCGGGTGATCGTGTCGCAAATGCACCGTAGCCCGGGCGTGTTCTTTGACCACGACAAGGGCAAGACCCATTCCTCGGGCAAGCTGTTGTTCGCCTGCCGGATCATTCCCTATCGCGGATCGTGGCTCGACTTTGAATTCGACGCCAAGGACATCGTCTTTTCGCGTATTGACCGCCGCCGCAAGCTGCCAGTGACGACGCTGCTTTATGCCTTGGGTCTGACCCAGGAAGGCATCATGGATGCCTATTACAACACCGTCGATTACACGCTGCTGAAAAACAAAGGCTGGGTGACCAAGTTCTTCCCGGACCGCGTTCGTGGCACGCGCCCGACCTATGATCTGGTCGATGCGGCAACCGGCGAAGTGATCTGCAAATCCGGCGAAAAGATGACGCCGCGCATGGTCAAGAAACTGATCGAAGATGGCAAGGTTACCGAGCTTCTGGTGCCTTTCGACCATATCCTTGGCCGCTACGTTGCCAAAGACACCATCAACGAAGAAACCGGCGCGATCTATGTCGAAGCCGGCGATGAGTTGACGCAAACCATCGGCAAAGACGGCGAAGTTTCGGGCGGTTCGCTGAAGGTACTGCTCGACAACGGCATCACCACGATTCCGGTGCTGGACATCGACAATATCAACGTGGGCCCCTACATCCGCAACACCATGGCGGCAGATAAGAACATGGGTCGCGATACCGCACTCATGGACATCTACCGCGTCATGCGTCCGGGTGAACCGCCGACGGTTGAAGCGGCTTCGCAGCTTTTCGACACGCTGTTCTTCGACAGCGAACGCTATGATCTGTCGGCCGTTGGCCGCGTCAAGATGAACATGCGTCTGGATCTGGATGCCGCCGACACGATGCGCACTTTGCGCCGCGATGACATTATCGCCTGTATCAAGGCGCTGGTCGAACTGCGCGACGGCAAGGGCGAAATTGACGACATCGACCATCTCGGCAACCGCCGGGTCCGTTCGGTGGGCGAGTTGATGGAAAACCAGTACCGCGTTGGCCTGCTGCGTATGGAGCGGGCGATCAAAGAACGCATGTCCAGTGTCGAGATTGACACGGTCATGCCTCAAGACCTGATCAACGCCAAACCGGCGGCGGCTGCGGTGCGTGAATTCTTCGGCTCTTCGCAGCTGTCGCAGTTCATGGACCAGACCAACCCCTTGTCGGAAGTCACGCACAAGCGTCGCCTTTCTGCACTGGGGCCGGGCGGTCTGACCCGCGAACGCGCAGGCTTTGAAGTGCGTGATGTGCACCCAACCCACTATGGCCGGATGTGCCCGATTGAAACGCCGGAAGGCCCGAATATTGGTCTGATCAACTCGTTGGCGACCTATGCCCGCGTGAACAAATATGGCTTCATCGAAACGCCTTACCGCAAGGTGAAGGACGGCGTTGTCACCGACGAAGTGCAGTACATGTCGGCGACCGAAGAAATGCGCCACACCGTGGCGCAGGCCAACGCTGAGGTCGATGCGAATGGTCGTTTCTCAAGCGATCTGGTGTCGACCCGTCAGGCCGGCGAATTCATGCTGAACCCACCGGAGGTCATCAGCCTTATCGACGTGTCACCGAAGCAGTTGGTGTCAGTGGCGGCCTCGCTCATTCCCTTCCTGGAAAATGACGACGCCAACCGCGCGTTGATGGGCTCGAACATGCAGCGTCAGGCTGTGCCGCTCTTGCAGGCAGATGCGCCCTACGTCGGCACCGGGATCGAGGCTGTCGTGGCCGAAGACTCTGGCGCTGCCATCATGGCGCGTCGCGGCGGGGTCATCGATCAGGTCGATGCGACCCGTATCGTTGTGCGGGCGACCGAAGATCTGGAAATGGGCGATGCCGGTGTCGACATCTACCGTCTGCGCAAATTCCAGCGTTCGAACCAGAACACCTGTATCAACCAGAAGCCTTTGGTGAAGGTGGGCGACAAGGTCACGAAGAACGAAGTTATTGCCGACGGCCCCTCGACCGACATGGGTGAACTCGCCCTTGGCAAGAACGTCATCGTCGCCTTCATGCCCTGGAACGGCTACAACTACGAAGACAGTATCCTGATCTCGGAACGCATCGTGCGCGACGACGTCTTCACCTCGATCCACATCGAGGAATATGAAGTCGCCGCCCGCGATACCAAGCTTGGGCCTGAGGAAATCACCCGCGATATCCCGAACGTCGGCGAGGAAGCCCTGCGCAACCTCGACGAAGCCGGTATCGTCTATATCGGCGCCGAAGTCGGGCCGGCGGACATTCTGGTGGGCAAGATCACGCCGAAGGGCGAAAGCCCGATGACGCCGGAAGAAAAGCTTCTGCGCGCTATCTTCGGGGAAAAGGCCTCCGATGTACGCGATACGTCGATGCGCTTGCCGCCGGGGGATTTCGGCACAGTCGTCGAAGTGCGTGTGTTCAACCGCCACGGTGTGGACAAGGACGAACGCGCCCTGCAGATTGAGCGTGAAGAAGTCGACCGTCTGGCCCGTGACCGCGACGACGAGCTGGTGATCCTTGAGCGCAACATCTATGGGCGCCTGAAGTCCATGGTGTTGGGCAAGACCGCGGTGAAGGGGCCGAAAGGCATCAAAACCGGCGCTCCGATCGACGAAGAAATGCTTGGCACCCTAAGCCGCGGCCAGTGGTGGCAGCTGGCCCTGGGCGAAGAGCAGGACGCGCAGAATGTCGAAGCCCTGAACGCCCAGTTTGAAGTGCAGAAGCGTACGCTTGAGCATCGCTTCGAAGACAAGGTCGAAAAAGTCCGTCGTGGTGACGATCTGCCGCCGGGCGTGATGAAGATGGTCAAGGTCTTTGTCGCGGTAAAGCGCAAGCTGCAGCCTGGAGACAAGATGGCCGGTCGTCACGGCAACAAGGGCGTTGTGTCGAAAGTCGTGCCGATCGAGGATATGCCTTTCCTTGCTGATGGCACGGCCGTTGACATGTGTCTGAATCCGCTGGGCGTGCCATCGCGCATGAACGTCGGCCAGATCCTTGAGACGCACATGGGTTGGGCCGCACGCGGCCTTGGCCTGAAGATCGACGAAGCGTTGCAGGACTATCGCCGCAACGGCGATCTGACCCCGGTTCGCGAAGCGTTGCGCATCGGCTATGGCGACGAAGTCTATGACGAGGCCTTTGCCAACATGGACGACGAAACCGTGGTGGAACGCGCCGACGTGGTGAAGAAAGGCGTGCCGATTGCCACGCCGGTCTTTGACGGTGCCAAGGAAGCTGATGTGAACGACGCGCTGAAACGTGCGGGCTTTGATCTGTCGGGCCAGTCCGACCTGTTCGACGGCCGCACCGGCGAGAAGTTCACCCGGAAAGTCACCGTCGGCGTGAAGTATCTGCTGAAACTTCACCACCTTGTCGATGACAAGATCCACGCGCGCTCTACCGGGCCTTACAGCCTTGTCACGCAGCAACCCCTGGGCGGTAAAGCCCAGTTCGGTGGCCAGCGTTTCGGGGAAATGGAGGTCTGGGCACTGGAAGCCTACGGTGCCGCCTACACCCTGCAAGAGATGCTTACCGTCAAGTCGGATGACGTGGCGGGCCGGACGAAAGTCTATGAAAGCATCGTCAAGGGCGAGGATAACTTTGAAGCCGGCGTGCCGGAATCCTTCAACGTTCTCGTCAAGGAAGTGCGTGGCCTCGGCCTTAACATGGAACTCCTGGATGCGGAGGTCGAGGAATAGGTGGGGCGAAACCCCACCCTACGCACCCCGTAGGGTGGGATTTATCCCACCATTCCCTCCCCACCGCCGCCCGAATTCAAGGATTTGAAGATGAACCAGGAACTCAGCACCAACCCGTTCAACCCGCTGGCAGCGCCCAAGCAGTTCGACGAGATCAAGATCTCGCTCGCCTCGCCCGAGCGTATCCTGTCGTGGTCCTACGGCGAGATCAAAAAGCCCGAAACGATCAACTACCGCACGTTCAAACCGGAACGTGACGGTCTGTTCTGCGCCCGTATCTTCGGGCCGATCAAAGATTACGAATGCCTTTGCGGCAAATACAAACGCATGAAATATCGCGGCGTTGTCTGCGAAAAATGCGGTGTCGAAGTGACGCTCCAGAAGGTGCGGCGCGAACGGATGGGCCATATCGAACTGGCCGCCCCCGTCGCCCATATCTGGTTCCTGAAGTCGCTGCCCAGCCGTATCGGCCTGATGCTTGACATGACGCTGCGCGATCTTGAGCGCATCCTTTACTTCGAAAACTACGTGGTTATCGAGCCGGGTCTGACCGATTTGTCTTACGGTCAGTTGCTGACCGAAGAGGAGTTCCTCGACTCGCAGGACCAGTATGGCGCTGACGCCTTCACCGCCAATATCGGCGCTGAAGCGATCCGCGAAATGCTGGGCCAGATTGATCTGGAGGCCACCGCTGACCAACTTCGCGAAGAACTGAAGGTCGCCACCGGCGAGCTGAAGCCGAAGAAAATCATCAAGCGGCTGAAAATCGTCGAATCCTTCCTTGAATCCGGCAACCGCCCGGAATGGATGGTTCTGACGGTAATCCCGGTCATCCCACCGGAACTGCGCCCGCTGGTGCCACTGGACGGCGGCCGGTTTGCGACCTCTGACCTGAACGATCTTTACCGCCGCGTCATCAACCGCAACAACCGACTGAAGCGTCTGATTGAGCTTCGCGCGCCCGACATCATCGTGCGCAACGAAAAGCGCATGTTGCAGGAATCGGTCGATGCCTTGTTCGACAACGGCCGTCGTGGTCGCGTCATCACCGGCGCCAACAAGCGCCCGCTGAAGTCGCTGTCCGACATGCTGAAAGGCAAACAGGGCCGCTTCCGTCAGAACCTTCTGGGCAAGCGCGTCGACTTTTCGGGCCGCTCAGTGATCGTGACCGGGCCGGAACTGAAGCTGCACCAGTGCGGTCTGCCGAAGAAGATGGCGCTCGAACTGTTCAAGCCGTTCATCTATTCGCGGCTTGAGGCGAAGGGGCTGTCCAGCACCGTCAAACAAGCCAAGAAACTGGTCGAAAAAGAACGCCCCGAGGTCTGGGATATCCTTGACGAGGTGATCCGCGAACATCCGGTTCTGCTGAACCGTGCACCGACGCTACACCGTCTGGGCATTCAGGCGTTCGAGCCGGTTCTGATCGAAGGCAAAGCGATCCAGCTGCACCCGCTGGTCTGTTCGGCCTTCAACGCCGACTTCGACGGTGACCAGATGGCCGTTCACGTGCCGCTGTCACTGGAAGCCCAGCTTGAGGCCCGCGTGCTGATGATGTCGACGAACAACGTTCTGTCGCCCGCCAACGGCGCGCCGATCATTGTTCCGTCGCAGGACATGGTTCTTGGCCTTTATTACGTTTCAATGGAACGCAAGGGCATGAAGGGCGAAGGCATGATCTTCGCCTCGCCCGACGAGGTGCAGCATGCCCTGGACGCTGGCGAGGTGCATCTGCACGCCAAGATCCAATGCCGCATCAAGCAGGTCGATGCCGAAGGCAACGTGGTTGTCCGCCGCATGGAAACCACGCCTGGCCGTGTACGTTTGGGCGGGCTGTTGCCGCTGAACGTCAAGGCGCCGTTCGAACTGGTGAACCGCCTCTTGCGGAAGAAAGACGTGCAGAACGTCATCGACAACGTCTACCGCTACTGCGGTCAGAAAGAGTCGGTGATCTTCTGTGACCAGATCATGGGTCTGGGCTTCCGTGAGGCGTTCAAGGCCGGTATCTCCTTCGGTAAAGATGACATGGTCATCCCCGACACCAAATGGACCATCGTCAACGAGGTTCGCGATCAGGTGAAGGAATTCGAACAACAGTATCTGGACGGCCTGATCACTCAGGGTGAAAAGTACAACAAGGTTGTCGATGCCTGGTCGAAATGTTCTGACGCGGTTGCGGCGGCAATGATGGCCGAAATCTCGTCGGTCAAGCTGGACGCTGACGGGTCTGAGCGGGAGCCGAATTCGGTTTACATGATGTCCCACTCCGGGGCACGTGGCTCGCCCGCACAGATGAAGCAGCTGGGGGGCATGCGCGGCCTGATGGCCAAGCCGAACGGCGAGATCATCGAGACGCCGATCATCTCGAACTTCAAGGAA
>JANMDM010000034.1:0-8662 GCA_031376305.1 Pseudomonadota bacterium | reverse complement strand
GACGCCTCAGACCAGCCAGTTGGCCAAAATCATCAATCCCGCGCTGACCAGCCAGCTTCCGGCATCCACTGTGCGCCCGTAGGCTTTGTGTTTTTTGAAGGCATTGTTGGAATAGCCCATGACGGTGAACGCCAGAATCCCAAGCACCAGCGGACCGCAAAGCCCGCGCGCCATCATCACGCTGACGAACAGGGACAGAAGGATCAGCCCGACGACCAGCGAGCCAAAGGCCGCCCCCATCGCATCGCCCTTGTCATGTTGCACCCCCGTCGCTTCGGACCAGCCCGGATAAAAGCCTTTGGGCGAATACCAGAACCAGCCGGCCACAAAAGCGGCGATCGCGCCCAGCACGACGGCCATCCAACTCACGCCGGCAAAAAGCTCCATCACGCCTGCTCCTGCGTTGTGTGTTCCTGCGGCCCACATTGCCTGCATTCGGAATTTCGCGCTACCTTCATTTTGCGGCTCTCGCCCCAAAGCCCGTCAAAGATAAAAAGCTGCCCGCACAGCACTTCGCCGGCGCCGGTCAGGTATTTCACCGCCTGCAGCGCCATCATCGATCCGATAATGCCGGGTAAAGGTGCTATGACCCCCGCTTCGGCACAAGACGGTGCCAATCCTTGGGCGGGCTGTTCGGGGAACACGCACGCATAACAAGGCCCGCCGCGCGCCGGATCGTAGACGCCAATCTGCCCTTCCCACTGGCTGATCGCCGCCGAAATCAGCGGCTTACCCGCAGCGATAGCCGCCGCATTCACCAGATAACGCGTCGCAAAATTGTCCGATCCGTCCAAGATCAAATCATACCCCGCAAACAGCGTTGGTGCCTCATCGGCGGTTAAACGACGGCGATAGGTCTTGATGGAAATAAATGGGTTGAGGGCCTTCATCGCGATTTCAGCGGAAGCAACCTTGGGCATGCCGATGCGCGCGTCGGTATGGATGATCTGCCGCTGAAGGTTCGAATTTGACACGTCATCATCATCAATAACGCCAATCGTCCCCACCCCTGCTGCTGCCAGATACAACAATGCGGGTGCACCAAGCCCCCCGGCACCGACCACCAGAACCTTGGCCGCCTTCAGCTGCTTTTGCCCGTTTCCGCCCACCTCGCGCAGCACGATATGGCGGGCATAGCGGTCAAGCTCGGTTGCGGAAAACGCCCCCTGAACCGGCTCTGCGCGCACCCTGGCCCGGGCCCGGATCAACCCCAGGCCCTTGCGATACAGTACCACCACTGCCGCCAGCAGGCCCCAAAAGGCCCAGGCCCGCCAGTCGCCCCCGATCGCGGAGCGCACCGGATGGCCCTCCGGCAACAGCAGATGTGCCAGCAGCGCGGCGACCCAAAGCCCCAGATACATGGTCCCGACAACGCGGCGCGGCAAGCGCAGGGCAAAGGCAAGAACCGCAAAGCCCGCCGCGATGGCAAAAATGATCATCGCTGCCCCGTGGACCCAAACCCGCCGTCGCCCCTGTCGGTCTCCGACAAGCGCTCCGCTTCGGCAAACTCGGCTTGAACGACCGGCGCCACAATCATCTGAGCGATCCGCTCGCCATGCGCAATCACAAAGGGTTCCGCGCCGTAGTTGATCAGCAAAACCCCGACTGGCCCGCGATAATCGCTGTCGATGGTGCCGGGCGCGTTGACCACCGAAATCCCATGCTTCAGCGCCAATCCTGACCGTGGCCGGATCTGCACCTCAAAGCCCGCTGGGATCTCGAGCCTCAGGCCGGTGGGGACCACGGCCCGGTGCATCGGATCAAGCGTAAACCCGGTTTCGCGGTCCTCGGGCCGCAGATTGGCGCGGATATCCGCCCCTGCAGCCCCCGGCGTCGCATAGGACGGCGGCTCGACCAAAGGATCGGCCCAATCTTCGCGCAAAACCCCGATCAGCGGTTTTTTCTTTGCCGAAATACTCCCGCCGGAGGCCTCCATCCTCACCTCCTCACGCCAGGGCTTCGGCGATGCGCAACGCCAGTCTCCGGGCCACTTCATCCTTGGGCATACGCGGCCAGTCCTCGGCGCCGGCCGCCGAAATCAACGTCACCGCATTCTCGGTGCCGCCCATGATACCGGTGCTCGGGCGCACATCATTGGCGACGATCCAGTCGCAGCCCTTGCGCTGGCGTTTTGCCGTGGCATTGGCCAGAACCGCATCGGTCTCTGCGGCAAAGCCCACGACCAGCCGCGGGCGCCCGGCTGTCATTGCCGATACGCGCGCCAGAATATCCGGGTTTTCGGTGAATTCCAGGACGGGGGCTTTGCCCGCTGCATCCTTTTTCAGTTTCGAGCCTGAGGCATTGACCACCCGCCAATCCGCAACTGCCGCCGCAAAAACCGCCGCATCCGCCGGTAGGGCGGCGTCCACCGCCGCAAGCATCTGCACCGCGGTTTCAACCGCAATCACCGTCACGCCTTGCGGCGGCGGCACCACGGCCGGCCCGGTCACAAAGCTGACCCGCGCCCCCAGATCCCGCAGCGCCGCTGCCAAAGCCGCGCCTTGCGCGCCTGAGGAGCGGTTGGCGATATAGCGGACCGGATCCAGCGGCTCATGCGTCGGTCCCGACGTGACCAGCACATGGCGCCCGGCCAAAGGCCCGCCGCCCAGCGCCGCATCGATGGCCGCGACAATCTCCAGGGGTTCCGCCATCCGCCCCGGCCCGTATTCGCCGCAAGCCATATCGCCCTCGTTCGGGCCGACAAACAGCACCCCATCCGCCCTCAGGGTCGCGATATTGCGCTGGGTGGCCGCATGCAGCCACATGCGCACATTCATCGCCGGGGCCACCAGCAGCCGTTTGTCGGTGGCCAAAAGCAGCGTCGAGGCCAGATCGGAGGCCAGCCCCCCCGCCATCTTCGCCAGCAGATCCGCCGTTGCGGGCGCCACCACCACCAGATCGGCAGCGCGCGACAGTTCGATATGGCCCATCTCCGCTTCATCGGTCAGGTCAAACAGATGCCGGTAGGCTTTGGCCCCGGCCAAGGCGCCCACCGACAAAGGTGTCACGAATTCCTCGGCCGCCCGCGTCCGCACCGGGGTGACCGCGGCGCAACGGTCACGCAGCCGCCGGATCAGGTCGAGGGATTTATAGGCGGAAATCCCGCCGCCAATGACCAGTAAGATGCGTTTGTCCGGCAGCATGAGGGAACCCTTTAGCTTTCCTGACAGGATTAAGGATGCAGGGGGCCGATGACAAGCGGCCGCATGCGATCACGGTTTGTGATGACTCCGCCCACGAATGACAATGTGCATCCCGCGGCACGCAAAGTTAGCCTGCCGGAAACACATCCGGGAGCAGACCATGACCTATCACCTTGCCATTGGCGACCGCAGCTACTCCAGCTGGTCGCTGCGCGGCTGGCTGTTGTTTGAGAAATTCGGGATTCCGGTAAAAGTTCATAGCGGCATTCTCTATTCCGACGATCTGCAGCGGCTTTTGTCGGACTTCAAACCCGCGCGTCAGGTCCCCGCCCTCCGCATCCCAGAAGGCGAGGTGATCGGCGAAACCATCGCCATTGCCGAAACCCTGGCCGAGCGTCACCCCGAGGTCGGCCTGTGGCCTGCAGACCCTGCCGCGCGGATGATGGCCCGCTATATGGTCGCCGAAATGCACGCAGGTTTTCGCGATCTGCGCGGCGATTGCCCGATGAACCTGCTTAAAAGCTACCGCGACAGCAAGCCGCGCCCCGAGGTTCTGGCCGATCTGGCGCGACTGGAGGATATCTGGTCGCGTGCCCGCACCCGTTTCGGGGCGGATGGGCCGTGGCTTTTCGGGCAGTACTCTGCCGCCGATGCCTTCTTTGCCCCCGTTGCCGCACGCATCGCCGGATATAATCTTCCGGTATCGGCGACAGCGCGTGCCTATGTAGCGGCGCATCTGGCCGATCCGGTGTTCCGCCGCTGGCGGGCAATGGGCAAGGCCGAAAACCTCGAACAACCCTTCTACAAGATGCCCTACGCCGAGCGCGCCTGGCCCGGCCCGGCGACCCTTGCCGCGAAAGCAAGCGATGGCCGCGCCGAAAATGCCGCCTGCCCCTATTCCGGCAAGCCCGTCACCCACAGTCTGGAGATGCACGGACACATCTGGGGCTTTTGCAACGCCTTTTGCCGCGACAAGACCCTGCACGACCCCGAAGTCTGGCCCGCCTTCATGGCAATGGTGGCCGAGACGACAAGCGTTAACCATTCTTAAACCCCTGATCCATTAGCCGTTAACCCTTGACAGGGAGAACGGCTGATGGTGGCGCGCACCTATACGGTGGCCTTTGAGGGGGTCGAGGCGCGGATCGTCGAGGTGCAATGTGCCGTCTCAGCCGGCATGCCGGCCTTTGCGGTGGTGGGTCTGCCCGACAAGGCGGTGTCCGAGGCCCGCGACCGGGTGCGCGCGGCACTGACCGCGATGTCGATCGCCCTGCCATCGAAGCGCATCACCGTGAACCTGTCGCCCGCCGATCTGCCCAAGGAAGGCTCGCATTTCGATCTGCCGATTGCTTTGGCGCTGCTGGCGGCCATCGACATCCTGCCGCGCGAGGAGGTTGAGGCAACGGTATCCTTGGGCGAACTCTCGCTGGATGGGCGCTTGGTGGCGGTGGTGGGGGCGCTGCCTGCGGCAATGGCAGCGGCGGCCGAGGAAAAGATCCTGCTCTGCCCCAAGGCCTGCGGCCCGGAAGCCGCCTGGGTCGGGGCCACCCCGGTGATCGCGGCGGCGACTTTGGCCGATGTCTTGCGCCACTATACCGGGCAAGCGCCGATCCCCCCCGCCAGCCCCGGCGAAGTGACGCGCGATCCGGCCAGCCGCGATCTGCGCGACGTGAAGGGTCAGGAGCGCGCCAAGCGGGCGCTGGAGATTGCCGCCGCCGGACGGCATCACCTGTTGATGGTCGGCACGCCGGGATCGGGCAAGTCGATGCTGGCGGCCCGCATTCCGGGGATCCTGCCACCGCTGTCGGCGATGGAAGCCCTGGAGACCTCGATGATCCATTCCCTGTCGGGGCTTCTGGACGAAGGCGGTATCAGCCGCACCCGGCCATTTCGTGAACCGCATCACACCGCCTCGATGGCGGCCATCGTCGGCGGCGGGCGCGGGGCAAAGCCGGGGGAAATCAGCCTTGCCCATAACGGCGTGCTGTTTTTGGACGAATTTCCCGAGTTTTCGCGCGCCGTGCTGGAAACCCTGCGCCAGCCGATCGAGACCGGCGAAGTGGTGGTGGCCCGCGCCAACGCCCATATCCGCTATCCCTGCCGCTTCCTGCTGGTCGCCGCCGCCAACCCTTGCAAATGCGGCTACCTGACCGACCCCGCCCGCGCTTGCGCCCGGGTGCCACACTGTGGCGAGGATTATCTGGGGCGGATTTCGGGGCCGCTAATGGACCGCATTGATCTGCGCGTCGAAGTGCCCCCCGTGGCCTATACCGACCTTGACCTGCCGGATTCGGGCGAAAGCTCGGCCAGCGTTGCCGACCGGGTGGCGCAGGCACGGGCCGCACAAACCGCCCGCTTTGCCGATCATCCCGCGGCGCGGGTCAATGCCGATGCCGAAGGCCGCTTGCTGGAGGAGGTGGCCTCTCCCGATCCCGAAGGCCGCGCCTTGCTGGCGCAGGTGGCCGAACGCTTTGGCCTGACGGCGCGCGGCTATCACCGGGTCTTGCGGGTGGCGCGCACCATCGCCGATCTGGCCGGATCGGCAGGGGTGCGCAAAGCGCATGTGGCTGAGGCGGTCGGCTACCGGCTGAGCCTGAAGGCGGGAAGCTGATCGTTGCTCTTTGGCCCTTTCAGGCCGCATCGCGGGCCTGCGAAGAGCGCCAGCGCGGCGCGATGAGCCGGTGTCAGAGGCGCTTGGCCTCAACCACCTCCCAGATTTTTGCCGCGGTGTTGGTTCCATCAAACCGCTCCAGCTCCTGAATGCCAGTGGGCGAGGTTACGTTGATTTCGGTCAGCCACTCGCCGATCACGTCAATGCCGACGAAAATCTGCCCCTTGTCCCGCAAGGTTGGCCCAATTGCTGCGCAGATTTCCAGATCGCGCGGCGTCAGCCCCACCTTTTCCGGCCGCCCGCCGACATGCATGTTCGACCGTGTTTCCCCCGCTGCCGGCACCCGGTTGATCGCCCCCACCGCCGCGCCATTCACCAGAATAATGCGCTTGTCGCCCTTGACCACGGCGGGCACGTATTTTTGCGCAATCAACGGCTCGCGGTTGATGCCGCTGAACAGTTCGTGCAGCGAGGCGAGGTTGCGGTCATTCGGGTCCAGCCGGAAGACGCCCGCGCCGCCATTGCCATAGAGCGGTTTGAGGATGATATCGCCGTGCACCTGCTTGAAATCGCGAATTGTGGCCAGATCGCGGGCCACCAGCGTTGGTGGCGTCAGATCCGGGAAGTTCAGGACCAGCAGCTTTTCGGGGAAATTCCGCACCCAGAACGGATCGTTCACCACCAGGGTCGCGGGGTGGATCCGCTCAAGAATATGGGTGGTGGTGATATAGCCCATATCAAACGGCGGATCCTGCCGCAGCCAGACCACATCCCAATCGGCCAGATCAACCTCCGTCTCGGCCCCCAGCGTGAAGTGATTGCCCTTTTCGCGGCGCAGTTCCAGCGGCCAGCCACGTGCCAGCACCCGCCCTTCGCGGTAGGACAGGCGGTCCGGCGTATAGTAAAACAGCTTATGCCCACGCGACTGCGCTTCAAGCCCAAGGCGAAAAGTCGAATCACCGTCGATATTGACCCGTTCGATCGGGTCCATCTGAAGGGCTACCTTGAGTGCCATGCTTGCCTGCCTTTGCGCCATTCAACCGAGCCGATTGATGACCTAGTGGCGGCGGCGATGCAATCGGATGCTCAAAAGCCGATGGCATTCTCAACAATGTTGATCTGCCCCTGGCCATCGACCAGCGCCACATCAAAGCGCACATCGGTGTCTTGCCCCGCCGGTTCCCCCGCCAGAAATTCGGTCGCCGTCGCCCAGATTCGATCCATTTGCCGGCGCGACAGCCGTTCCGCCGCCCGCGCGAAACTATCGGCGCGTTTGACTTCAATGAAGACCACCGCAGCCCCCTCACGGACAATCAGATCAATCTCACCGGACCGGCCGCGCCAGCGCCGCGCCGCAATCGACCTGCCCTGCGCCAAATAGCGGCTGGCCACCTGGTCCTCAGCGGCAAAGCCGCTGTGGTATGCAACCGCGCCGCCCATCAGTCGCGACCGATCCGCAAGGCACGTTGGTAAACGTCGCGGCGCGGCAGGCCGTACATATCCGCCACGAAGGCAGCGGCGTCCTTGACGGTCATCTGCGTTAGTGCCTCGCGCAGTGTTGTCTCAATTGTCACGCCATCCACCTGCTTGTCCGCCGCGCGGTCTACCAGAACCACGATTTCACCCTTCACCTTGCGGTCTGCATAAGAGGCGCAAACCTCGGCAAGGGTGCCGCGCGTCACCTCTTCGAACTTCTTCGTCAGTTCCCGGCAAACCGCCACCTGCCGCTCTCCTCCCAAGCATGTCACCAGATCCGCTAACATTTCCGTAACGCGGTTCGGCGATTCGTAGAAAATCAGCGTCGCCTTGATCCCGGCCATCTCGGACAACCAGCTGCGCCGCGCTTGCGCGGTGGCGGGCGGAAAGCCTGCAAACAAGAAGCGGTCAGAGGGCAGCCCCGAAACCGTCAGCGCCGCCAGCACCGCCGAAGGGCCGGGGGCGGCGATCACCGGGTGACCCGCGTCAATTGCCGTGCGCCCCAGCTGATAGCCGGGATCGGCAACCAGTGGAGTGCCCGCTTCCGAGGCATAGACCACCGACTTTCCCGCAGCCAGCGCCGCCAGAATCCTTGGCCGCACCTGCGCGCCATTATGGTCGTGATAGGCCCACAAGGGCCGATCCCCCAAGGCAACGCCGTGAATATCCAGCAAGTGACGCAATGTCCGGGTATCTTCGGCGGCGATCACATCCGCCTCGGCCAGAAGATCAAGCGCCCGGAGCGTGATGTCACGCGCCGCACCTATGGGGGTCGAGATGAAATACAGGCCCGGCCCCGGCTTGCCCTTCGATGCGTGCATTGGCGCTGTCCTTGCTGGTGCGTTTACTTCCAGTGGCGAATTGCTTAGGCTTTGCTTCACCGTCAAGCCCCGACCGGATGAGGATTTTACTATGTTGGCTTTTTTGAGTACCCCCCGCAAGGCATTGAAAAATACGGTTCTGGCGGCGGCGGCGCTGTGGCTTGCAGCCTGTGAGCCGCTGCCCGGTGGCAGCCGTGGTCCGGCCGTTGACCCCAGCAAGCCGGTGCCGGTGGCGCTGCTGCTGCCGTCGGGAAGCGGTAACTCCGGCGATGAGGCGCTGGCACGCGGCCTGAAGCAGGCGGCGGATATGGCCATTGCCGATCTGGCGGGAAGTGTGGCAATCGACCTGCGCGTCTATAACGCCGGGTCCAGCCCGGCTCTGGCGGCGCAAATGGCCACTCGGGCGGCGGACGACGGGGCGGCCATCATTCTGGGGCCAATTTTCGGCGATTCGGCGCATGCCGCCGGACTTGCGGTGCAGGGCCGGGGGCTGAACATTCTGTCGTTTTCCAACAATACCGATATTGCCGGCGGCAATGTCTTCGTGCTTGGCTCGACATTCCAGAACACCGCACGCCGCCTCAGCGCCTTTGCCGCACGGCAGGGCAAAA
>JANMDM010000280.1:0-19191 GCA_031376305.1 Pseudomonadota bacterium | reverse complement strand
TCTGGGGCGCGACCCCGAAGTGCGGTCATTCCCCAATGGTGGCAAGGTCTGTAACCTGCGGATTGCCACATCGGAAAACTGGCGCGACAAGCAGTCGGGCGAACGCAAGGAAAAGACCGAATGGCATTCGGTGGCGATCTTTTCCGAAGGGTTGGTGAAGGTGGCGGAACAATATCTCAAGAAAGGCTCGAAGGTTTACATCGAGGGCGCGCTTGAGACGCGCAAATGGCAAGATCAAGCGGGGGCTGAGCGGTATTCCACCGAAGTTGTGTTGCGCAATTTCGGCGCCACACTGGTCATGCTTGACGGGCGTGATGGTGGCGGTAGCGGCGGCGGTGGCGGCGGCAACTATGACGAAGGTCAGGCTGGCAGCGGCTACAGCAGCGGCAGTGGCGGCGGGAGCCAAACCGCGGGGAGCGCCCGCTCCGACCTCGACGACGAGATTCCGTTCTGACACGGGCCACGCCACACTTTTGATCGGCTCATTGGCAATAGGTTGCCTTTGAACCGATCCATAGCGCAAGGTCAGCCTGAGCGTCTGGCCAACCCCTCGGCCAGGACCGCCCGCACCTCGGCGCGGTCGACGGCTCCGGTCACGAATGCCGCACCGATTGCCCGCGCCAGCACGAAGCGAAGCTGTCCGTCGACGACTTTCTTATCCTGGCCCATCAGATCCAGCAGCCCGTCAGCATCGGGCAGATCCCCGGCAATATCGGCAAGATCGACTTTCATCCCCATGGTTTTCAGATGCGCTCTGACCCGGCTTGGCGCCTCTTGCGAACAAATCCCCAGCCTTTGGCTGACCTCAAATGCCAAAGCGCAGCCAATCGCCACGCCCTCGCCATGCAAAAGTCGGCCGGAATAACCGGTCGCCGCCTCTAATGCATGGCAAAAAGTGTGACCCAAATTCAGAAGCGCCCGCTCGCCCTCCTCGGTCTCGTCGCGTTCGACGATCCGCGCCTTCATGGTCACCGAATGCGTCACGGCTTTTTGGCGCAAATCGGTGTCGCCGCGCGCCAGTGCCGGGCCGTTCGCCTCAAGCCAGTCAAAGAACGCCGCGTCCCCCAACAGGCCGTATTTCACCACCTCGCCGTAACCGGCCAGAAAATCGCGCGCCGGAAGCGTGGCAAGGACATCAATATCGGCCAGGACCAGACTTGGCTGATGAAAGGCGCCGATCAGGTTCTTGCCATGGATCGAATTGATGCCGGTCTTGCCGCCGACTGAGCTGTCAACTTGTGCCAGAAGCGAGGTCGGGATCTGCACAAACCGCACGCCGCGCCGCAAGACTGCGGCGGCAAAGCCCACCAGATCGCCAATCACCCCACCGCCCAGCGCCACCACCACGTCGCGCCGTTCGACCTTTTGCGCCAACAGCCACTCGACGGTGCGCGAAAACTCGGGCCAGCCCTTGGTCGCTTCGCCCGCAGGCAGGGCCAGAGACACCATCTCAACATCGCCAAGTCCGGCGCGCAACGTGTCAAGATGCAGGCCCGCCACCGTTTCATCGGTGACCACCGCCACCCGACGGCGCGCCAGCAGCGGGGCAACTTCTGCCCCGGCGCGGGCCAATAGTCCGGGTCCGATGCGCACGTCATAAGCGCGCGCCCCCAGATCGACGCGCACGACATCCACTTTATCCATTGGCCATCTCCACATCGTCATGCGCGACCAGGGCGTCAATGACCCGCGCGGCCGTATCCTCAATCGAATATTCGGCCCTTGCCTCGACCACCACATCCGCCAAGGCATAGACCGGCGCGCGCACCGCCAGCAATGCGCTCAGCGTGCCTTTCGGATCGGCTGTGCGCAACAGCGGGCGGGTGGTTTTGTGGCGCACCCGCTGCCACAACAACTCAAGATCGGCATTCAGCCAGACCGACACCCCAACCCCGGATATTGCCGCGCGGTTCTGAGGGGCCAAAAATGCCCCGCCACCGGTCGACAAAACACAAGGCTCACTGCTTAAAAGCCGTTGCAGGATCTCAGATTCGCGCGACCGGAAGAACGCCTCGCCATCGCGGGCAAAAATCTCGGCCACGCTCATCTGGGCGGCGCGGGCAATCTCATCATCGGAATCCAGAAATGCCACGCTCAGCGCCCTGGCCAAAGCGGTGCCAACGGCGGTCTTGCCGGCCCCCATCATGCCCACCAGCACGACTGTGCGTTTCAACCTTGCGCCAGCGGCCATCGCTCCTCCCATCGCCGTCATCGTTCGATGCCATTTTCCTTAAGAGACCGCGCCAAAGCGCAAGGATCCGCCGTCCAACAAACTTTCCTTCCTGAATGGCGTGAACTTCGCGGAAATGCTATATATAAACCGCAAGACGGCCCGCTGAAACGACAGCTTCAGCACCCCATCCGGATAAGAACAAAACGCAACGATGTCGGACACCGACATCAAACTGGCAGGACAGCATGTTTCGCATCTTCAAGGCTCTGGTCACATTTGCCCTTTTTGCTTTTCTCGGGCTTGTGGCTTATGCTTATTTGGGCGATCTTGCGCCGGTGCAAAGCGAAATTTCTCAACCGGTTGACCTGAATGTGGCCCCCTAGAGCCGCCGTTGTTCTGACGACACTGCTGGGCGCCGCCATACCGGCTTGGGCCGAGGCGCCGCTGTCGGCAATCGACTGGCTGTCGCAATCGGTGACAACCCCTGCGGCGTTGCCCCGCCTCGCCCCGCTGAACGAGCCCGCCATCACCAAGGGCGTCGTGCCGGGGGCGATCAGTATGGCGCCTTTGGGCGGGCCGGACGTCAATGGGCTGGGGCTGATTTCTGCGCAGCGCGCCGGACTGCCGCGCAATCTTTGGGGAACGACGCCTTCGGCGGATCTGGCCCGCCTGCTCAGGGATGAACAGCCCGATACCTTGCCGGCGATACAATCGCTGTTGTATTCCTTGCTGATCGCCGAGCTGGCGCCGCCCACGGATTCCGACCGCGACGGCGCCTTGTTTTTGGCGCGCGTCGACAAGCTTCTCGATCTTGGCGCGCTTGATCCGGCGCTTTCACTTCTTGAGTTGCTCGACAAACCGCGCCCCGAGCCGTTTCGCCGCTGGTTCGATGTGTCGCTGCTTATGGGTCAGGAATATCGCGCCTGTGACGAGATGGCCAAGAACCCGCAAATCGCCCCGACCTTTCCGGCGCGCATCTTCTGTCTGGCGCGGGGCGGGGACTGGAACGCGGCGGCCTTGTCGCTGCGCACCGGCCAGACACTTGGCACGATCGAGCCCGAAACCGCCGACCTTTTGTCGCGCTTTCTTGACCCGGATCTTTTTGAGGGGGACGCCGATCTGCCGGTGCCCGACCGCCCATCGCCCTTGGTGCTGCGGCTGATGGAAGCGGTCGGGCAACCCATCTCGACCACAACGCTGCCAGTCGCCTTTGCGCAAGCCGATCTGCGATCCAATAGTGGCTGGAAGGTGCGCCTTGAGGCTGGGGAACGATTGGCGCGGATGGGGGCGGTTCCGCCCAACCGGCTGCTGGGGCTTTATACCGAACAAAAGGCCGCCGCATCCGGGGGCGTCTGGGAGCGGGTGAAGGCGGTGCAGGCGCTTGAAGCGGCGCTGGCGTCTGGCAAGCCCGAAGACATCGCCACGGCTCTGCCAAAGGCTTGGTCACAAATGGAAGCCCTTGAGCTGGAGGTGCCGTTCGCAAAACTGTTCGGCGCCCGTGTCGCCGCCACCGCCCTGACCGGCGAGGCAAAAGCTTTGGCCTTCCGCATCGGGCTTTTGTCGGATGAGTATGAGAAGGTTGCGCAGGCCCACCACCCCGCGGACAGCACCGAGGCGTTTCTGGTCGGACTGGCGCGCGGCGATCTGCGCGGCACCACCGCCCCTGACCAGATGGGGGTTGCGATT
Source organism: Pseudomonadota bacterium (assembly GCA_031376305.1). GTDB lineage: Bacteria > Pseudomonadota > Alphaproteobacteria > Rhodobacterales > Rhodobacteraceae > TMP-24. Next base: position 15,332 of record JANMDM010000280.1, on the reverse strand, counting down.
CAGGCGGCGTTCGCCGATGGCGCCCGCACCGACGACGCCTTGGGCCAGCTTTTGACCGATCGCAAACTGGGCGAAGCGCTGCTCAAGGCGATGAACAAGGTCACCGAAGGCGCCAGCGGCGATCTGCGCGACCTGACCGATGGGCTGAGCCTGCTGCGGCAGGTGGGGCTTGAGACCCCGGCCCGCCGCGCCGGGTTGGAGCTCTTGCTGCTCGAGCGCCGGGGCTAAGCCGGTGACCCCGGCACCGGGCCGCTGGATCTCGGCCTTTCTTCAGGCACTGGCGGCGGAACAGGATGCGGCGCGCAATACGCTGCTGGCCTATGGACGCGACCTTAAGGACTTCGCCGCGTGGCTGGCGCAGCGCGGTCAGAATTTCACCGGGGCCGCGCAGAGCGATGTCGAATCCTACCTGATTTCATGCGATGCGCAGGGCCTGTCGCGCGCCACGCGCGCCCGCCGGCTTTCCGCAATCCGGCAGCTCTACCGCTTTGCCTATGACGAAGGCTGGCGCCGTGACAACCCCGGCCAGCGCCTCTCGGGCCCCGGCCGGGACAAGCGACTGCCAAAGACCCTTGCGGAACCCCAGGTGAACGCGCTTCTGGCCGCCGCCAGTACCGTCGGTCGCACGCCGGCAGAGCGGATCCGCAACCTTTGCCTGTCAGAGCTGCTCTATGCCACCGGCATGCGGGTGAGCGAACTGGTTGGCCTGCCCGTCCAGGCGGTGCGCGGGGATCCGTCGATGATTCTGGTGCGTGGCAAGGGCAATAAGGAACGCATGGTGCCGCTCTCGCGTCCGGCGCGCGACGTGTTGCGTCTTTGGCTCGGGCTGCGCGACAAAGCCGATGATGCCGCCCGGATCGCCGACAAATCACCGCCATCGCGCTATCTTTTCCCAGCAACCGGCAAGGAGGGTCACCTGTCCCGCCAGGCCATGCACGGGCTTTTGAAAGAAATTGCCATTGCCGCCGGTGTTTCGCCAGCCGCGGTCACCCCCCACCGGCTGCGCCATGCCTTTGCCACGCATCTTCTGGCCGGCGGCGCCGATTTGCGGGTGATCCAGATGCTGCTGGGTCATGCCGATATTGCCACGACCGAGATCTATACCCATGTGCTTGATCAGCGGTTGCAGGACCTGGTCTTTGACCACCACCCCCTGGCCCAGGACAGCCTGCCGCCGTCGGGCCGAAGGGCGCGCCCTGGCAAGACCGACTAGCCCTTGTCATTGCCGCTTGAAGCTGCACCCGCCGCGTCGCATAAACACCACAACCAAACGGGGCACTCCAAAATGGACTTTCTGGCGACGCTGGATACAACTTTTTGGCTGACCGCCGCAGTGATCTTTGTGCTGCTGGTCATGTCGGCCTTCTTTTCCGGTTCCGAAACCGCGCTGACCGGATCATCCCGCGCCAAGCTGCGCGCTCAGGCCGACAAGGGCAGCAGTGGGGCGGCCATCGCGCTGAAGCTGACCGACGATAACGAGCGGCTGATCGGCGCGCTGCTTTTGGGCAATAACGTTGCCAATATTTTATCGGCCTCGCTGGCGACGGCGCTGATGACGCGCACCTTGGGGGACAACGGCGTCGCGGTGGCCACAATCGTGATGACAGCCATGGTTCTGGTCTTTTCCGAAGTGCTGCCCAAAACCTATGCCATCACCAATCCCGAACCCTCGGCGGCGCGGGTGGCCCCCTTGGTGCAGCTGCTGGTCCGGATCCTCGCCCCGATCGTCACCTTGGTGCGCGCTATCGTTCGGCTGATCTTGCTGGTTTTTGGCGTGCGGGCCGACCCCAACAGCCATATGTTTTCCGTCCGCGACGAGATCGCCGGGGCGCTGGCATTGGCGCATTCCGAAGGCACCGTCCATAAGGAAGACCGCGACCGGCTGCTGGGGGCTCTGGACCTTTCTGACCGCACCGTCGAAGAAATCATGCTGCACCGCTCAAAGATAGAAATGATTGATGCCGATGCGCCAGCCAGTGTTATTCTGACCACAGTCCTAGCCTCCCCCCATTCGCGGCTGCCGATTTTCAGGGGGGAGCGCGAGAATATTCTGGGCGTCATCCATGCCAAGGACCTGCTGCGCGCTGTGGAAAAAACCGTGCGCGGCGAAGATGGCATTTTGGCCTCGATCCGCGATCTCGATATCCTTGCGGTGTCCAAAAAGCCCTATTTTGTCCCCGATACCACACCGCTGGACGAACAGATGCGCGAGTTTTTGAAACGGCGTACGCATTTTGCGCTTGTCGTCGATGAATATGGCACCTTGCGGGGCCTGATCACGCTTGAAGACATCATTGAAGAAATCGTCGGCGAGATTGCCGATGAATTCGATCTTGATGCAGAGCACCAGCTGAAGCCTGCCGAAGGCGGCGATTACATCGTTGACGGCGCCATGACCATCCGGGATCTTAACCGCGCCGCCGACTGGGCGCTGCCCGATGATGAGGCCAATACGATTGCCGGTCTTGTCATCCATGAAGCGCAGATGATTCCGGCAGAAGGTCAGGTGTTTTCGTTCCACGGGTTTCGCCTGGAAGTGTTGACCCGCAAGGAAAACCGCCTGACCCGGTTGAAAATCCGCCCGCTCTAGGCCCGCGCCCAAACTTTGCCGGGGAAGCCTCCGGCGGGGATATTTGGGTGAAGATGAAGGGGTTTTGCGGCTTTTTCTTTGCCCAAATACTCCCGTGCAAGGCGGCCGCATTCTCAGCCGTCGGCGTTCAGCGCCTTGCCCAGTCGCGGCAATTGCGCGCGTTTCAGCAGGGCGCGTAAAGGCTGCGGGCGGCCGGACAAGCGCTCCGCTTCGGCGACGACAGCCTTGACCGCGGCGGTGACCGGGTCGGGGTTTTTCTGCCATAGCATCAACAGGAACTGGTCGGGGTCAAGCCGCGCCAGACCTTCCTCGGCCAGAGTATGACGTGGAAAGTCAGCGGCGTTAAAGGTAATAATGACCTCGGCCCCGCCGGTGATCGCGGCGGCAAGAACGTGGATATCATTGGGGTCGGGAAGCCAAAGCCGCGCGGCCAGACCTTCGCGCGGCGCCACGGCGGCTTGCGGGAAAGCCACCCGCAGGGCGGCCCCCTCGCCGCGCGCAATCAGGTCAGCACCGGAACCAAGTTTGATCGTGGCGCGGGCCCATTCCTCAAGAATACGCTCCGACCAGAGGGGCGTGTAAAGCCCGCGGCACGCCACCGCGATCAGGATTTCGCGCAAGACCGTCGGGTAGAGGACGCAGGCGTCCAAAAGTGCCTTCATCCGTCAAGCCGGAAGAACAGCGCCTTGAGATAGCCACTTTCGGCAAGCTGTGGCAGCATGGGATGATCGGGACCCGCAGCCCCGGTGTGAAGCAACTGCGCGCGGCGCCCGCCGCGACCGATGCCCCTGGCCGAAGCATTGCGAAAATGGCTGAGATCGGCAGCATGAGAGCACGAGCACAGAACCAGATAGCCCCCCGGTGCCACCAAGGCGGCGGCGAGCTTGGCCACCCGCTCATAGGCCCGAAGGCCCGCCTCAAGCGCTGGTTTCGCCGGAGCGAAAGCGGGCGGGTCGCACACAACCACCTCGAAAACCGCCGCTTCGGCCGCCAACGCCTCCATCACCGCGAAAGCATCGCCTTGCCGGGTGGCAAACCGCCCGGTCATGCCCGCCGCCGCAGCCCCCCTGGCGGCCAGAGCCAGGGCCGGGACCGAGCTGTCAACGGCAAGCGCGCTCAGGGCGCCGCCCGCAAGAGCTGCCAGTGAAAAGCCACCGACATGCGAAAACACATCCAGAACTCGCGCACCCTGTGCCAGCTTTTGGGCGAAACGCTGATTTTCCCGCTGATCAAAGAACAGGCCGGTTTTCTGCCCGCCGGTGACATCGGCCATATAGGTGGCGCCATTCATCAAGACCGGCACCGGGCCATCGACAGCCCCCTTTAGCACCAGCGTTTCTTCTGGCAAGCCTTCCAGCCCGCGTGACCGTCCGGTGCCGTTCTTGACGATACGCGCTATTCCAGTAATCTCGGCCACCGCTTGGGTCAGATCGCTCAGGTGGGCTTCAGCCCAGGCGGCATTGGGCTGGATCACCGCAAGATCGCCGTAGCGGTCAATGACGATACCGGGCAACCCGTCAGCTTCTGCATGCACCAGCCGGTAGAAAGGCGCGTCGTAGAGCCGGGCGCGCAGGGCCAGGGCCCGCGCAATCCGCACCGCGAACCAATCCTTGTCGATCCTGGCCTCGACGTTGCGGTCCAGAATCCGGGCGATGATCTTTGACTTTGGGTTGACCGTGACCAGACCCAAGGCCCGCCGCTCGACATCTTCAAGGATCGCCAATGCCCCGGCGGGCAGCGCCATGGTGCGGCGGTCGGTCACCAATTCATCGGCATAGACCCAGGGAAAGCCGTGGCGGATCGCGCGCGCCTCGGCCTTGGGCCGCAGCCGGACAATCGGCAGACCGGCGGAAAGTGCGGCGGCATCATCGGGCATATCGGTCATGGCGGAGCATCCCCTTTGGGCTTTGCCCTTCCTCTAGCCGCTTCGCGCCGCGGGCGGAAGGGTCCGTCTGATCCGCCCTTGCGCCCCTCGCATCCTCCGGTCAGGATGTTTGACAGACCTGCGCAAGCGCCCAGCCTTGGCAGGTGTGACAGAGGGTTATTGTTAGCGCTAACGAAATATGTTAAAGCGACCCCGCCCCCCGTCTGCACGCCGGCACGGGGCAAGGTTCCGGACCCGAGGGAAAGATGCTGAACTCTGTCATTGCGACCGTCACTGACCGCATCCGCCTGCGATCCAAGGACACGCGCAGCGCCTATCTGGAGCGTATCGCCCGTGCCGCCGGGGCGGGTCCGGCCCGTGCCCATCTGTCTTGCGGCAATCAGGCCCATGCCTATGCGGCGATGGCGGCGGATAAGACCGCACTTGCCACGGCACGGGGTCCGAACATCGGCATTGTCACCGCCTATAACGACATGCTGTCGGCGCATCAGCCCTATGAGCACTACCCCGAACTGATCCGTGCCACGGCGCGGCGCCTCGGGGCCACGGCGCAGGTTGCGGGCGGGGTTCCGGCGATGTGTGACGGGGTCACACAAGGTCAGGCCGGGATGGAGCTGTCCCTGTTTTCGCGCGATGTCATCGCACTTTCAGCCGGGGTGGCACTGTCCCATAACACCTTCGATTCGGCCATTTTTCTGGGCATTTGCGACAAGATCGTGCCGGGGCTGGTGATGGCTGCGGCAACCTTCGGCCACCTGCCAGCAGTCTTTATCCCCTCGGGGCCGATGACCTCGGGCCTGCCCAATGATGAAAAATCCAAAGTCCGCCAGCAATTTGCGACGGGGGAGGTCGGCCGCGAAGCGCTGATGGCGGCCGAGATGGCCAGCTATCATGGGCCGGGCACCTGCACCTTTTACGGCACCGCCAATACCAACCAGATGCTGATGGAGTTTATGGGCCTGCACCTGCCGGGTGCCAGCTTCGTCACCCCCGGCACGCCGCTGCGCGCGGCGTTGACCGTGGCCGGCATTGAACGCGCCGCCGCCATTACCGCGCTTGGCAATGACTACCGACCGGTTGGCCGCATCCTTGATGAGCGCGCCTTTGTGAATGGCATTGTCGGGCTGATGGCCACCGGTGGATCGACCAATCTGGTGCTGCACTTGCCCGCCATGGCGCGCACGGCGGGCATTTTGCTGGATCTGGACGATTTTGGCGCCCTGTCCGACGCCGTGCCGCTGATGGCCAAGGTCTATCCGAACGGTCTGGCCGATGTGAACCATTTCCACGCCGCAGGCGGTCTGGCCTTCATGATCGGTGAATTGCTGAGCGCAGGGCTTTTGCACGAGGATGTCGCGACGATTATGGGCGATGGCCTGTCGCGCTATGCGCTGGAACCCAGGCTGAAGGACGGGGCCCTGGCCTGGCAGGTGGGGGCTGGGACCAGCCTTAATGACCGCATCCTGCGCCCGGCCGCCGATCCGTTCCAAGCCGTTGGTGGCCTCAAACAACTGACCGGCAACCTCGGACGCGGCGTGATCAAAGTCTCTGCCGTGGCGGCGGATCGCCATGTGATCGAAGCACCGGCGCGCATATTCCATGATCAGACCGCGGTGAAAGCCGCCTTCCAACGCGGCGAGTTCACCGCAGACACCGTGGTCGTAGTCCGGTTCCAGGGTCCGCGTGCCAATGGCATGCCGGAACTTCATTCGCTGACGCCGACACTCTCGGTGCTGCAAGATCGCGGCTTGCGCGTGGCGCTGGTCACCGATGGCCGGATGTCCGGAGCCTCGGGAAAGGTCCCGGCCGCCATTCACGTCAGCCCCGAAGCCGCCTGCGGTGGGCCGCTGGCCTATCTCCGTGATGGCGATCTGATCCGGCTTGATGCTGACGCCGGCACACTCGACGCCTTGGTTCCGGACCTTGCCAGCCGGACGCCCGCCGCTCCCGACCTCAGCGCCAATGACCACGGCGCGGGGCGCGAACTCTTCGCCACCTTCCGCACCCATGTCGGCCCCGCCGAAACCGGGGGAGCGCTGGTGGTCTGAGCGCGGCGCCGAACCAGAAAAACTTTCCGCCTCCGGCGGGGATATTTTAACGAAGATGAAACCATGTTTCGGAACAATGCAGATGCGGTACAGGCGGGGACGCCGATGGCCGCCGAAGGTGAAAGCGCCCTGTCTCCCCGGTTTACGCCGCCCGAGGCAGGGCGCCGCCTCGTGGCGCCCGCGCATTTCCAATTGCCTGTATTTCCAATTCATCTTCGTGCAAATATCCCCGCCGGAGGCATCCGAACTCTCCGCGCCGTGTTCCAGAAAGGTTGCCGCTCATGACCCCTGCCGAACAAAGCCGCCACGCGGCGCTGATTTGTGCTCTGGCGCCGGTGGTGCCGGTTCTGGTGATTGATGATGCCGCAACTGCGGCGCGTCTGGCGCAAGCGCTGGTGGCAGGCGGTTTGCCGGTGCTTGAAGTAACGCTGCGCACCGCGGCCGCCCTTGACGCAATTCGGGCCATGGCCGAGGTGCCGGGCGGCATGGTCGGGGCGGGCACGCTTCTGACCCCGGCCGATGTGAAAGCCGCCAAAGCGGCGGGGGCGCGGTTTGGTGTCGCTCCGGGAGCGACCGAGCGATTGATTGCCGCCTGCGAAGACGCGGGCCTGCCGCTTTTGCCCGGGGCCGTGACGGCGAGCGAAGTCATGGGGCTGTTGGAAAAAGGCTATACGGTGCAAAAATTCTTTCCCGCCGAACCCTCGGGCGGGGCTGCGGCCCTGAAAGCGCTTGGGGGACCGATCCCACAGGTGCGCTTTTGCCCGACCGGCGGCATCGGGCCGAAGATTGTTAGCGACTATCTGTCCCTGCGCAACGTCTTATGCGTTGGCGGCAGCTGGGTGGCCCCCGCCGCGGCTGTGGCCGCAAGCGACTGGGCCACAATCGAGACATTGGCGCGCAGCGCGTCGGCTTTGCCGCGCGCCGCTCACCTGTCCTGAGCGGTGGTTTGGCAGCATGGCCAGTCTTAGGGCCGCCGCCGGTTAACCCTGCTGGGCGATCCGGCCCGCCCGACCGCCGCGCCGCGTCGGCACCGGCGGCACTTTCAGACCCTCGGTCAAAACGCTGCTCATCGGATGCTGGGGTTCCGCCAAAGCGTAATGGGCGATCAAAACCCGCGCCGCGTCGGCCAGATCGGTGCCGGGCTTCAGGCTCAGCGCCCAATCCAGAAAGATCGACCGGCATTCGCCCGCGGTGATCCCTTCGATTGCATAGCTTTCGCGGATCAGCCCCTTTGGGTCTGCCAGTGACATGTCCATGACTTTCCTCGCCATCCGCCTGTTCCCGCGCCAATGCCTTAGCCCCGCGCCACGTCCTGGCCGAGCATCCGCGCCACACTCTCAGCCACGCGCGCAACATGGCCCTTCAACTGCGACCGAAGCATAGCAAGATCCGACGTTCCCGTCTCTCGTAACAAGAAAACCCGCCCGCCTTCGCCGATCGCGTCCATATCCAGGGGCTTCTCGGTCAAAAGCCGCCCACCGGCCTGCAAACGCCACAAGAACCGGTAGGCCAGCTGCAGCTCCGCCTCGTCAGCCCTTGACAGCATCCCGGCCTTCAGACCCGCCCGCAATTGCGCTTCGACCCGCCGGGCGCTATCCGCGGCACGCAAGGCGCAAGATTGGGCGACCAGCTCGATGTCTTGCAGCCGTCCAGGGCCAATTTTTGCCTCCCATTCGCCATCTGCGGCCTTCGAGGCAAAGATCCGGGCGCGCATTTCCGCAGTGTCGGTGATGACTTTTTCAGGGTCCGACTTGGCCGCCAGGATCGCTTGCCTTGTGGCTTCGACCGCACCCGCCAGCGCCGCATCCCCGGCCACCACCCGCGCCCTGGTCAATGCCAGATGTTCCCAGGTCCAGGCCTCGGCCAACTGATAGTCCCGAAAGGCCTGCAAAGAGGTGGCCACCGGGCCTTGCCGCCCCGACGGCCGCAGCCGCATATCGACCTCGTAGAGACGACCTTCGGCCATTGGCACCGTCAATGCGGTGATAAATGCCTGGGTCAGCCGCGCAAAATAGTGCCGCGTCGCCAGGGGGCGCGGCCCTTCGGAGGCGTCAACCCCTTCGGCATCATAGATCACGAGCAGGTCAAGGTCAGAGGCCGCGTTCAACCGCTCAGCCCCCAGCGATCCCATCCCCAGAACCACCGCCCCCTGCCCCGGCATCGCCCCGTGTTTGCGGGCGAATTCGGCCGCACAGGGCGACCAGATGGCCGCAATCGCGGCCCCGGCAAGATCGGCATAGTGGTGCCCGGCTTCTGAGGCGTCAATCAGCCCGCGCAGATGGTGAACGCCAATGCGAAAATGCCACTCCTTGACCCAGCGGCGGGCGGCATCCAGCTTGCCCTCATAATCCGCCACCTCGGCGAGATGGCTTTGCAACCGCACCGTCAGCTCTGCCGCCCCCGGCCATGGCGCAAAAAATGCCCCGCCGATGACGGCATCCAAAACCCCGGCATTGCGTGACAGATAGGTTGCCAATCCGGGTGCTGTCCCGCAAATGTCAACAATCAGGTCTATAAGCTGAGGATTGGCCTCGAACAGTGAAAAGAGTTGCACGCCGGTTGGCAGGCCCTTCAGAAACCCGTCGAATTGCCGCAGGGCTTCGTCGGGATGGGCAGCACGGGTCAGGCGCGACAATATCTCGGGCTGTACGCGCCGGAAGATCGCCACTGCGCGGTCTGAGCGCAGCGCCGGATAAGACCGCCAGCCATCGACAATCCCGCGCGCCTCAGGGGTAATTTCAGGCGCAGCCCGCGCCTCGCCGGGGGCAAAGAAGGCTTCGGTCAGTTCGGCGACCTGTCCCAACCTATCGCGCAAACTCCGGCGCAGCGCGTCGGTGTTGCCTTCGCCCATCATCCGCGCCAGACGGTCAAACCCCTTGGCGGTGGTTGGCAGCGCATGGGTCTGCGCGTCAGCAACCATCTGTACCCGATGTTCTACCTCGCGGTGGGCGCGGTAATGGGCCGTCAGCGTGGCGGCCGCGGGTTCTGGCACCCAGCCTTTGGCGGCAAGGGCCGCCAGACCTGCCACCGTCGCGCGGGATCGCAGACCCGGATCGCGCCCCCCGGCGATCAGCTGCCGGGTCTGGGTGAAAAACTCGATCTCGCGGATACCACCCCGACCCAGCTTCATATTATGGCCCTCCAAAACCAGCGGCCCGTGCAAGCCTTTGTGGTCGCGGATACGCAGGCGCATGTCATGGGCATCCTGGATGGCGGCAAAGTCCAGATGTCGGCGCCAGACGAAAGGCGTCAGGGCTTTCAGGAACCGCTCGCCCGCCACAATATCACCTGCGCAAGCCCGCGCCTTGATGAACGCCGCCCGTTCCCAGGTGCGGCCCTGGGCCTCGTAATAGGCTTCGGCGGCGGCCATCGAAATGCAGACCGGCGTCACGGAAGCATCCGGGCGCAGCCGCAGATCGGTGCGGAACACATAGCCACCCTCGGTCAGGTCCGACAGCATCGCCGTCATCCGCCGCACCACTTTGATGAACGAGGCCCGCGCATCCTGCACATCGTCAGGCGCAAAGCGGCTCTCATCAAACAGGCAGATCAGGTCGATATCCGAGGAATAATTCAGCTCCCCCGCCCCCATCTTGCCCATCGCCAGCGCCACCATACCGCCCGCAACCGCCGCGTCGTCTGGCCCGGCCCCCGGCAGCTTGCCGCGGCGGATCTCGTCGCCAACCAAGGTCACCAAAGCGCGGCCCACTGCCACATCCGCCAGCCGCGTCAAGGCGCCGGTCACCTCCTCCAGCGACCAGACACCGCCCAGATCAGCCAGCCCGGCCAAAAGGGCAACACGGGCCTTGGCCTGCCGCAGCGCCGCCCCCAGAGCGTCTGATCCGAGATCGGCCAAACCGGCCATGACAGCTTCCAGCGCCACTTCAGGCGCGTCTTGCAAGCTGGTTTCGATCCAGGCGGCCTCGCGCGTCATCAACCCGGCCAGATAAGGGCTGCACCCGGCGGTTCCTTCCAGAAGCCCGCGCAGCTCGGGCGCCAAACCGGCAAACCGCGCCCGCGGTTCTTCGGCGCGGGATGGCTCATAAGGGATCGGGCAGCGGGTCAGGCGGGATGCAAAGGTCATGCGCCCGACACTAGCCACCGCATCCGGCGCGTCAATCGCCGCAGCGGCGGCCATGATTTTGAGATGTGCCGTCAGCCTTCCCCTGCAAGGTTGGCATTTTCCGTTTCAAAGTTTCAGCGGGCAAAGATCCGCTTGATGTAAAATTGTTTTACATAGGCTCTTGACGACGGCGGCCCGAACCCCAATCTTGCTCATGTGAACGACATTCACATCAACCGAACGGAGGGTTCCCATGTCCACTATCGCCGCCTGGCCTTCACGGGCTGAAACCTGGCTCGACGACCGCGGCAAAGGTGCCTGGATCGCGGCTATGGTCCTTGGCTTTATCTTTTTCTGGCCCGTTGGCCTTGCGCTGCTGGCCTATATGATCTGGAGCAAACGCATGTTTTCCAAGGGTTGCGCACAGCGCCGCGAGCGTGGCTCGCGCTATGAAGTCCGCCTGCACCGCCACGGGTTCCGCACGTCTGGCAACTCGGCTTTTGACAGCTACAAATCCGATACGCTGGACCGGCTTGAGCAAGAACAGCACGAGTTTGAGACCTTCCTTGACCGGTTGCGCACCAGCAAGGACAAATCCGAATTCGACCAGTATCTTGATGAGCGCGCCAAGGCCGCCCGTGACACCGGGGCAGCGGAAGTACCCGACGCCCAAGCCGGTCGCGATGGGTCCGCCGGAAGCTACTAAGCCGTTTAGCGCAACACTGACGCCAATGGGCCGGACGGCGACAGCCCGTCCGGCCCATTGGCGTTTTGCGCTGTCCGGCGGTGTTTTCAACCCGTTGCAATGGCTACTTGGCGGATTGCTCGCGGCTTGCTAACCTGTCGCCTATGTGACGAGTGTTTTTTGTTTGCATTGTGACTTGCGATTTCTCAGAACCTTGAGCTGCCATGCGCCACACATTGCCCATCGCGCCGCAATTTTATGTGACGGCTCCCCAGCCCTGCCCTTACCTTGCAGGGCGGTTGGAACGGAAATTGTTTACGGCTCTTCCCGGTGACAATGCTGTGCGTTTGAATGATGCGCTGTCCAAGCAGGGCTTTCGCCGGTCGCAAAATGTGCTATATCGACCCTCTTGTGCGGAATGCACCGCCTGCATGTCGGCGCGGATCAGGGTTGCCGACTTTGAGCCAAGCCGCAGTCAGAAGCGAACGATTCGAAAAAATTCACACCTGAAGCGGGATGCGACCAGTCCCTGGGCAACCGAAGATCAATATGGGCTTTTTCGCCGATATCTGGACAGTCGCCATTCTGATGGTGGCATGGCCGACATGGACATTTTCGAATTTGCCGCGATGATCGAAGAAACGCCGGTGAAAAGCCGCATCGTCGAGTACACCGCGCCGCCCGCCACCAAGGGCGAAGGCCGCCACCTCAGCGCCGTGTGCCTGACCGATGTTCTCGATGACGGGCTCAGCATGGTCTACAGCTTTTACGATCCGGATCGTATTGGCGACAGCTTGGGGACCTATATCATTCTTGACCATGTGGAAATTGCGCGTCAGGCTGGCCTGCCCTACGTCTACCTTGGCTACTGGGTGCCGGGCAGCCCCAAGATGGGCTACAAAGCCGGTTTCGGGGCTGTTGAAATTTACAAGCACGGCCAGTGGCAGGATATTGGCCGCATCGCCGATCATTCTGCCGAAACCCATCCGCTGTCGGTTGACCCGATTGCCGAGCAGGTGGCAAAGATCACTCTGCCCGAGGCCCAGCCGGTGCGGATCGAAAAGTGACGCGCCCAAACGGCGCGGTCGGGGTCCGGCAGCATATCGGGGCGTTGGCGCTGGTGGTGCCTGACTATGACGCCGCGATTGATTTCTATGTCGGCAAATTGGGCTTTGAGCTGCTGGAAGACCTCCGGCTGACGCCCGAAAAACGCTGGGTCACGGTGGCCCCTCCGGGCGGTCTTGCGGGCAGCAGGCTTGTGCTGGCGCAGGCCGTTGGGCCGCAGCAACAGGCAGCAATCGGCAACCAAACCGGCGGGCGGGTCTTTTTGTTCCTGCATACCGATAATTTCAGCCGCGATCATGCCAGGATGCTGGCGGCAGGCGTCGTGTTCGAGGAAGCGCCCCGCCATGAACCCTACGGGCTGGTCGCCGTGTGGCAAGACCCTTTCGGCAACCGCTGGGATCTGCTGGAGCTTGTCTGAGGGCACGGCACCGGGGCGAGATGACGGGTTGTTATGCGGCCTTGCCGCTCTGGCCAGACCTTTGACGGCGGCGCGAAACCCGGGGATTTCACGTTTCTTTCACCTGCATCGCCTATTTTTGAAAGAAAAATAGCAATTCAACCCCGTCAGAGACACTTTATTTCCGATTTTCGCGGTTGACGCCCCTTAGCGGCCCGCCTAATGTCCGCCCGCAGCAGCAAAAGGTGGGCCGCAATCATGGCGATCCTCGTCCGAGTTAGGAAATGGCGCATGGGCCGGTGACGGCTAACCATAGTGGTTCCCATGCGCCCCCGATGACCCTCGGGGGCTTTTTTGTGGCACGCCGCGTCCCCGGCGCAAGTGGGAACCGGTTCCGCGCCCGCAGACGCGCGGCCAGGATGAGAAGATGTGGATGGAGTAGACGATGACACGACAGATGTCCGGTGCGAAGATGGTGGTTCAGGCGCTGAAGGATCAGGGCGTCGACGTGGTCTTTGGCTATCCCGGCGGTGCGGTGCTACCGATCTATGACGAGATTTTTCAGCAAAACGATATTCGCCACATTCTGGTGCGCCATGAACAAGGTGCGGTGCATATGGCCGAAGGCTATGCGCGGTCAACCGGCAAGCCCGGCGTGGCTCTGGTGACCTCTGGCCCCGGGGCCACGAACGCGGTGACGGGACTGACAGATGCGCTGATGGATTCGATCCCAATCGTGGTGATCACCGGCCAGGTTCCGACCTTCATGATCGGCACCGACGGGTTCCAAGAGGCTGACACGGTCGGCATCACCCGCCCCTGCACCAAGATGAATTGGCTGGTGAAGGACACGGCGAAACTCTCGGAAACCATCCATCAGGCCTTCCATGTCGCCACCCACGGCCGCCCCGGCCCGGTGCTGATAGACATCCCGAAGGATGTGCAGTTCGCAACCGCCGACTATGTCCCGGCGGACAAGATGAAGATCACCCACTACCAGCCCCGCACCGAGGGTGACCCCGCCCAGATCGCCCGTCTGGTCGAGTTGATGGAACAGGCTGAACGCCCTATCCTTTACACCGGTGGCGGCGTCATCAATTCCGGTCCTCGTGCCAGCGCGCTCTTGCGTGAATTGGCGTCGGAAACGAATTTTCCAGTGACCTCGACTTTGATGGGGCTTGGCTCTTATCCGGCATCCGGCAAGAACTGGGTGGGCATGCTGGGAATGCACGGGCTGTATGAGGCCAACCTTGCGATGCACGGCTGTGACGTGATGATCAACATCGGCGCGCGGTTCGATGACCGGATCACCGGGCGGATCAAGGACTTCAGCCCCCGATCCAAAAAGGCGCATATCGACATCGACCCCTCGTCGATCAACAAGGTCATCCGGGTCGATGTCCCCATCGTCGGCGACGTGGCCAAGGTTCTGGAGGAGGTCCTGCGCCAATGGCGCGCGCGGGGCTCAAAGACCAACCAGCGCGGGCTGTCTCAGTGGTGGAAGCAGATCGACGAATGGCGGGCCGTGAAGTGCCTGACCTACAAGCCATCGGCCACCACGATCAAACCGCAATATGCCCTTGAACGGCTGGAAGCGCTGACCAAGGGCCATGACCGTTATATCACCACGGAAGTCGGCCAGCACCAGATGTGGGCTGCGCAGTTCCTGGGGTTCGAAGACCCGAACCGTTGGATGACTTCCGGTGGCCTCGGGACGATGGGCTACGGCCTGCCAGCGTCTATTGGCGTGCAGATCGCCCACCCCGAGGCGCTGGTCATCAACGTCGCGGGTGAGGCGTCGTGGCTGATGAACATGCAGGAAATGGGCACCGCGATGCAGTTCCGCGCGCCGGTCAAGCAGTTCATCCTGAACAACGAACGCCTCGGCATGGTCCGCCAGTGGCAGGAGCTTTTGCATGGTGAGCGCTATTCCAGTTCTTGGTCCGAAAGCCTGCCTGATTTCGTGAAACTGGCCGAGGCTTTCGGCTGCAAGGGCATCCAGTGCACCGACCCCGCTACCCTGGACGATGCGATCATCGAGATGCTGGAGTACGACGGTCCGGTGATCTTCGACTGCCGGGTTGAAAAGCACGAAAACTGCTTCCCGATGATCCCGTCCGGCAAGCCGCACAACGAGATGCTTCTGGGCGACGCGGACACCCAAGGCGTGATCGGCTCGAAGGGGGCGGTGCTGGTGTGACGCCGACCCAGTTGGCCATGGTAGCTTGCGCTGGAGGAGCAATTGGCGGCTTGGCATTGGCCAAGTCGACGGTGGCATCGCGAGAACCACTCGATTTGCCAGCATTCGTGCAAGAGTTGCCGCGCGGGGGCATGAACATACCTGCACAGTGGTTTGAGATGAACTCGGCAGTCGGCTGGGAGAAGATGATGTTGATCATTGGCTATGCCGACAACCAGGCGGTTTGTGCAAACCTGTTGCCGATTGCTAAGAGCGATAGCCCTGGGCGCGAATTCAGATGCTCAGACGCAAACTAAATTTAAGTCCCGAGCAGACTGAAGAAGGCCTCCGATGAACACGACAATCGAGGCCATTCCGAAGACCCGCGACCTCTCGTTGGACGTCGCCAAAGGCCTTGGC
>JANMDM010000112.1:0-2020 GCA_031376305.1 Pseudomonadota bacterium | reverse complement strand
ATGTGATATTGGGTGTGGCAACCGGCAAGTCGCGCCGCGGGCTAGATCAGATGATTGCTGCGCACGGCTTGCAGGGTTATTTCCAGACCTGCCAGGTTGCCGATGACCACCCGTCAAAGCCGCATCCGGCGATGATTCATGCGGCCATGGCCGAGGTAGGGGCTGCCGAAGACAATTCTGTCATGATCGGGGACACATCGTTCGACATCGACATGGGGCGTGCGGCTGGGGTCGCCACAATTGGGGTTGGCTGGGGCTATCATCCGATTGACGTGCTGAATGCCGCCGGAGCCGGGCGCGTCATTGCCAATTACGCCGCCTTGATTCCGGCGCTGGAAGAAATTTGGGCAAGCCGATGAGTGGATGGAAGGCAAAGCGGTTCTGGAAGACCGTGGCGGTGACGTCAGATGCTGACGGGTTCGCAATCAAACTTGACGCACGACCGCTTCGCACGCCGGCGAAGGCAGCGCTGATTGCCCCGACCCAAGCAATGGCTGAGGCGATCGCCGCCGAATGGCAAGCCGTCGATGCAACCGTTGATCCACGCCGCATGCCCGTCACCCGCGCCGCAAACGCCGCCATCGACAAGGTCGCCGCGCAGTTTAACGAGGTGGCAGAGCTGATCGCCGCTTATGGCGGCTCTGATCTGCTGTGCTACCGCGCCGAAGCGCCCGAAAGTTTGACCGCGGCGCAAGGCTTGGCATGGGATCCCTATCTGGACTGGGCGGCACAATCCTTAGGCGCGCCCCTGCGTACCACGCGCGGCATCGCCCCGGTGGCGCAGCCAGCGGACAGCCTGCACCGCCTTGCGGAACAGGTTCAGGCCTGCACGAATTTTCAGCTGACCGCCCTGCACGATCTGGTCAGCCTGACCGGCTCTCTGGTGCTTGGGCTGGCCGCGACCACGTCCAGTTTCGACCCTGAAACATTGTGGCGCGTGTCCCGATTCGATGAAGGCTGGCAGTCTGAACAATGGGGCGAAGACGAAGACGCGTCCGCTATGGCGGAAATAAAGCGGGAAGACTTCCTGAGAGCGCGATATTTTTGGAAACTTTCGTCCTAGATATAGGTACTATATTTCGTGCGAGCCTGCCCCGGCGGCAATTTCTTGTTTACGGACAATAAAATTCGACCCGAGGGCCGTGATGGTGGAATGCGTTCTTGACGTGTGAAGATCATCTGTCAAAACTAGGCCCACTGGGGGACAACCTCATATAATTCGCGTCAGGAAAACCTGACCAATTCAGACTGCCCACAACGGGTAGCAACTCAGGAAGAGGTAAGAATGAAAAAATCCGTATTGCTCGGAACTCTGGCGGCGACGGCCCTTGTGGCTGGCTATGCCTCGGCTGGTACGCTTGACGATGTCAAAGCGCGTGGCGAGCTGATCTGTGGTTCCAACACCGGCCTCACGGGCTTTGGTGCTCCGGACGCCGATGGAAACTATCAGGGCTTCGACGTGGCGCTGTGCAAAGCTATTGCTGCCGCCGTTCTTGGCGACGCAAGCAAGGTCAAATACGTGCCGACCACCGGCGAGACCCGCTTTACCGCGCTGTCCTCGGGCGAGGTTGACCTTCTGGTCCGCAACTCGACCTGGACCTACTCGCGCGACACCGACCTGAAGTTCGATTTCGTCGCCACCAACTACTATGACGGCCAGGGCTTCATGGTTAAGAAAGAGCTGGGCGTTTCTTCGGCAAAAGAACTCGACGGCGCCACTGTCTGCATCCAGACCGGCACCACGACCGAACTGAACCTGGCCGACTACTTCAAGGCCAACAACATGACCTATACGCCCGTCACCATCGCCGACGACGCCGAAGGTCAGCGCCAGTATGTGGCCGGTGCCTGTGACACCTACACCACTGACGCTTCCGGTCTTGCCGCCACCCGCGCGACGCTGCCCGATCCGGAAAACCACATCATCCTGCCCGAAATCATCTCGAAAGAGCCGCTCGGGCCGGTCGTTCGCCACGGCGACAACAACTGGGGCGATATCGTCCGCTGGACCTTCTTCGCC
>JANMDM010000224.1:0-15135 GCA_031376305.1 Pseudomonadota bacterium | reverse complement strand
GGCTGTGTCGGCATGTTCCTGATGGGCGGCATCTTTTCCGCACAATTTGGCATGGCCTCGGTTTGGGGGTCGGAGGTGGGGCTTTCGGTCAAGAACCTGTCGATATTTGTGGGCGCGATCTACGTTGGCGGGTTGGTGTTTCAATACCCGATCGGCTTCGTCTCAGATCGCTTTGATCGTCGGCGGGTGATCCTGGCTTTGGCGGCGTTTGGGGCATTGGCGTGTTTTGCCGGTTTCTTCTTTGACCGCAATTTTCCGGTGCTGGTTGCTGTCGGCCTTTTGTCCGGCGGTGTTGCCAACCCGCTTTATTCGCTGATCGTTGCCTATGTGAATGACTATATGGACAGCACTGAAATGGCTGGGGCATCGGCGGGGCTGATGTTCATCAACGGCCTTGGGGCCATTGGCGGGCCGTTGATTACCGGCTGGTTCATGGGGCAGTTCGGCCCAGGCGGGTACTTCTTGTTCATGGCGGTGCTGTTTGGGTTGCTGGCCACCTATGCCCTGTGGCGGATGAGCCAGCGCCGTGCCATCGCGTTTGCCCGCACCGGTTCGTTCCGTACCCTGTCGCCGTCGGCTTCGGCTGTGGCGGTTGAGGCGGCGATCGAGTCGAGAAACACGAAAGGGCCGACACGCAGCTAGGTACTGGTGTTTCGCGATCTGACCTGCGAGGCTTGCGCTCAGGGTGCAAAACCGGGAGGCGTTATGAGCGCGCAGCAAGCAGTGTTGGACTTCTGGCTGGAGGAGGTCGGCTCCGAAGGCTGGTACTCGGCGGTTGATGCGGTCGATGCGAAGATCGTGCGGCAGTTTGGCGGGCTTTTCGAGCAGATTTTGGCGGGCGGTCTTGCCGATTGGGGGCAGACGGCACAGGGAGCGCTGGCCTATCTGATTGTCGCCGATCAGTTTTCGCGCAACATGTTTCGCGGCGATGGCAAGGCCTTCGCGGCCGACCCGGCGGCCCTGGAGATGGCAGGTCACGCCATCGCGCAGGATCTGGACCTGCAAATACCTGAGCCAGAGCGGGTGTTTTTCTACATGCCCTATGAGCATTCCGAAGACCTTGCCAATCAGGATCGTTCGGTGGAACTGATGCAGACCCGTCTGCCTTTGACTGGAAAGGGCTTTGCTTTCCATGCGACCGTTCACCGCGAAGTCATTCACCGCTATGGCCGTTTCCCGTTTCGCAATGCCGCCTTGGGACGCGTGTCGACGCCTGCCGAAGACGCCTTCCTCGCCGCAGGCGGTTACGGCGGGCTGGTTCGTGAAATGCAGGCTTAGATATGCATAATGCGCAACGCAGACCGCAACAAACCGCGAGTTGATCGAGGATTGGAAATGGTTTAATGGCAAACTACTTTTCCGAGGGAGGGAACGATGGCCGCCAAGAGCTTTGACATGATCGTGATCGGCGCCGGACCGGGCGGCTATGTGGCGGCAATCCGGGCGGCGCAGCTTGGTCTCAGCGTCGCCATAGTCGAGCGGGAAAACCTTGGTGGTATCTGCCTGAACTGGGGCTGCATTCCGACCAAGGCCTTGCTGCGCTCGGCCGAGGTTTTTCACCTGATGCACCGCGCCAAGGAATTCGGGCTAGCGGCCACGGGTATCAGCTTTGATCTTGATGCGGTTGTCGCGCGGTCGCGCGGCGTGGCCAAACAATTGTCGGGCGGCATTGGCCACCTGATGAAAAAGAACAAGATCACGGTGTTCATGGGGACGGCGACTTTGACCGCGGCGGGTAAGGTTTCGGTCAAATCGGACAAGGCCACCGAAGACCTGGAGGCCAAAGCCATCGTTCTGGCGACCGGCGCGCGGGCGCGCGAGTTGCCGGGGCTGGAGGCGGATGGCGACCTTGTCTGGGCGTATCGCCAGGCGCTGCAACCAAAGCGCATGCCCAAAAAGTTACTGGTGATCGGATCCGGTGCGATCGGCATTGAATTTGCCAGCTTTTTTAACACGCTTGGTGCCGATACCACTGTCGTCGAAGTCATGGACCGGGTGCTGCCGGTTGAGGATGCTGAAATCAGCGCCTTTGCCAAGAAGGCCTTCGTCAAGCAGGGCATGAAGATTCTTGAAAAAACTACGGTGAAAAAGCTTGACCGCACGGCTGGCAAAGTCACCGCCCATCTTGAAAGCAATGGCCAGACCACGACGCAGGATTTTGACACGGTGATTTCGGCGGTGGGCATCGTCGGCAATGTCGAAGGCCTTGGGCTTGAGGCTTTGGGGGTTAAGATCGACCGCACCCATGTGGTAACCGATGAATTCTGCCGCACCGGTGTTCCCGGCCTTTACGCCATCGGC
This sequence comes from Pseudomonadota bacterium, assembly GCA_031376305.1. Taxonomy (GTDB): domain Bacteria; phylum Pseudomonadota; class Alphaproteobacteria; order Rhodobacterales; family Rhodobacteraceae; genus TMP-24. The sequence continues at coordinate 12,834 of JANMDM010000224.1, read as the reverse complement.
GACATCGCCGGTGCGCCGTGGCTTGCGCATAAAGCCAGCCACGAAGGCGTCATGGTTGCCGAACTGATCGCCGGTGGCCATCCCCACCCGATCAAACCCGGATCTATTGCCGGCTGTACCTATTGCTATCCGCAGGTGGCGTCGGTTGGCATGACCGAAGCTGCGGCAAAGGCGGCCGGCCATGATATCAAAGTCGGCCGCTTCCCCTTTATCGGCAACGGCAAGGCCATCGCCCTTGGTGAGGCCGAAGGCCTGATCAAGACGATTTTCGACGCGAAAACCGGCGAGCTTCTGGGGGCCCATATGATTGGCGCCGAAGTCACGGAGCTGATTCAGGGTTATATCATTGGCCGCTGCCTTGAGACGACCGAGGAAGACCTGATGAACACCGTCTTCCCGCATCCGACACTGTCGGAAATGATGCACGAATCCGTGCTTGATGCCTATGGGCGCGCTTTGCATATGTGAGGCAGGGGCCGCGCCTTCATTTCTTTGGGCCCCGTTCACTTAATGTTCTCATTTTTCGGTTGGCGTCGGTGCCCGCATCCACTATCTGTTAACCGGTGGTCCCGGAGGCGCAGATATGGCCGAACAGAAATTTATCGAAGTGCGCGGCGCGCGCGAACATAACCTCAAGAACATCGACGTGGATATTCCACGCGATCAGCTGGTGGTGATCACCGGACTTTCGGGGTCGGGAAAATCGTCGCTGGCGTTCGATACGATCTACGCAGAAGGCCAGCGGCGCTATGTCGAAAGCCTGAGCGCCTATGCGCGGCAATTTCTGGATATGATGGGCAAGCCCGATGTTGATCATATCTCGGGACTTTCCCCGGCAATTTCCATCGAACAGAAAACCACCTCGAAGAACCCGCGATCGACCGTCGGCACGGTTACCGAAATCTATGACTACATGCGCCTGCTCTACGCCCGCGTCGGAACACCGTTCAGCCCGACCACCGGCTTGCCGATTGAGGCGCAGCAGGTGCAGGACATGGTGGATTCGGTGATGGCCCTGCCCGAAGACACCCGCGCCTATCTGTTGGCGCCCATCGTGCGCGACCGCAAGGGCGAGTATAAGAAAGAGTTCCTTGAGCTGCGAAAGCAGGGCTTTCAGCGCGTCAAGGTGAACGGCGCGTTCTATGATCTTGAAGAGCCGCCGGTGCTGGATAAAAAATTCCGCCAAGATATCGACGTGGTTGTCGACCGCATTGTGGTGCGCGCGGGGCTGGAGACGCGGCTTGCCGATAGTTTCCGCACGGCGCTGAACCTTGCTGACGGGATTGCGATTCTTGAAACCGTGGTGCCCGAGGGGGACGAGCCAAAGCGCACCACGTTCAGCGAGAAATTTGCCTGCCCGGTGTCAGGCTTCACTATTTCGGAAATCGAGCCGCGGCTGTTTTCTTTCAACGCGCCGTTCGGCGCCTGCCCGGCCTGTGACGGGCTTGGGGTCGAGTTGTTCTTTGACCAACGGCTGGTAGTGCCCGATGTGACCCTGAAGCTGAAGGACGGGGCTTTGGCGCCTTGGAACAAGGGCAAAAGCCCGTATTTCATCCAGACCATCGACGCCTTGGCCAAGCATTATGGCTTTGACGCCCGCAAGGCCTGGAAAGACCTGCCAGACCCAGTGCAGCAGCTGTTTCTGTTCGGCTCAGGGGATGTGGAAATCCCGTTCCGTTTCGACGAAGGCGGTCGGGTCTATGAGGTCAGCCGGACGTTTGAGGGGATCATCCCCAATATGGAGCGCCGCTACCGCGAAACCGACAGCGCCTGGTCGCGCGAGGAGATGGAGCGCTATCAGAACAACCGTCCCTGCGGCACCTGCCAGGGTTTCCGGCTGAAGCCCGAGGCGCTGGCGGTGAAGATCGCCGGGCTGAACATCGGCGAAGTGGTGCGCATGTCGATCAAGGAAGCTTTTGCCTGGATTGCCACGGTGCCCGGCCATCTGACCAATCAGCGGAACGAAATCGCCAAGCTGATCCTGAAGGAAATTCGCGAAAGGCTGGGGTTTTTGAACAATGTCGGACTTGAGTATTTGACGATGAGCCGCAATGCCGGCACGCTTTCGGGCGGCGAAAGTCAGCGTATCCGCTTGGCCAGCCAGATCGGCTCCGGCCTGACCGGGGTGCTTTATGTGCTGGATGAGCCGTCGATCGGCCTGCATCAGCGCGACAATGACCGGTTGCTGCTGACCCTGAAGAACCTGCGCGATCAGGGTAATACCGTACTGGTGGTCGAGCATGACGAGGAAGCGATCCGTGAGGCGGATTATGTTTTTGACATCGGGCCGGGGGCCGGGGTGCATGGCGGGCAGGTGGTCAGCCACGGCACGCCCGATCAGGTGGCCGCTGACGCAAACTCGGTCACCGGCCAATATCTGTCCGGCAAGCGCGCGATTGCCGTGCCCAAGCGGCGGCGGGCGGGGAATGGCAAGATCCTGAAGGTGGTGAAGGCCACCGGCAACAACCTCAAATCGGTGACGGCCGAGTTTCCTTTGGGCTGCTTTGTCTGTGTGAGCGGGGTTTCGGGGGGCGGAAAGTCCACCTTGACCATTGAGACATTGTACAAGAACGCGGCGCTGAAGCTGAACGGCGCGCGCGAAACCCCGGCGCCCTGCGAGACGATCAAGGGGTTTGAGCATCTGGACAAGGTGATCGACATTGATCAGCGCGCCATTGGCCGCACGCCGCGCTCGAACCCCGCGACCTATACCGGGGCGTTCACGCCGATCCGCGACTGGTTCGCGGGCCTGCCGGAATCAAAGGCCCGCGGCTATCTGCCGGGGCGGTTTTCCTTTAACGTCAAAGGTGGGCGCTGCGAGGCCTGTCAAGGCGATGGGCTGATCAAAATCGAGATGCATTTTCTGCCCGATGTCTATGTGACCTGCGAGACCTGCAAGGGTCACCGTTACAACCGCGAAACCCTGGAAATCCACTTCAAGGGCAAAAGCATCGCCGATGTGCTGGATATGACCGTTGAGGAGGCGCAGGAGTTTTTCAGGGCGGTGCCGTCGATCCGCGAAAAGATGGATGCGCTGGTGCAGGTGGGCCTTGGCTATATCAAGGTCGGTCAGCAGGCGACAACGCTGTCGGGGGGCGAAGCGCAGCGGGTGAAGCTTTCCAAGGAGCTGGCGCGCCGCTCGACGGGGCGCACGCTTTATATTCTGGATGAGCCGACGACGGGCCTGCATTTTGAGGATGTGCGCAAGCTGCTGGACGTGCTGCATGAACTGGTTGAGCAGGGCAACACCGTGGTGGTGATCGAGCATAACCTTGATGTGATCAAGACCGCCGACTGGGTGATCGACATCGGCCCCGAGGGCGGCGATGGCGGCGGGCAGATTGTGGCCACCGGAACGCCCGAGGATGTGGCAAAAGTTCCGGCCAGCCATACCGGGCGCTATTTGGCGCAGATGCTCAAGTCGCGGCGGGTGGCGGCGGAATAGACCCGAGGTTTTTCACCCGACAAGGCCGGATCGTGCTATGCTTCAGGGTGAGGACCGCAAGGGCTTTCGTCTTCGGGTGGAGCGCGCCATGGCCAAGAAAAAGGTTGCCGTCGTCACCATTCATGGAATGGGTGCCCAATACAAAAATCTTGAGTCAGACCCGAAAGAGCCGACGTATTCAGCAGGTTTGCGTGAACGGGTGCGGGACAGGCTTGGCGCCGCGGATTTCGACGCCAAGGTTGGCTGGTTCGAGGTCTATTGGGCCGATGTATTGCAGGCCCGGCAGGAGAAATACGCGGATGCCTTGAAAAAGCAGAAACTTCTGGGGCGGCTGCGGCAGTTTGTGATGTACAATCTTTCGGATGCGGCCTGCTATTATCCGATCAAAGGCGATGTGGACTCGACCTATAGTCGCGTTCACGACCGGATCACCGCAGCGATAAAAGCCGCCTCGGCGGATGCGGAGCCGGATGCCCCGCTGGTGATTGCCGCGCATTCGCTGGGCGGTCACATGATTTCGAACTACACCTACGATCTGTGCAAGGTGCGGCAACCTGCGGGCCCGCCCTACAACAATGCCTTCCGCAATCTTGAGACTTTCCGTACGTTTTTCACCTTTGGCTGCAATATTCCCGTCTTCATCTTTTCGACAAAAAAGCCGGTCCCGATCCAGTATCCGGGTATGTCCGACGGGCCGCCGGGCCGCACTTGGTGGTTCAACTACTTTGACCCTGACGATCCGCTCGGCTTTCCGCTTGCGGCCATCGGGGGCGAGTACAATGAGTTGGCCAAACGCAATGAGATCAAGGATGTGCTGGTGGATTCCGGCGGCCTTCTCACCTCGTGGAACCCGTGGTCGCACAATGAATATTGGACGGACAGCGATATCTACAATCCGATCACCGCCGAATTGCAGCGGCTGCTTCAGCCCTAGGCCGACCCCCAGCGGTCCGGATGGGCGGCTTGCACGGCGGCAAGCCCGCTCAGGGCGGCATCGATGCGGGCAATGGTCGGCAAGGCCCCAAGATCAACGCCCCAGCGGCGGGCGTTATAGACCTGCGGCACCAGACAGAGGTCGGCCAGCGTCACCCCATCGCCATGACAGTAGCGGCCCGTGGCTTGGCTTTGCAGCATCCCTTCAAGGGCGGCGAGGCCCTTGCCGATGAAATTGCGCATCCAGTCTTCGGTCTTGATCGCCCCGCCGGAGGCATCGACCGCGTATCTGCCGACCGAAAGATTGCAAATCGGGTGAATATCCATTGCCACGGCATGCGCCAGCGCCCGCACACGTGCCCGACTTGCGGCGTCGTTGGGCAACAAACGGCCGTTGTGATTTTCCGGGCCGCGCGTTTCATCCAGATATTCGATGATCGCCACAGACTGGGTCAGCATCAAGCCGTCGATCTCCAGCGCCGGAACCAGTCCTTGCGGATTGCGCAGCAGATGTTCGGCGCTGCGCTGACCCCCGTCCACCAGATTGATGCTGACCGATTGCCATTCAATCCCGAAATGCGCCAGTGCGATGCGGACCCGGTAAGCGGCTGAGGATCGCCAATAATCGTAAAGTATGGTCATTTGCGATCCTCAAGCAAGATTAGGCTCAGGCCATTGGTCAGACCAGTGGCATGCGGCCCCAGCCGCAGAACCAATGCCTGTTGATAACTGAGCGCAACGGGTATCAGCCTGTCCATCAAATCCCGCCCGCTGTGAGTGAGGCTCAGCGCCACCAGCCGTCGGTCTTCGATATTGACGATTTTGGTCACGTAGCCCGCCGCTTCAAGCCGAGACGCGGCGCGGCTGACTTTGGATTTGTCCATATCCACCCGCAGATGAATATCGCGCACCGATACGGCGCCTTCTTGGACCAGATGCGCCAGCACCCGCCATTCCGGGATCGAAATGCCGAAGTCGCGCCGATAGGTTTCGGCAAACTCGCGGCTGACCCGCTGGGCGGCGGCGGCAAGCTGATAGGGCAAGAACTGGCTCAGTTCAAAAATGGTCATGGCGCGCCTGTTGGACGCTGCCATGACTGCACCGACGGGCGGTTCGGGTCAACCATCGACGCGGATTTAGTCGAGGATCGCTTCAACGGCACGCATCAAAGTGATGACCTCATAGGTGTCTTTCTGAACCTTCAGGATCTGGCCATCCAGAATGACATAGCGTTCGTTAGGGCCAAGCGGCGGCAGTCCATATCGGCCTGGGTAGATGACGTTGTGATAGTCGTCATCGCCGATCCAATCGCCCGTCTCATAGGAACGATAGCCTTTTTTGGCCAATCCCGGCGGCACGCAGGGCGGGTTTTTCTTGGCCAAGCCCGGTGGGCAGAACCCGGATTGGCCGTTTCCTTTTTGGGTGTTGTTATTCTTGGCGTCGGCAGGTGCAGAGAATGCCAGTGCCAAAAGTGCCGTCAGGGTGATCAGCGCGCGGTTCATCATCGGATCTCCTTATTGACGCTCACATAGGCGAACCTGAGGAAAATGCCAGACCTGACAGCTTCCGTCGGCAAGGATCAGCCGTGCCCGCGCGCCGCCAGACGTGGCAGCATTGCGGAAAAGTCTTGGCCGCGACCGTCTTCCTCGTCAACAAAACGCCGGTAGAGCGCGGTTGCCAAAGCCCCCATCGGCGTATCTGCATCGGCCATTTCAGCAGCCTGTTGCGACAGATTCAGGTCTTTGAGCATCAGTTCGGCGGCGAAACCCGGTTTATAACCATTGTCGGCGGGTGACTTCGGGCCAATGCCGGGGATCGGGCAATTGGCCGTCATCGACCAGCTTTGACCAGAGGATGTCGATACCACATCATAGAGTTTTTGGCGGTCCAGCTTTAACTTATCGGCCAAAGCAATCGCCTCGCAGGTGGCAATCATGGTCACGCCAAGGATCATGTTATTGCAGATCTTCGCGGCCTGCCCGGCACCGGCGGGGCCACAATGTACGGCGCGTTGCCCCATGACGTCGAACAGCTCCTTGGCGCGCACGAACGCCGTATCGGCTCCGCCTGCCATGAATGTCAACGTGCCGTCCTGCGCGCCTTTGACCCCGCCAGACACCGGCGCATCAACGGTTTGCAACCCGGTGACGCGGCCAAGTTCTTCGATGGCGCGCGCCGTTTCGACATCGACTGTCGAGCAATCGACGTGCAGGGCGTTCGGGGCGGTGACCGAGCGGATCTGTGCGGCAACAGCCCGCAGGATCGCCCCATTCGGCAGCATGGTTATCACCACGTCCGCGCCGGTTGCGGCGTCGGCGGCGCTGGCGGCGCTTTCGACGCCCTCGGGGCAGTCGGTAACGGGATCGAAGCCGACGAGGCTATATCCGGCAGCAACCAGATTCAGCGCCATCGGCGCCCCCATGTTGCCCAGGCCGATAAATGCAATTCTCATCTGTTCTCCTCAGAAAATACCAGCTCATCCGGCCCAAGGAGGGCCAGCATCGCGGTGATTTCAGCTTGCGTTACATCCGCGGCAAAGGCGTGGCGCCAGCGCGGAATACGGTCGCGGTCGATGATGGCCGCACGGATGCCTTCCAGAAAGTCTGACTGTTGCAGCGCCCGGAAGGTAAAGCGGTATTCAAGCTTCAGGGCTTGGTGCAGGGTTGCTGTGGCGCCAAGACGCTGCTGCATCTCGACCGCAGCGGCCGCCGCCAAAGGCGAGACGCGAGAGAGGGATTTATGCGCGTCGCTGGCGAAGGTGCTGTTGGCGGATGCAAGGCCCGCCATAATCGCGGCAAGCGTCGGTGCCGCAAATAAAGTGTCGATTTCAGCGCGAAGGTTGGCCAGCGGCGCCGTGGGGGGCATATCCGCAAGGTCTTGAATGCAGGCGGTGTCGCCACTGCTGATCAGTGCAGATTTGAGGTCCGGCCACCGCGCCTGGGTGACAAAACTGTCGGCGAAACCAGCAATAATCGCGTCCGCTGGTCCCATCCGCGCGCCGGTTGTGCCCAGATAGGCCCCCAGCCGCCCCGGTGCGCGCGCCAAAAGATACGATCCCCCGACATCCGGGATCAAACCGATGGCGCATTCCGGCATGGCAACCTGCGCGGTTTCACCAATGATCCGGTGGCTGGCATGGCAGCCAAGACCGACGCCGCCGCCCATGATGAAGCCCTGCAAAAAGCTAACGATGGGTTTGCTATACCCGCCAATGCGGGCGTTCATGCGGTATTCATCGGCCCAGAACCGCTGGCCATAGGTATAATCGCCAGCCATGCCGGTCGTATACATCTGCGCAATATCGCCACCAGCGCAAAAGGCGCGGTCGCCCTGCGCGTCGATCACGATCAGCGCCACAAGCGGGTCGTCCTGCCAACCCCGCAACGCCGCGTCGATGGCCTGACACATCGCATAGCTCAGCGCATTCAACGCCTCGGGGCGGGTCAGGGTAATGCACCCTGCACGGCCTTCGCGGCGGATACTCACGTCTGCCATCAGCCGCGCCCGGCCAAAAGGCCGCGGCTGATGATCAGGCGCATGATTTCATTGGTGCCTTCGAGAATCTGGTGAACCCGAAGATCGCGGACAATTTTTTCGATGCCGTAGTCGGCCAGATAGCCATAGCCGCCATGCAGTTGCAGGCAGCCGTTGGCAACCTCGAAGGCCGAGTCGGTGACCAGAAGCTTGGCCATTGCGCAGAACTTCGGGGCGTCTGGTGCCCGCTGATCCAGCTTCCAGGCGGCTTGCCGTAGGAAGGTCCGCGCCGATTGCAGTTTGACCTCCATCTCGGCCAGACGGAATTGCAGCGCCTGGAATTGGTCCAGCGGTTTTCCGAAGGCCTGCCGCGCACTCATATAGCCAAGCGTCTTGTCGAGCGCCGCTTGCGCGCCGCCCAAAGCGCAGGCCGAGATGTTCAGCCGCCCGCCATCGAGCCCGGCCATTGCATAGGTGAATCCACAGCCTTCCTCGCCCAGAAGGTTTTCGGGCGGGATTATGCAGTCATCGAACTGGACTTGTGTCGTCGGTTGCGCCCGCCATCCCATCTTGTCTTCGGGGGCGCCAAAAGACAGGCCCGTGGCGTCTGCCCCGACGATGAACGCCGAAATGCCCTTCGGACCGGCGCCACCGCTGCGGGCCATGACGATATAGGCATCCGAATAGCCGCCGCCCGAGATGAAGGCCTTGGTGCCGTTCAGCTTCCAGCCTTTCGGCACCGGCTCGGCCCGCGTCCGCAGGGCGGCGGCGTCGGAGCCGGAGCCGGGTTCGGTCAGGCAATAGGAAAAGATCGTCTCCAACGCTGCCGCGCGCGGCAGCCAGCGCGCCTTGGCGGCCTCCGCGCCAAAGCGCGCGATCATGCCACCGCACATGTTGTGGATCGACAAAAACGCCGCAACGGCGGGGCAGGCCATCGACAAGGCTTCGAACACCAGCGTGCCGTCCAGCCGCATGAGCCCGGTGCCGCCGTGATCTTCACCGATGTAAAGCCCGCCAAAGCCAAGGGTGGCGAGGCGCGGCCAAAGATCGCGGGGGATGGTGCCGGCACTTTCCCAGGTCCGGGAAAGTGGAGCGATTTCGGCTTGCCCGAAGTCGCGCGCCATGTCGAAAATCGCCGCTTGTTCCGCCGTCAGGTCAAAATCCATCGGAGGCTCCGGGGTCAGAATTGAACGTACGTTAAATTCTACGCATAACGCGAATTTTGCAAGGGGACTCCCTGAGGATTGAAAGCCTGCGCACAATAACCGGAAAAAGCCGCTTTCGCAAAACGCCCCAGTGCAACGCGGCGGCACTGCCGGGGACGGAGTGGCATGTGTGAATGTCGCGGCGTGATTCGCACGACTTCAACCGTCGTATTCAGTGCCAAAAAACGAAATATTTTCAAAAAAACCTGAAAGGTCCAACCACAAATAGCCCGGTTGCTTCGCGCCGGGTGCGGGCGCACCCTTTGCTCGCGTGTGGGGAACGCGTTCTTGTCACTTTGCAATGGTCACCCTGTAAGAACGAAAACACAGGACCACACAATACACGGCCCGTTATGGCCGCAGCGCAACTTGCCCGCTACGGGCTCTGTGCTGCGGCCCAAGCAACAGGAAGGGACATGAGCATGCAACTGACAAATCCGTCACCCGCGTTACACAATGAGGATCTGGCGCCTGCCGCGGATCGGAAGTGGGGGGCGTTTTCGATTTTCAACGTCTGGACTTCGGATGTTCACAGCCTCTGGGGCTACTATCTGGCCGCAAGTCTGTTTCTGCTGTGCGGCAGTTTCATTAACTTCGTGCTGGCGATAGGCATCGGATCGTTGGTAATTTTCGTGCTGATGAGTATGGTAGGCAATGCCGGTGTACGAACCGGTGTGCCGTTTCCAGTTCTGGCGCGGGCTTCTTTCGGCACCTTCGGGGCCAACGCGCCCGCGCTGGTGCGGGCGATTGTTGCCTGTTTCTGGTATGGGGCGCAGACGTCGGCAGCCTCCGGGGCGATCGTCGCGCTGCTGATTCGCAACGAAGGCATCCTCAACTTCCACCAGACCAGCCACATGCTGGGCCATTCGACGCTTGAGGTTATCTGTTATGTCATCATCTGGTCGTTGCAACTGCTGATTATCCAGCGCGGCATGGAGACTGTGCGCAAGTTCCAGGACTGGGCCGGGCCTGCAGTCTGGGTTATGATGCTGCTGCTGGCGATCTATCTGGTGGTGAAAGCCGGCAGCTTCTCGTTCGGCGCCGACATCCCGCAAGACGTATTGTTGAAAGCCACGGCTGACGCAGGCGTTCCAGGGGTGCCGGGATCTTTTCCAGCGCTGGCCGCGGTGGCTGCGACCTGGATCACCTACTTCGCAGCACTCTACCTAAACTTCTGCGACTTCTCGCGCTATGCGACAGATGAGGCGGCGCTGAAGCGCGGCAACATGTGGGGCCTGCCGATCAACCTTCTGGCCTTCTGTCTGGTGGCCGGGGTGACGACAACGGCCGCCTTCACGGTTTACGGCGAGGTGCTTCTGCACCCCGACCAGATTTCGGCCAAGTTCGACAGCTGGTTTCTGGCGGCGCTGGCGGCCATGACCTTCGCGGTGGCGACATTGGGCATCAATGTGGTGGCCAACTTCGTCTCGCCTGCCTTTGATTTTTCCAACGTCTTCCCGCGTCATATCAGCTTCAAAAGAGGTGGCTATATCGCGGCGGCGATTGCGTTGATCCTCTATCCTTGGGCGCCCTGGCAGACCGGCGCGGCGCATTTCGTCAACTTCATCGGCTCGACCATGGGGCCGATCTTCGGGATCATGATGGTTGACTATTATCTGATCCGGCAGGGCAAGCTGGATGTGAACGCGCTCTATCAGGAGGACGGCGAGTTCCGCTTCCAGGGCGGCCTGCACATCAACGCCTTCATCGCGCTGGCGGTGGGGATGATCTTTTCCTCGATCCTGCCGACCTTCACCTCTTTGCTTCCGGCCTGGTGGGGAACTTATGGCTGGTTCTTCGGTGTCGGCATCGGTGGCGCGGTCTACTACCTGTTGCGCATGGGCGCCCGGCAGACGGCGGCCTGATCTAAGACCGGAGCCGGGCAGGGCGCCCGGCTCCGGCAATACCTGCCGTTCAGGCGGCGACGATCTCGAAGCCGCCCGTCATCTTCGGGTGGAACCTGCACTTGTAGGTGCTGGTCATCGATTGGCTCACCTCGACCGTCACGCTTTCACCTTTCTTGATCGGGCCGGTATCCCAACCGCCATCGGTGGCGCTGGCGGTATGCGGCACGATGTCGGCATTGGTCCAGCGGATGCTGTCGCCAACCCTGACCGCGATCCGGGCGGGGGCAAAGGCCATGCCCTTGATCCCGACCTCGTGAACAGCCCCCTGAATGACGCCGTTATCTGCCCAGACGCGGCGATGGGTGAGGCCAAGGACGGGCAGGGCGGCCAGAGCCGACAGAAAGCCGCGCCGACCGATGCGGGCTGTCATTTCAGCGCCTCGACGATCTTTTCGGCATGGGTTTCGTGGGCCGTGAAAATTTTCAAGCCCGCTTCAAACAGCGCCTTCACTTCGGCGTTTTCGATGTTGGGGATGAAGTCAGTGCCGACGATGCCGTTGACCGCCTGATGATAGGCCAGTTCGTTGGCCGCATAGGCCTTGTCGAAATCCACGCCCTTGAGCGCCGACAGGTCGGTCATGGTCTTGGCGGCATTGGTCAGCAGCGTCTGGCTGAGAAAGTTGTCCTCGGGTTCGGCGCCAAGCTTCTTCAGCAGCGCCAGCGCCTGTTCGTTGACCGCCGTGTGGTCGGAAATCATCGTGTCGGCAAAGGCGCGCACCTCGGCGTTGTCGGACAGGGCCAGCGCCAGATGCGCCTGACGGATGTCGATGGTGTCGGCAACATAGGCGACATGGGCCATCTGCAGGTCGTTCAGCTCGGCCGGGGTTTCGGCAAGCACCGGGGCGGCAAGGCCAAGGCCGGTAACGGCAAGGCCGGCAAGACAGGCAAGAACGCGGTTGCGGGGTTTCATGGGTGGGTTCCTTCCAAAAGCGAGCGAGATGCCCTGCTTTTGGTATGCCAAGAAAAGGCCGGACGCGGTATGCCTGATAGTTCTATAAACATGTTCAATCGTTCGAAAGTATGACATAGTATCGGACGAATGGTATGGGGAACCGGCGATGGACCTGCTCAGCGATATCTTGTTACGCCTCAACCTCAAGGGCTCGCTTTACTTCCGCACCTCCTTCACCTCGCCCTGGGGGGTTGAGGTGCCGCCCTTCCAGAATGTGGCGCGGTTCCACTTTGCCCATCGTGGCCGCTGTCTGCTGCGGGTGGCGGGGGCCGGAACGCTGGTGGCGCTGGAACAGGGCGATCTCTTGATTGTGCCGCGCGGGGCGGGTCATCGGCTGTTTTGCGACCCGGCAAATGAGGATCAGGTACTGCCGCTGGACCGGGTGCTGGACCTGTCGGGCTTCACCGGCGAAGGCGCGCTGGTTTACGGCGGCGATCAGGACGACCGCGATACCCAGCTGATCTGCGGCCATTTTGCCTTTGATCCCTTGGCGCGCCACCCGATCCTCGACCGGCTGCCCCCCTATATTCATCTGGCCAATTACGGCGAGATGGCGGGCAAGTGGATGGAATATACCTTGCGGATGATCGGAACCGAAGCGGGCGGCGCGCAGATCGGCGGCGATCTGATCGCGCTTAAAATGTCCGAGATCATCTTTGCCCAGGCGCTGCGTGCCTATCTTGCGCAAGACGGCGCCGGGCAGGCGGGTCTGGCGGGCTTCTCCGATCCGCAGATTTCGCGGGCGCTAAGCGCCATGCACCGCAACCCCGAGGTGGATTGGACGGTGGCGGAACTGGCGCGGGTGGCGGGCCTGTCGCGCACCGGCTTCGCGCTGCGCTTTGCCGAGCTGATGGCGATGACCCCGATCAGCTATCTGACCGCCTGGCGGATGCAGGTGGCGCGCCACGCCTTGCGGCAT
>JANMDM010000016.1:0-1989 GCA_031376305.1 Pseudomonadota bacterium | reverse complement strand
GTCACCCATGCGGCGATGGAGGCATCTTCGCACGGGCTTGAACAGCGCCGCCTTGACGGGGTGCGGCTGAAAGCGGCGGCCTTCACCAATTTCACCCAAGACCACCTTGATTACCACGAAAGCTTCGACGCCTATTTCGCCGCCAAAGCCGGACTTTTTACCCGGGTCTTGCCCGAGGATGGCACCGCCGTCATCAACCTTGACGACCCGCGCGGGGCCGAAGTGGCTGCCATTGCGCGGGGGCGCGGCCAATATGTGATCGGCGTCGGCGGCCATGAAGGTGCCGACCTGCGCATCCTCGCGCAGCGGTTCGATGCCAGCGGGCAGGATTTGCGCTTTTCGTGGAAAGGCACCGCGCATCTGGCCCGCCTGTCGCTGATCGGCGGCTTTCAGGCCGCCAATGTGTTGGCAGCTTGCGGTCTGGTCATCGCCGCGGGCGCCGATCCACAGGCGGTCTTTGCCACCTTGCCGCGTCTGACCACGGTGCGGGGCCGGATGCAACTGGCCGGCACGCGCACGAACGGCGCCACCGTCTTTGTCGACTACGCCCATACGCCGGATGCCGTGGTGACGGCGCTGCGCGCGCTCAGGCCCCATGTTCTGGGGCGCCTGGTCGTGGTTCTTGGCGCGGGCGGCGACCGGGATCGCGGCAAACGCCCGCTGATGGGCCGGGCTGCTGCCGAAAACGCCGATATCGTCTTTGTCACCGACGACAACCCCCGTTCCGAGGATCCTGCTTCGATCCGCGCCGCCATCCTTGCCGCCTGCCCGGAGGCGACCGAAGTCGGCGACCGTGCCGAAGCCATCCTGCGCGGCGTTGATGCGCTTGGCCCCGGCGACGCGCTGCTGATCGCGGGCAAAGGCCACGAGTCCGGCCAGATCGTCGGCACCGACATCTATCCCTTCGATGACGCCGAACAGGCCAGCGTTGCTGTAGCCGCCCTGGACGGGTTGATCTGATGGACGCCCTTTGGACCGCCATTGACGCCGCCGCCGCCACCCAAGGCCGCGCCACCCAGGCTTTCACCGCGACCGGAGTGTCGATCGACACCCGCACCCTGCAACCGGGCGATCTGTTCGTCGCCCTGAAGGACGTGCGCGACGGCCATGATTTCGTCCGCGCCGCCCTCGACCAAGGCGCTGCCGCCGCCTTGGTCTCGCATATTCCCGATGGGTGCTCTGAGGCCGACCCGCTGCTGATCGTTGCGGATGTCTTGCAGGCGCTGACCGATCTTGGCCGCGCCGGGCGCGCCCGCGCGCAGGCCCGCGTGGTCGCCGTCACCGGATCGGTCGGCAAGACCTCGACCAAGGATATGCTGCGCGCGGTTCTGTCGGGGCAAGGCGCGGTCCACGCCGCCGAAGCCAGCTACAACAATCACTGGGGTGTGCCGCTGACCTTGGCGCGCCTGCCGCAAACCGCCGATTTTGCGGTGATCGAGATCGGCATGAACCATCCCGGCGAAATCGCCCCCCTGGCGCGGCTGTCCCGCCCGCATGTGGCGCTGATCACCACCGTCGGTTCCGCCCATATGGAAGCCTTCGACAACATTGACGGCATCGCGCGCGAAAAGGCCGCGATTTTCGCGGGGCTGGAACCCGGCGGCATCGCCGTGCTGCCCGGCGACATCGGCACTTCAGCGCTCCTGATTGATACCGCCCGCGCCCATGCCGCCCGGATCATCCGCTTTGGCGAATCCGCCGACGATGACTACCGCCTGACCGCCGCCGTGCTCAGCCAGGACACCACCGTCGTGCAAGCCGTCCACCAAGGCGCGCCATTGTTGTTCAAGGTTCGCACCGCCGGCCGCCACTTCGCCCGCAATGCGCTTGGCGTCATTGCCGTCGCCGTGGCTTTGGGTTGCGATCCGGCGATCATCGCTTGCGATCTTGGCCAATGGCAACCGCCGCCGGGGCGGGGCCAACGCGAACGCATTCCGCCGGATCCGGTCGAGCCAGAGATGTTTTTTGACCTGATCGACGATGCGTTCA
>JANMDM010000011.1:0-4846 GCA_031376305.1 Pseudomonadota bacterium | reverse complement strand
CATCGCCGAAATCTGCCGCGAGGAAGTCGCCAAGGCCGGGGCCGAGATTCTGGTCTACACCAGCCACGAAGTGCGCCCGGTGATCCGCGAACAGTCGCGGCTGAACTCGATGCTGATTGAGGCTTATGCGACCTCGCGCGGCCGCAAGCAGTTGACGGGTATTCAGAATGCCTCAAAGAAATACGGCTTCAAATACGGGGTGCAGACGCTGCTTTCCTTCGGTGGGCTGACCTCGATCCACCATCCGCGCCTGCATGAGACGATGATTTCGGGACCGATCGGCGGCATTCTGGGGGCGGCCTATATCGGCAAGCTGATCGGTAACGACTCGCTGGTCTGTTCCGACATGGGCGGCACCAGTTTCGATATGGGGGTCATCACCCACGGCCAGACCCGGATCGAGAATGAGCCGATCATGGACCGCTTCAAGCTCAATGTGCCGACGCTGCATCTGGACACCATCGGCGCCGGCGCGGGGATGATCATCAAGGTCGATCCGCTGACCGCCAAGGTCAGTCTGGGGCCGGAAAGTGCCGGGTCCAATCCGGGGCCGATCTGCTTTGGCCGCGGCGGCACGGAACCGACGATTGCCGACTGCGATGCGATCCTCGGGCGGCTCAATCCGCACTACTTCTTGGGCGGCAAGGTGGTTCTGGACGTGGAAAAAGCCAAGCGCGCCTTCAAGGAAAAATGCTCCGACCCCTTGGGTGTCGATATTTACGAGGCGGCAGAAGGCATGATCGAGATGCTGGAACAGGACGCCAATTCGGCACTGCGCCGGGTGGTGTCGGGGCAGGGGATCCACCCGTCGGAATATACGCTGTTGTCCTATGGCGGATCGGGGCCGCTGCATCTGGCGGGTTGTTCGCGCGGTATCGGCTTCAAGGACATCCTGACCTTCCAGTTCGCCGCTGGTTTTTCGGCCTTTGGCTGCACCACCGCCGATTTCATGCGCCGCCATTCGGTGTCGACCCAGTTCGACATGCCCGCCAATGCCGATGCCGCCACGATGATGGACTATGCGGCCAAGGTCTCAGGTGTCTTTGCCGATCTGGAACGCGCCGCCGTGGACGAAATGATGGAGGACGGCCATGCGCGCGACAAGATCACCACGCAGCCGTTCCTGATGATGCGCTACACCGGCCAGCTGGAGGATGTCGAAGTGCATTCGCCGATGATCCAGCCCAAGTCCGCCGACGACATGCGCCGCATCCTTGCCGAGTTCGAGCAGGTCTATGCCAAGATCAACCACCGGGTGTCGCGCTATGGGGCGGCGGGGTTTTCGATCATGGAGCTGGGGATCACAGCGGTGGCCGACAAGGTCAAGCCGGTGCTGGAACGCCGTGCCTTGGGCAAATCCGACCCGGCTTCGGCACATAAGGGCGCCCGCAACGCCTATATCGGCGGGCGCTGGCACAAGGCCGATCTTTACGAGATGGATCACCTGCAGCCCGGCCATGAGATCACCGGCCCGGCGATCATCGAACATCCGGCGACCACGCTGGTCGTCCATCCGCAGGACAGCGTCTTTGTCGACGAATGGACCCTGCTGCATTACCGTCACGCCTGAGGGAGAGCCAAGATGACCATGCACGAAGCAATCAACACCCCGCTGCCGCTGCGCGACCGGCTTCTGGCCTCCGAAAAACTGATGGAGGAAACCGGCTGCTATGACGGCATAACCGATCTGACCCTGCGCAAGCTCGACCCGCTGAAGTTCGAGACGCTGCACACCAAGCTGCGCGCCACCTGCGTGTCGGCCCGCGAGATGGCGCGGCGCATCTCGGCCAGTCCCGGCGTGCGCGAAGTCGGCGAAATGGTGGTGGCGCTTTACACCCCCGAAGGCGACGCGGTGGCGCTGTCGAACGGGATCATGGTGCATGTCCATACCATGAGCCGCTTCATCAAATGGATGATCAAGGAAGGCTACGAGGAAAACCCCGGCATTGCGCCCGGCGACATCTTTGCCAACAACGACGCCTTCATCGGCACCGTGCAGGTGCCCGACGTGATGGATGTGGTGCCGATCTACTGGGAGGGCCAGCTGGTCGGCTGGGCTGGCGCGGTTTGCCACGAGCTGGAGTCGGGCGGCATCACGCCGGGCGGCGATGTCTGCCTGGCGCAGGAACGCTTTACCGAGGGGCTGTTCGTCTGCGCCGAAAAGATCGGATCGAACGATGAAATCCGCCGCGATTATGTGATCCGCTGCGAGCGCAACCTGCGCATGCCGATCTACTGGGTGCTGGACGAAAAGGCCAAGGTCGCCGCCTGTCTGGAAATCCGCGAAGGGGTGCGGGAAATCATCAGGGATATCGGCATCGACTACTGGATGCGGGTGCAGAAGGAATTCATCGAAGAAGGCCGCCGGGGCCAGCTTGCCCGTACCCGCCAGCTGACGGTGCCGGGCGTTTATCGCGGCCACACCTTTTACGGCCATGTGACCGAAGGCAAACCGGGCTTTCAGCCGCTGGGGCCGATGGACTGGCTTTACAACATTCCGATCGAGATGGAGATCACCCGCGACGGCCATATCGTCATGGATTTCGAGGGCACCCAACCCTGGGGCTATCATTCGATGAACTGCACGCCTGCCGGCATGGACGGAGGCATGTTCGTGACCCTGACCCAGCACATGAACTTTGAAGGTTTGGTCAACGACGGGGCCTGGATGGCGACGGAACTGAAGCTGCCCTACGGCAGCTGGACCAACCCAGACAATGAAATGGTGGCAACGGCCACGTCATGGGCGCTGCTGTTGCCCGCCTACGGCGTGTTCCAGCGGCTGCTCTCACGCGGCTTCATTGCGCGGGGCTTTGTCGAGGAGGCCTTTGTCGGGCAGGTCAACAGCCCGATGATCGAAATGGGCGGCACCAGCCAATACGGCAAACCCTTCGGCATGGCGCATTTCGAATGTGCGGCGGCGGGGTCCGGGGCCTTGGCGATCAAGGACGGGTTAGATACGGCCTATGTCGGCTGGAACCCGGAATCCGATATGGGCAATATCGAAATCTGGGAACAGAACATGCCGATGGTCTATATCGGCCGCTCGATCCTGCCCGACTCAGGGGGTGCGGGGAAATACCGGGGCGGTTGCGCCTTCATGTCGACCTGGCTTCTGAACAAGACCGACCATCTGCGCATCCACACCTCGGAACATTCCAGCCGGGTGTTCGACAATGCCGGCATGTGCGGCGGCTATCCGGCTCCCACTTGCCAGAAGCACCGGGCGGTGCGCGAACCGAACCTGGCCGAAGTTATCGCCGCCCGCGCGCCGCTGCCGCATTGCACCGGCACCGATCCCTTGCGCTCGGACATGGAAAAACTGCTGACGGGCCAGCATGCGACCGTTGAAGGCCCGTATATCACCGCGCCGCATAAGGAAGGCGATATCTTCAGCCATTGCTACAACGGCGGCGGCGGCTTTGGTGATGTGCTGGAACGCGATCCCATCAAGACCGCGCTGGATGTTGAAAACGGCCATCTGACCGAACTGGCGGCGCGGCAGGTGTTCGGCATCGCCGTGACCTGGACCGAGGACGGCGAGTGCCGGGCTGATCTGGCGGCCACGGCGGAACTGCGCAAGGACATGCGCACCTTGCGGATGCGGCGGGCGGTGCCGGTGGCGGACTGGATGGCAACCGAGCGGAAACGCGTGGAAGCGCGCGGCTTCGCCAAGGAAGTGAAATCCATGTATGCGGCAGCGATGAAGCTTTCCGACCGTTTCCGGGGAGATTTCACCAAGTTCTGGGGCGTTGCCCGTGACATCGACATGCTGAAAGGAGACAAGGCATGACATCCTACAGCAAGGACACCATCCGCGAACTGATGGACGGCACCCTGCCCTGGCCGCAGACCCGGCGGATCATGAGCGCCTATAAAGACGAGGACCGGTTTTTCAAGGCGATCGAGGTCTTGCAGGACCGCATGCGTTGGAAAGACCGCATCCTGCTGCCGGTGGGCGAGCATCTGTTCATTGCCGAGACTGCCAAGGGCCGAGTGACCAAATGCGAATGTGGCCACGACTATGGCGATTACCGCAAGAACTGGAAACTGCAGGCCGCGATTCTGGTGCGCAACAGTGATGAGTTGCTGCGCGAGATTTATCCGACCAGCGATCTGCCGGACCCCGAATGGATGGAATTGCGCGAATTCATCTGCCCATCTTGCGGGGTGATCCACGAGGTTGAGGCCTGCGCGCCGGGATATCCGGTTGTGCATGACTTCGAGCCTGATCTGGAGGGCTTTTATGCCGACTGGCTCGGGCAGCCTCTGGCGGCAGAAGCATGAGCGTTGGGCGGGTCGCAGGAAAAACCGCGCTGATCACCGGCGCGGGCATGGGGCTTGGGCGGGCCAGTGCCGAACTGATGGCGCGCGAAGGGGCGCGGATGATCCTGACGGACATGCGCCCTGACGATCTGAATGAAACCGCCCGCCGCGTCGTGGCGGCGGGCGGAGTTGCCGAAACCCACCTGCTGGACGTGCGCGATGAGGTCGACTGGGCGCGGGTCACCGAAGCGGTTCAATCCGCGCATGGCGGGCTGGATATTCTGGTCAACAATGCCGGGATCGCCCCCATCGGCACCATCGAAAGCTGCGATATGGCGCAATGGCGGCTGTGCATGTCCGTTAACGCCGACGGGGTGTTCCTGGGCTGCAAGGCCGCCGTTGCACTGATGAAAGGCCGCAAGGCAGGCTCGATCATCAACCTGTCGTCGATCGACGGCATCATCGGCGAGGCGGACCTCGCTGCCTATTGCGCCTCTAAGGGCGCGGTGCGGACCCTGACCAAGGCGGTCGCGGTGCATTGCGCCGAACAGGGCTACGGCATCCGCTGCAACTCGATCCA
>JANMDM010000010.1:0-1564 GCA_031376305.1 Pseudomonadota bacterium | reverse complement strand
CATCGCCGAAATCTGCCGCGAGGAAGTCGCCAAGGCCGGGGCCGAGATTCTGGTCTACACCAGCCACGAAGTGCGCCCGGTGATCCGCGAACAGTCGCGGCTGAACTCGATGCTGATTGAGGCTTATGCGACCTCGCGCGGGCGCAAGCAGTTGACGGGTATTCAAAACGCCTCAAAGAAATACGGCTTCAAATACGGGGTGCAGACGCTCTTGTCGTTCGGTGGTCTGACCTCGATCCACCATCCGCGCCTGCATGAGACGATGATTTCGGGGCCGATTGGCGGCATTCTGGGGGCGGCCTATATCGGCAAGCTGATCGGCAATGACAGCCTCGTCTGTTCCGACATGGGCGGCACCAGCTTTGATATGGGGGTCATCACCCATGGCCAGACCCGGATCGAGAATGAGCCGATCATGGACCGCTTCAAGCTGAACGTGCCGACGCTGCATCTGGATACCATCGGTGCGGGCGCGGGGATGATCATCAAGGTCGATCCCTTGACCGCCAAGGTCAGCCTCGGGCCGGAAAGTGCCGGGTCAAATCCGGGGCCGATCTGCTTTGGCCGCGGCGGCATCGAGCCGACCATCGCCGACTGCGACGCGATCCTCGGGCGGCTCAACCCCTATTACTTCCTTGGCGGCAAAGTGGTTCTGGACGTCGAAAAGGCCAAGCGCGCCTTCAAGGAAAAATGCTCCGACCCTTTGGGCGTCGATATTTACGAGGCGGCGGAAGGCATGATCGACATGTTGGAACAGGACGCCAATTCGGCGCTGCGCCGGGTGGTTTCGGGGCAGGGGATCCATCCGTCGGAATATACGCTGCTGTCTTACGGCGGATCGGGGCCATTGCATCTGGCCGGATGTTCGCGCGGCATCGGCTTCAAGGATATCCTGACCTTCCAGTTCGCCGCAGGGTTTTCGGCCTTTGGCTGCACGACCGCCGATTTCATGCGCCGCCATTCGGTGTCGACCCAGTTCGACATGCCGGCCAATGCCGATGCCGCAGCGATGATGGACTATGCGGCCAAGGTCTCAGTAGTCTTTGCCGATCTGGAACGGGCGGCCGTCGACGAAATGATGGAGGATGGCCATGCGCGCGAAAAGATCACCACGCAGCCGTTCCTGATGATGCGCTACACCGGGCAGCTTGAGGATGTCGAAGTGCATTCGCCAATGATCCAGCCCAAGTCCGCTGACGACATGCGCCGCATCCTGGCCGAGTTCGAGCAGGTCTATGCCAAGATCAACCACCGGGTGTCGCGCTATGGCGCGGCGGGGTTTTCAATCATGGAGCTGGGGATAACGGCGGTGGCCGACAAGGTCAAGCCGGTGCTGGAACGCCGACCCTTGGGCAAATCCGACCCGGCTTCGGCGCATAAGGGGGTCAGGAGCGCCTATATCGGCGGGCGCTGGCACAAGGCCGATCTTTACGAAATGGATCACCTGCAGCCCGGCCATGAGATCACCGGCCCGGCGATCATCGAACATCCGGCGACCACGCTGGTCGTCCATCCGCAGGACAGCGTCTTTGTCGACGAATGGACCCTGCTGCATTACCGTCAC
>JANMDM010000110.1:0-1895 GCA_031376305.1 Pseudomonadota bacterium | reverse complement strand
CGAATGAGCGCCTGCGCCAGGCGCGCGCCGGGTAAGCGTTCGGACCGCGCACCGGGCCACGCGGGGGCCGTTCTGCCCCCCGCACCCCCCGAGAGTACTTTCACAAAGAAAAAATGGCGTAGCCTTCAGGCCGCTGCAGCCTTTGACTGGGCCTGCGGCGCGAAACCCTCGGTCCGCACATCGGCCCCCTCAAAGGTGCAAAACGACCCCGGTGGCACCAGCTCCCAGCATTCGCCCGCTTCTAACGGCTCTGATACCACGGCGCGGCCACCCCGGGTATCCGACCAGCGGTGATAGAGCGTCGGGGCCAGATCGTCGGAGGCATAGCGCACTGCGTAAAGCCGCTTGCCGTCGGAGAAAGCCGCTGTCAGCCGCACATGCGGGGTGTTGCCCTTGGCGCGCGACAACGCCTCCATCCGGGCGGTGGCGCGTTCAAGGGCGCCTTTCGGATCATCTTCCAACCCCTCGCCCAGAGCCACCAGAAACAGCGCTTCGCTGTCGGTGGCGCCGCGGCGATGGCTGTAAAGCGCATCGGGGATCAGCATTTCCGCGTCGCGGCGAAAGCTGTCATAGCCGCCGATCTGGCCGTTGTGCATGAAGGACCAGTTGTCCACCGCGAAGGGATGGCAGTTGTTGCGGCTGGTCGCCGTGCCGGTCGAGGCGCGGACATGGGCCAGAAAGAGCGGCGATTTCACTTGTGCGGTCAAAGAGGCAAGGTTCGGGTCAGACCAGGCGGGCAGGATATCGCGAAACAGCCCCGGCTCCGGGCGCTCGCCGTACCAAGCCAGACCAAAGCCATCGGCATTGATTGCCGATTTGCATTCCAGCGCTTCATGGCTTTGGCGCACCAGCGAATGGCCGGGGCGGCTGATGATTTCCTCAAGGAAAACCGGCGCCCCGATATAGGCGGCCCATCTGCACATGGCTCAGGCCGCGATTTTGATGAGAACTGACATACTCAAAGCCTCAGGTTATCATTCCGCAGTCTAACGCCGGGGTCTTTAAGGAACCCTTGCGCTGCTGTGGTTGAGGATAGCCTAGCAAATAGGTAATTTCAGGTCAAAGAAAGAGCGGAATGTCCGTCAACTTTCTTCGACGACCATCAGGTCACGCTCGGAGGCGCCCTTGGCATGGATCAGCGCCGCCTGATATTCGGGGCTGTGATAGCAGGCCACCGCTGCCTCCAACGACGGAAAGCGCGCCACGACATTGCGTGCCCGGTCATTGCCTTCAAGCTGAACATAGCGCCCGTTGCGGGCCAGAAACACCCCGCCATGTTTGGCAATGGCAGGTCCGGCAAGGGCCGCGTATCTGCCGTAAGCTTCGGCATCAAGGACTTTCACATGGGCGATCCAGAAGGCGCCCTTTGGCGTTTCGGTCATTTTACCGCTCCGATCACGGCTTGCGCCGCCTTGATCGCCGCCTCGGCCTTCGACGGGTCAGTGCCCCCGGCCTGCGCCATGTCCGGCCGCCCGCCGCCGCCTTTGCCGCCCAGCGCTTCGGCGGCGGCGCGGGCCAGATCAACTGCCGACAGGCGCGCGGTAAGATCGGCGGTCACCCCCGCCGCCACCGCAGCCTTGCCGCCGGTATCGGCAACAACCAGAACCGCGCCGGAGCCGATCCGGGCTTTCAGCGCGTCGATCAAGGCCGGCAAATCCTTGCCGGTAACGCCGGAAACCACTTGAGGAGCGAAGCGTATGCCATTGATTTCAAGTATTTCAGCGCCAGTATCTGCGCCGCCGCCCATGGCCAGCTCGCGGCGCAGCTGCGCCACCTCATTCGTCAGGCTTTTGCGATCCTCGAGCAAGGCCCTGACCCGCTCGGCCACCTCTTGCGGTTGCGCCTTCAGCGCCAACGCCACCTCCATCAACCACTGGTCCTGCGCGCGCAGATGC
>JANMDM010000096.1:0-2783 GCA_031376305.1 Pseudomonadota bacterium | reverse complement strand
ATAGTGGCGCGCATTGGCATTGGCTGCCGCCACAATCCGGGTCACGCGGGCGTGGCGGGCAGAGTGATAGGCGGAAAAAGCCATAGTCGGCGCCGCGCGGGAAAGTTCATGGGCCAAGACCCAGGCATCCTCAAGGGCCATATTGGCGCCCTGCGCCAAAAACGGCAGCGTCGGATGCGCGGCATCGCCCAGGATAACCGCCCCCTGACCATGCCAGTGTTTTGCCTCCGGGTGACGGAACAACCCCCAAAGATTCGGGCGTTCAATCCGGTCAAGCCAGCCGCGCGGTTCGGGTATGAAGTTTTCAAAAGCGATACGCAGTGCCAAAGGATCATCGGTCAGGGACCAACTTTCCTCGGCCCAGGTTTTCCGCTCTTCGACCGCCACAATATTGCGCAGCAGGCCACCGCGCAGCGGGTAAGTTACCAGATGTCGCCCCGGCCCCATGAAAACTTGCGCCACTGGGGCTATCGTAGAGTCTGTGGGCCCAGGATCCGCCGGCAGGGCGGCACGCCAGGCAACCTGCCCGGTGAAAAACGGCTGGGCGGGCCCGTTCAATGCCACCCGCACGCACGAATGCAGCCCATCGGCGCCAATCAAGATATCCGCAGCCTGCGGGCCCGCCGCCGTGATCAAATGCGGGCCGCCGACGCCGAGTTGAACCTTTGTCACCGTTTGCCCGAGCACGATCTGACACCCTGCGCGCCGTGCTGCCGCCTCAAGCGCGGCAATCAGGTCGGCACGGTGGAAAAATCTGAACCCGCCCCGTGGTGCCTGGGCCAGAAGATTGACAGTGCTGACGTGCCCGCCGGTTTCGCCATCAAGCAGTTCAACCGCTTCGGCGACCTGCCCCGCCGCGACGTCGACGCCAAGCGCCGTCAGCACCGCCATGCCGTTGGCTGAGACTTGCAGCCCAGCCCCCACCTCGCGGATTGACCGCGCCTGTTCGAGCACCCGCACCGACGCGCCGCGTTGTGCAAGTGCTGTGGCAACAGCCAGGCCCGCAATCCCGGCGCCCAGAACTGTAACCTCGCGCCCTTGCAGCATCGCCAGCCCTTTCGGAGACAAAAACACCGAAGCCTTCTGGCCCCGGTGTCAAACTCTATGCCGTAATCAACACTGCCGAAATGCTCTCAATCGTCGCGATGAACTTTCTCGCGCCGTTCATGCTTTTCTTGCGCCTCAAGCGTCATCGTCGCAATCGGGCGCGCATCAAGGCGTCTGAGCGAAATCGGCTCACCGGTCATTTCGCAATAGCCGAATTCCCCCTGATCAATCCGCCGCAAGGCCGCATCGATCTTGGTGACGAGTTTGCGTTGCCGGTCCCGGGTCCGCAGCTCCAGCGCGCGGTCGGTTTCCTCGCTGGCGCGGTCGGCGACATCGGGAACGGCGCGGGCGCTGTCTTGCAGACCTTCCAGCGTTTCCGCCGATTGCTCCAGAAGCTCATCTTTCCAGATATTCAATTTGCGGCGGAAATATTCCAACTGCCGCTCGTTCATGAACGGTTCACCTTCGGCCGGACGATAATCGTCGGGAAGAAAGACCTCTGGCTTCATCTTGGCTTCCTCCTGCGGCCGGGACCCGTTCACAAAACACCTGTCAGCCATCCCTGCCGTCTTCGGCGCTCAAATAGCGCAAGCGATTGGGGTTGTCACTAGCTCACACCTTTGCTTGCAGCAAAATCATCTGATCGTTATTGGGCAAGGGCATGGTCGCTTCATTTACCCGGAAATCCTATGAAATTCAACGGAACCAAGGCCTACGTCGCCACCCAAGACCTTACTGTTGCGGTCAATGCATCAGTTGCGTTGGAACGGCCGTTATTGGTGAAAGGCGAGCCCGGCACCGGCAAGACCGAGCTTGCGCGACAAGTGGCGCTGAGTCTGGGCCTGCCCTTGGTCGAATGGCACATCAAATCCACAACCAAAGCGCAGCAAGGCCTTTACGAGTACGATGCGGTCAGCCGGTTGCGCGACAGCCAGCTTGGCGACGCGCGCGTTCACGAGGTGAAGAATTATATCCGCAAGGGCAAACTCTGGAGCGCCTTTGAGGCCCCGCACAAGGTGGTTTTGCTGATTGATGAAATTGACAAAGCCGATATCGAATTTCCCAATGACCTGTTGCAGGAACTCGACCGGATGGAATTCCACGTTTATGAAACCGGCGAGACGATCCACGCCTTGCACCGGCCGGTGATCATCATCACCTCGAACAATGAAAAGGAACTGCCCGACGCGTTCTTGCGCCGCTGCTTCTTTCACTTCATCCGCTTTCCGGACGAGCCGGTCCTGCGCCAGATTGTCAACGTGCACTTCCCCGGCATCAAGGAAGCCCTTTTGGCCACGGCGCTGACCCAATTCTATGAAATTCGCGAAACGCCAGGGCTGAAGAAAAAACCATCAACCTCGGAAGTTTTGGATTGGCTGAAATTGCTTCTGCTCGAGGATCTGGGGCCCGAGGATCTGAAACGCGATGCCAAGAATCTATTGCCGAAGCTTCACGGGGCGTTGCTGAAGAACGAACAGGATGTCGCCCTTTTTGAGCGCCTCGCCTTTCTGGCGCGCGGACAGCGGTAATGACCAAGGCCATTCCCAAGCCAGACACTAGCCGTTAGGCTTCAATTTCACTTTGGTCCAAATATCCCCGCCGGAGGCTTCCGCCCCAGCATTACGCCCGAGGTTCTCGATGACCGCACTCGCCATCCGCCCTGTGACCGCTGCTGACGAAGCCGATTGGCGCAGGCTCTGGACCGGATATCTGGACTATTATGAAACCAAACTGCC
>JANMDM010000005.1:0-2491 GCA_031376305.1 Pseudomonadota bacterium | reverse complement strand
GCGCAAGAGCCGCGCAAAAATCACATGCGCTTCGGTCGACAGGCCCTGCCAATAGGGATCATAATGGCGCGCGGTTTCGCGGCGCAGGTCTTTGGCGTCCCAATCGGTCAGTGCCTCGCGCAAGCTGCGCTTGGAGTCGTCCAGGCGCTGTTCGCGGTTCAGGCTTTCCAGTCCCGCTTCCAGCGCATCGGCGGTTTCCGCGTAAAGGCGGCGCAAGAGCATGGCTTTCCAGTTATTCCAGGTGGTCGGGCCGACACCGCGAATGTCGCAGACCGTCAGCACCGTCAGCAGGTCCAGCCGTTTGCGGGTTTTCACCACCTTGGCGAAATCCCGTACCGTGCGCGGGTCTGATATGTCACGCTTTTGCGCCATGTCGGACATGAACAGATGATAGCGCACCAGCCATTCGACGGTTTCGCATTCTTCGGCGTTCAGGCCCAGCCGGGGGGCCACGCGCCTTGCGATCTGCGCGCCCAGAACCGCGTGATCCTCGGGTCGGCCCTTGCCGATGTCGTGAAGCAAAAGCGCCACATAAAGCACCCGACGATTGACGCCTGCGGTCAGGATGCTGCTGGACAGCGGCAATTCTTCGATCAACTCGGCCCGTTCGATCTGCGCCAGCGTCGAGATGCACTGGATGGTATGCTCATCCACCGTGTAGCTGTGATAGACATTGAACTGCATCATCGCGACGATGGGTTCGAATTCGGGCAAGAAAGCCGCCAAGACCCCCAGTTCGTTCATCCGCCGCAAGGCCCGTTCCGGGTTGCCGTGCTTCAGCATCAGGTCCAGAAAGATCCGCGTGGCCTCGCGGTCCTGGCGCATTTCATCGTCGATGAGGTCAAGATTTGCCGTCACAAGCCGCATTGCATCCGGGTGGATCAGAACGCCTGAACGCAGCGCTTCCTCGAACAGCCGCAACAGGTTCAGCTTGTCTTGCAGAAACGTCGCGGGATCGACGATGCCCAGCCGGCCGCGTTCCAGCCGGTATCCGGGCGGCATCTTGCGCCGACGGCGTAACAACCCGGCAAGCGAGGCTTCGCGCTTGACGTGCCGCGCCTCCATCGCCGTCAGGAAAACCCGCGTCAGTTCGCCCACGCGGGTGGCATGGCGGAAATAGTCTTGCATGAAATATTCGACCGCCCGTCGCCCGGCCCCGTCCAGGTAGCCCATGCGGGCGGCGACCTCGACCTGTATGTCAAACGACAGCTTTTCGACCGCCCGCCCGGCGACCCGGTGCAGATGGCAGCGCACCGCCCACAAGAAATCTTCGGCGGCGGCGAAGTTTTCATATTCCTCACGGCGAAACACCCCTTCGCCAACCAGTTCCGAGGCCTCGCCGACGCCGTGGATGTATTTGCCGATCCAGTACAGCGTCTGCAGGTCACGCAACCCGCCTTTGCCTTCCTTCACATTCGGCTCCAGCAGATAGCGCTGGCCGCCCTGACGCTTGTGCCGCTCGGCGCGTTCGGCAAGCTTTGCCTCGATGAAGTCGGCGCCGGTGGTGCGGAACAGATCCGACCGCAGCCGGTGGCGCAGTTCGATCGCCAGGGTTTCGTCACCGATCAGGAAACGATGTTCCAGAAGCGCCGTGCGGATCGTGTAATCCTCGCGCCCCAGACGCAGGCAATCACGCACTGTCCGGCTGGCATGGCCGACTTTCAGTTTTAAATCCCACAGAATGTACAGCATCGATTCGATGACGCTTTCCGCCCAGGGGGTGATCTTCCAGGGGGTCAGGAACAGCAGGTCGATGTCGGAAAACGGCGCAAGTTCGCTCCGCCCATACCCGCCGACAGCCAAAAGGGTCAGCCGCTCTGCCTCGGTCGGGTTGGGGGCCGGGTGAAGTGTGCCGGAGGCCAGCAGATAGGCGATCTCGATGGTGGCATCGGCAAGCTGCGCCCGCGCCCGGACCGTGTGGCGCGCGGCGCGCGGATGGGCGTCGAACGCCGCCTCGATCATCGCGCCCGCCTCGCGCCGGGCGCGGGCTAGCGATTGAACAATACTGTGGCGCCGTGCCCGCGCGTCGGCAACCAATAAAGCCTCTGCGGCCAAGGCTCTGGCAAAATTTGCGGTGTCATAGACCGGGTGGTGGTGCAAACCCTCACCCAAGCCTTGCGGCGGCGCGGAGATGATATCAGAATCCGGCGCCACCAAAACTGCTCGGCGCGGGGTCGATATAGACCGGTTGACCATTGCGGATCTGGGCCACGGCCAGCCCGCGCTCATTTGTGCCGTCCGGCAAAAGCCGGAACACGCCGGTTGCCCCTGAGAAGCCCGCACCCTGGGTCAGAGACGCCGCTGAAAACGGGTTCGGGCGCCCCGATGCAACCAGGGCGCCAATCGCCGCGATGCCATCATAGGCCAGGCCTGCAACCGGATTTGGCGCCTCGCCGTAAGCGGTGGTGTAGCGGTTTTGAAATTGCGCGCTGCGGCCCGGATCGGGCACTGCAAACCACCCGCCTTGAATGCCGGGCAGGCCAAGGGTCGT
>JANMDM010000067.1:0-19057 GCA_031376305.1 Pseudomonadota bacterium | reverse complement strand
ACTCGACCATTCTTGACCAACCGGATATGGCGCTGGCGCGCGTGACGGATGCCAATGGCGATGCGGTTCCGGAAACCGGATCATGGCGGGGGCACGCCACCGGCACATTCTTTCATCTGATCGCGGAGGCGACATGAACGGCTTTGTCAGTTTCGTCTCATCAGGTCCGGGGGATCCGGAATTGTTGACGCTGAAGGCGGTGGCGCGGCTGCAAGCGGCGGATGCGGTGCTGTTTGATGATCTGTCCTCGGGGCCGATTCTGGCCCATGCCCGCGCCGGAGCTGATCTGGTGGGCGTTGGCAAACGCGCAGGCCGCACCTCACCGAAGCAAGATCATGTCAGCCGTTTGCTGGTCGATTACGCCAGAACCGGGGCCAAGGTCGTGCGGCTGAAATCCGGCGATTGCGGGCTGTTCGGGCGGCTTGAGGAAGAAATTGTCGCGCTGCGCGAAGCCGGGATCGGTTATGAGATCATCCCCGGCGTCACTTCGGCGATGGCGGCTGCGGCCGCGGCGGGAATTCCACTGACGCGGCGGCTGACAGCACGGCGGGTGCAGTTCGTGACCGGCCATGACGTGACAGGGGCGCTGCCTGAAGATCTGAACCTTGCGGCATTGGCCGACCCTTCGGCGACGACCGTGATTTTCATGGGCAAACGGACCTTTGCAGAGTTATCGCGCCGTTTACAGGGCGCAGGTATGGCCGCCGATACCCCGGCGCTTTTGGCGGAAAGCGTCTCTACACCAGCGCAAAAGCTGGTGCGTGGGACATTGGCCACGATGGAGAAGCTGATCGCCGAGGAGGCCGCCGACGGGCCTGCGCTGATCCTGATCGGCCCGCTTTTGGAGGGGCTATGAGCGCGCATGTTGCCACGGTTTGCCGGTCGTGCCCTGCCGGACGGGCCGATTTGGCCGATGCTCTGCGCGCAGGCTTTGCGGCGACAAATCTGGACGTTGACTTGCGTGAAACTGACTGCATGTCGGGTTGCATCCGGGCATCGGCTTTAGCGTTTAGGGCACCGGGCAAGACGGCTTACCTGTTTGGCGAAATTTCAACCGCTGACCTGCCTGAGATTCTGACCTTTGCGCGGCTTTATCTTGAGTCTCCCGACGGTAATTTTGGCGATGCGCGGCCCCTTGGCCTGCTGCGCGCCAAGGCAATTGCCCGAATACCCGGCTGATCTGCCACTGGGGTCGCCTGCGGCTCATCGTCTGCCGCTTTCCGCCTTGACCCTGCGCCCGCTCTGCTGGCAAATGGCAGGGTATGGTGTCCGACCGGCGCAAAGCGTCCGGACTGAAACGGGAATGGGGAAGGGTGGACCCGAATGGGCACCCAAAGCCCCAACCGCCCCCGCGACTGTAAGCGGCGAGCGGCTTTCCAAATGCCACTGGCAAGGTCTTCGGACTGCGCTGGGAAGGCGGAAAGCAGGCTGCGACCCGCGAGTCAGGAGACCGGCCATGCGGAAGGCAACGCAACACGCCGTCGGGTGTGACGGCAAGGAGAGATACAAATGAACGCGATGACCAATACCGCCGCCAAATCCACATCCGGCATGATGTCGATTGTTATCGTGGCCCTGATCGGCGCCACGCTGGTGTTCATGTCGGGCCTGGCCCAGTCGGCGACCCTGCATGACGCAGCGCATGATGTGCGCCACGCCACCGGCTTTCCCTGCCACTAAGCCGGACCTGACGGTCACATAATGATCCAGCGTATGCTGGCCAGCGCGGTGTTCGCTGGCTTTGCGGCGGGGCTGTTAGCAGCCTTGTTGCATTTCGCGTTTGTCCAGAAGTTGATCCTTCTGGCCGAGCAATATGAAACCGGTGCGCTTGTGCATTATCAGGGCGTGAGCCCGGATGATGGGCACACGGGCCACAACCACGATGTAGCGGCAACCACCGAACCGGAAGTACCATCCGAAGGAACCGAGGCCGCCGGCCACGACACGGGCGACGCGTCGGACCTTCAGCGGAACGCCTTCACGGTGCTGTTCTTCACGCTGACCTATTCAGGCTATGGCCTGCTGATGGTGGCGGGCTTTGCCTTGGCCGAACAGTTTGGTCACAAGGTCGAGGGTCGTCAGGGGTTGTTTTGGGGATTGGCAGGATTTGCGGCTTTTCAATTGGCACCAGCAATGGGCCTTGAGCCGGAACTGCCCGGCACTGAGGCGGCTGACTTAACCGCGCGGCAAATCTGGTGGGTTGCCACGGTGTTGGCCACAACGGGTGCTGCGGCAATCTGGGCCTATGGGCGCGGCGCGGTGGCCAAGATCGCGGCGATCATGATTTTGGCGGCACCGCATATCATCGGCGCCCCACATCTGGAAAATTTCTCTGGTGTGGTCCCGCCTGAACTGGCCTCGGAATTTGCGGCGCATAGTCTTGGCGTGGCTCTGCTGGCCTGGCTGGGCCTGGGGAGCATGGCCACACGGCTTTGGGTCGGGAAATCCACCTGACGCCGAACTGAAAGAGCAAGGAGAAAGGCTCCGGCATGGACTTGCGCGGGGCCTTTTGTCATTGAGTGCCAGAGAGTCCAAAGGGTGTATGATGATAGACCTGCTTTTAATCGGCATTGGCACCGGCAACCCGGATCACCTGACGCTGCAGGCGATCAAGGCGCTTAACTCTGCCGATCTGGTGCTGATCCCGAGGAAGGGTGAAACGAAAGCCGATCTGGCGGAACTCCGCCGCGCGATCTGTGCCGCGGTTCTGACCAACCCCGCCACGCGGATGGTGGAGTTCGACCTTCCGGTGCGCGACGAGGCGACCGCAGATTATCGCCAGCGCGTTGATGACTGGCATGGTGCCATCGCCATGATTTGGGCAAACGAAATTGCGACGCAGATCGGGGCCGAGGGTCGCGTCGCCTTGCTGGTCTGGGGGGATCCTTCGCTTTACGACAGCACATTGCGGATCGCGGCCCGACTGTCACCTGCTCCGCGCCTGACGGTCATTCCCGGTATCACCTCGCTTCAGGCTCTGACGGCGGCGCATGCGATTCCGATCAATGACATTGGTGCGCCCTTTACCGTAACCACTGGCCGCAAACTGCGCGACGAGGGCTGGCCGGATGGTGCGACTACATTGGCGATCATGCTGGATGGGGAATGCTCGTTTCAGGCCATCAACCCGGTGGGGGTCACGATCTGGTGGGGGGCTTATGTCGGCATGGCCGAACAGATTACCCTGTCAGGACCGTTAGCCGAAACCTCTGCCAAGATCATCTCTACGCGCACCAAGGCACGGGCAGAACATGGCTGGATCATGGATATCTACATTCTGCGAAAAGACTAGATCCGACGAATGGTATCGCCCAATTGTAGCCGTGGCGTCAGCTCGACACGTTCACCGCCGATCAGCCCGCTTTCGCTATGCCCCGAAATGATCGCGGCCGCCCGCTGTCCGATTTCGCGGCGGCAAGCGTCCATTGTTGCAAGGCGGCGCGGCAAGCCTTCCAGTAATTCGACACCATTGAACCCCGCAAGCCCCAGACGTCCGGGAATATCAATCCCTTTGTCCAGGCAATAAAGCAGCCCGCCCGCCCCGATCATGTCATTGGAGTAATACAGAAAATCCAGATCGGCGCTGCGCGTCAAGATCGCCTCGGTCATCTCGCGCCCCTTCAAAAGCGCTGAACCGCCGGAATAGAATTCGCGATCTGCCAATGCGATCCCCGCTTCTGCCAAACCGGCCTCGAACCCCTCAAGCCGCTTTCGGGCCCGATGGTCATCCGGCATCTTGGTACCCAAAAAGCCGATCTTGCGGTATCCGGCAGTGACGATGGCCCGCGCCATTTCAAGGCCCGCACGTTGGTGCGAAATTCCCACAACGGAATCAATTGCCGTTCCGTCAACGTCCATAATTTCGACAATCGGGATTCCGGCATTTGCCAGCATGGCACTGGCATTGGGCGTATGTTCCAACCCAGCGACAATCACACCCGACGGCCGCCAGGACAGCATTTCATAAAGCACCGATTCTTCCCGCTCGGCCGAATAGTTGGTGACACCGAAAACCGGTTGCAACCCGGTGTCTTCCAGTTCCTCGGAAATACCGCTGAGCACTTCGGGAAATACCAGGTTTGACAGGGACGGCACGATAACCGCGACAAGATTGACCCGTTGCGACGCCAGGGCGCCGGCGATCTTGTTGGGGACATAGCCAAGCCGCCTGGTTACTTCGAGCACCTTGTCGCGGGTAGCGTCCGACACATCGCCACGATTTCGCAAGACGCGGCTGACGGTCATTTCTGACACACCAGAGGCTTCCGAGACATCGCGCAGCGTAAGGGTACGTTTTGTATCCGTCGGGGCCATGCCTGCAACCTTTGTTACCAGTATCCGGTTTTCTTTTGCTTACCGTAAAGAGGTTCAGCTTGTCCAAGCAAACCCGATCGCTCATTTATCGTCAATGAAGCCATATCTGCCCCGCCAACTGCGCTACGGCGGCACATAACATCTTAATTTACCGTTGCTCTGCCTCAGCTTACAGTTTTCCCTGTCGGGCTTTCGTCAAAGAACTCTGCATCGTAGACCGCACCGACGCGTGGTTCGGGCATGGGTTGCACAGATGCGCCGGTTTTTGGTGCACTTTCAGGTTCCGGTGCCTTTCGTCCTTGGCCAACAACCAGCGGCAAAAGGTCGGTGCTGGCGGGTGACGTGTTGGACGATTTTGGCGGTTCGCGCCAGCTCAGCGTATCAAAACCGCCGCAGTTATCGCAGACCGGCGACCAGACAGCATTTATCTGCTGGCACTTGTCACACAGCCATTGCGGGCCCCGGCTGGCGGAAAGTGCCCGCGTGAGCCAGGCCCGCACCACGGCGTCATCGCCACCCTCGCCCCGCTCGATCGCCGCCATGATCGTCAGGGCGCGGGTCGTCGGATGGGTTTCTGGCAGATCGCCCAAGGCGCGACGGGCGGTAGGAAAGTCTTCAGCGACAATATTCAGCTCGGCTTTCAGCAGGCGGGTTTCCTCATGTTCGGGGGCCAGCGCGAAAAGTTGTTCAAACCGCTTCAGGCGCGCGGTGGCGGTTTCTTCGGGCGCGAGCGTCGCAAAGGCTGCTGCAAGGTCAGGGTGCGGCTGCGCTTCCCAGGCTTTCTTGAGAATACGAATGGCGTTCCTGGCCTTGCCTTCGGCCATATAACCATGCGCGGCAAGGACCGCTGCCGGGATCAGGTCGGGGGACTGCTTGTTGGCAGCAATCGCCGCTTCGCGCGCCTCAATCGGTGCCTCGTCGGAAATGATCCCCTTGGCTTCCTGAAGCGCCAGAATCGCATCGCGCCGCCGATGCACATCCCGCGGCAGTTGACCTTGCTTTAACTTTGCGCCCAGAACTCTGCGCGCCCCCGTCCAGTCGCCCATATTGGCCTGAAGCTGAAAGAGCGTGTCTTGGATATCCTTGTTGGAGGGCTTCATCAGAAAGGCTTTTTCGGCGAGTTTCAGCGCCGTTTCGCTATCGCCCTCGGCAAGCTTTTGCTTCAGCAACCCCCGCACGCCGACGAACCGCGTCCGGTCATCCCCCAGCAACCGTTTGTAGACCTCGGTCGCTTTGCGGGAATCTCCGGCCATTTCCGCCGCTTGTGCGGTCAAAAGATTGGTCAGTTCAGGTTTACGCAAAAACTTCTCGGCCCGTGCCGCCTGTGAAATCGCATGTGGCCCGTCCCCTGAGGCAAGCGCCATCATGCCTTCTGACAGCGCCAGATAACCTTTGCGCTCTCGGTTGCGGTCGAAATAGCGGCTGACGGCGGTTTCATCGCCATTAATAAACCGGACGATGGCCACCGCCAGACTGATGGCTTTCAGCGCGAGCCACAGGCACAGAAGCAGCACGACGACCGCGACAACCGATTGCACCGGGCCAAGGGTAAACTCCTGATTGGCGATAGCAATGCGAACTCCGCCACCAGTTTCTGCCAGGTAACCCGCCAGCAGTGTGGTTGCGGCGATCGCAACCACAAAGATCGCAATTTTCGCGAACGACCAGATCATTGCAGGGCACTCACTTCCGCTTCAAGGGCGGCAATTGCCGCGCCAGCGGCCTGCCGCCGTTCCGCCAAGCCCGACCATTCGGCCATACGCGCCTGACCCGCGTCAGGTAAAGTTGCAATCTCGGCACGTGCTGCGGCCAAATCGCCCGCTCCAAGTGCAGCCTCGGCGCGGCTGAGAATGGCATCAGGATCGGTACCCGCATGGGGGGTCAAAGACCGCGCACCCGTCTGACCGCGCAACAGGGCGCCTATCCGGCCCCAGATGCCCCCTTCTGCGCTGTCGGCCAAGGATACCACCAGCGCATCACGCGCCGCAGGTGCAAATCCTTCACGCAGCGCGGCGGCTGTCGGCACCCCTTGCGCTTGGGATGCCAAAGCGTCGGGGATCGTCATCCCTGCATTGGTAAGCTTGACCAACTGGGGATCAAGTGCTGCGCCACTTTCATATGCGGCGCGCAAATCGCCCAGCGCCGCTTGAAGGGACGCAAGCCGCAGCATCTTTTCCGCTTCGGCTTTAAGACGTAACGCCTCCTCCTCAGCCAGCTTAGCCTTTTTTACGACCGCGTCAGTTGCGGCCGAGGTTTGATCCGCCGTGGCTGTGCCGCCTAACCCCGGCATGCTACCGCCCGCTTTCAGGCGCTCATCAAGCGCTGCAATCTGCCGCGCAAGGCCGTCTTGTTGCTGCTGCAACTGCGCCAGTGCCGCGCGGTCAGCGTCCAGATCCGCCCGCAACGCCACGGCGGGTTGCGCCTCTGACATGCCAACCGGCAACGCGTTCAAAACTGCAGTCAGATCCGTCAGGCGTTTGTCGTGCTCCTTCAGGCGTTGTTCAATTCCGGTCGCGTCGGCAAGCCCCAGCGCCTGCGGATACGTCGTCGCCAAAAGAAACGCAGTGCCAAAGCCAAGCAGCGAAGCCGCAGCGCCGCCCAAGACCATTGGCACCAAGCGGCCAGCCCGGACCTCACCCGATACCGCGTCATTCGCAGCTGTCGGCAGGTCTGTCACATTGTCAGTGACGGCGGCTTCTTCAATAACCTCGGGTATCTCCGCAGGTTGCTGGGCCGTGTCGACTTTCTTGGGTTGCGCCACGTTCGCCCTCCTCATGCGGCTAACGCCGCCGGAGCAAGAATCTGCACCGGTATGACCAATCTAGTGATGCAAACAGTATCGCTCAACCCGCCGAGCGATAATGCGCCAATTGTTCTAAAGCGTTTAGCATCGCTTCCCCGTCGGGCCGCGCCGCAGTAACAAGATGTTGCGGCCGCATGGCAGCGGCAACCTGCGCCACTGCGGGGCTAATCGCAGCAATATAAAGCCCCGGTCGATCTGGCGGCATTACCTCGGCAAGAAGCTGAAGCGACCGCACTGAAAATACCGGCAGAAGTATTGGCGTATTTTGCGCCATGAGTTGCTTTGCCTCTTGCGTCATCGCTATCGGAACCTGGTCGTAGACGATAACAAAAACAGTCTCTATTCCGGCTGATTTAAGCAGATCTCCCATGTCTTGAGCAACATGGCTGCCGTGCGGGTACAAAAGCCGTCGGCTGCCGCCTTCGGCTATAATGATTCGGGACAGACCCAGCGCGTTGCCCGGCCCTGCGATCACGGAAAATCCAAACGCCGTCGCCACTTTTGCGGTGCGCGGACCTACGCAATAGGCGCGAAGCTCGCGATTTGCGCTCAGTCGAACAAATCCGCGCACTGCGGATTCTGAGGTGAAAACCACCCCGTCCACACCGCTGATTTCAACAGACGGCGCAAGCCACACGGTTTCCATCCGGGGCGAAATCACCACTGGCCAATCCGCGCTAACCCGCAGTCGGAACTGTGCGGCAAACCGGACCGAGGCCGCTTTAGGGCGGGTCAGAAATAATGGCGGGCGATACAGGTCCAAATCCCCCCCGGGATTGTGCGATGACTGCCTCGGTGTTACCTGCCCCTTGAACATCACGCAACGGCAGAGCGATGGACAGAGCGATTACCTTCCTTGGGCTGGAAAGCAGCTGCGATGATACCGCCGCCGCCGTCGTGCGCTGTGTGGATGGCTGCGGTCAAATTCTGTCTTCCGTGGTTTTGGATCAGGCTGCGCTCCACGCGGATTTCGGCGGTATCGTGCCTGAAATCGCCGCCCGCGCCCATGCCGAAAAGCTTGATCATTGTGTGGAAGATGCCTTGGCCAAGGCCGGACTCGCCCTATCGTCCCTGAGCGGTATTGCGGTGACGGCGGGGCCGGGGCTGATTGGCGGTGTTTTGTCGGGTGTCATGTGCGCCAAAGGATTGGCGGCGGGGTCAGGACTGCCGCTGATCGGCATCAACCATTTGGCCGGCCACGCGCTGACCCCACGCCTGACCGATGGCCTGGGGTTTCCCTATCTGATGCTGCTGGTTTCAGGCGGCCATTGCCAATTCCTGATCGTCGGCGGGCCCGAGGATTTCACCCGTTTGGGCGGCACCATCGACGACGCCCCCGGCGAAGCTTTTGACAAAACCGCAAAGCTTCTGGGCCTTCCGCAACCCGGCGGACCGGCGGTCGAGGCGGCGGCGCTGGCGGGCGACCCCAAACGCTTTGTGTTTCCGCGCCCACTTTTGGATCGGCCTGGCTGCGACATGTCTTTCTCTGGCCTTAAAACCGCATTGCTTCGGGCGCGTGACACTGTGGTTGCCGAAAAGTCTGGTCTGACACTGCAGGACCGCACCGATCTTTGTGCGGGGTTCCAGGCCGCTGTCGCTGATGTGCTGATCGAAAAATCGCGCCGGGCAATCGCGATCTATATGGCAAACGACCCGCAGAATCCGACGCTGGCGGTTGCGGGTGGCGTTGCGGCAAACGGCAGGATCCGCAAGGGTCTGACCGATCTCTGCGCGACCACGGGCAT
This sequence comes from Pseudomonadota bacterium, assembly GCA_031376305.1. GTDB lineage: Bacteria > Pseudomonadota > Alphaproteobacteria > Rhodobacterales > Rhodobacteraceae > TMP-24. Next base: position 10,195 of record JANMDM010000067.1, on the reverse strand, counting down.
CCGGTTTCTGGCGCCGCCGCTTGCGCTTTGTACCGACAATGCGGCGATGATTGCCTGGGCCGGGATCGAGCGCCATCAACTGGGTCACCGCGACGGCTTTGATCTGTCGGCTCGCCCACGCTGGCCACTGGACAACACCGCATCTGCCATGCTCGGATCGGGAAAAAAGGGGGCCAAGGCATGAAGGTCGCAATTCTGGGCGCGGGCGCTTTTGGCACGGCCGTGGCGATGACTCTTGCCCGTGACGGCTGTGAGATTGGCCTTTGGGCGCACGATCCGCAGCATGCCAATGCAATGTCAGTCACGCGAGCGAATGATCGCCGGTTACCGGGAGTGATCTTACCAGATTCAGTCTCTATTTCATCCAAGATCGCAGATTTTTCCCAGGCCGAAATCCTTGTTCTGACACTGCCGATGCAGCAACTCGCGGGTTTTGTTGAAGCGCATCAGGCTGCCCTTCATCACAAAGCGCTGGTGGTTTGCGCGAAAGGTATTGATCTTGCCTCGCACCGCGGGCCGCTGGCGATTTTGCGCGCGGCCTTTCCAGACTCTCATCCGGCAATCCTGACTGGCCCCAGCTTTGCCGTCGATATCGCCCGCGGTTTGCCGACAGCCCTGACGCTGGCTTGCGATGATGATGCCATCGGCGCGGGGCTGCAAGACGCTCTTTCCAACCCCGTTCTGCGACTATACCGGACCACCGACACCATTGGCGCCGAACTTGGCGGCGCCTTGAAGAATGTCATCGCCATTGCCGCCGGGGTTGTGATTGGCGCAGGCCTTGGCGATAGCGCCCGCGCCGCCCTGATGACCCGCGGCTTTGCCGAAATGATGCGGCTGGCCCTGATGATGGGCGCAAGGGTTGAAACTTTGGGCGGTCTGTCTGGATTGGGCGATCTGGTGTTGACCTGCACATCTGAACAGTCCCGCAATTTCCGCTTTGGCCGATCCTTAGGACGCGGCGAAACCTTCGATCTATCCACGACTATCGAAGGTGTAGCCACGGCAAAAGCAGCCTCTGTTCTGGCGAAATCGCGTGGAATTGATATGCCTATTGCCAGCATGGTTGCGGCTTTGGCTGACGGTCGCATTGCCGTCGGGGATGCTGTGGCCACACTGATGGCGCGGCCATTGAAAAAGGAATGAGATATGCGTTTTGCTGTAATCTGCCGCGACAACCCCGGAAGTCTTGAAACCCGTCTCGCCAACCGTGATGCGCATCTGGCTTATATAAAAGCCACGGGTATTGTCGAAATGGCGGGGCCATTTCTTGAGGCCGGGCAAATGTGCGGCTCCCTTATTATTTTGGCTTGCGATAGTCTTGCGGCAGCACAAAGCTGGACCAAGGGCGACCCCTATGGCGCAGCGGGTCTGTTTGAAAGCGTCACTGTCACGGAATGGAAAAAGGTGATCGGCTGATGGCATACTGGCTGTTCAAATCTGAACCCGATACCTGGAGTTGGGACCAACAGGTCGCCAAAGGCAGCGTCGGTGAAGAATGGCATGGGGTACGCAACTATCAGGCACGCAACAACATGCGGGCTATGAAGGTGGGGGATTTGGGGTTCTTCTACCATTCCAATGTCGGGAAAGAGATTGTCGGTATCGTCGAAGTCTGCGCCACCATCCATCCAGACAGCACCACGGATGACGCAAGGTGGGAGTGCGTGGATATCAAAGCGGTGCGCGCCCTTCTGCGACCGGTAACGCTGGAGGAAGCGAAGGCTGACCCACGTTTTGCCGAAATGGCACTGGTCAAAAATACACGCCTGTCGGTGCAGCCGGTAACAGCGACGGAATGGGCAATGATTTGTGCGCTGGGCGGGATTTGACGATGAAAGGGCCCCGGCCCATCTGGCCGGGACCCTTCGCCACCCCGGCGCACCCCTGCACCAACTGTGACTTTGAAAAGGTCTCGACCATACTGGTCTGTTGTCTGAAAGCTACCTGAAGTGCGCAGAGTCGCACAAGGAAAAGCTCTCGAAATATTCTCTAAAATGAAGCAGTTAACTTTGACGGCGGCATTCCATCGCAAGCGGAGCGCCCTGCATTATTGGCGCTCCGCTTGGCCAGAGGCCTATTTATACACCGACTCTTTGCCGAAATGTTTTGTAAGCATGTAATAGACAACGGCGCGGTACTTGTTCCGTTCGGATTTTCCATAGGTTTCGACAACGGAATTGATCGCGGCCATCAATTGCGGGCCATCTTTCAATCCCAGCTTCTTGATCAGGAAGTTGTTTTTGACCAGCTCAAGCTCAGACGCCTGGCCTGCTGCGACGGTTGCAGAATCGGCGCTGTAGACCGAAGGGCCGCAGCCGATCGTCACTTTCGTCAAAAGGTCGATATCTGGCGTCATCTTGCATTTGTTCTTCAGATCGTCCGCGTACTTGACGATCAGTTCATCTCTCTTACCCATGGTTTACTCCACCCTGTCCCAAACACTGTTTTACATGCCAAAAGGCAGCCCTTAGCCGCCCTCCGACTGACAATAGGTACGAAGTTTGAAAAAAAGCAAAGTGAAACTTCGCGAGAAATTCACCGTTACTTGACCGGGGCGGAAACCCGCCCCGGTCAAGATTTTCGCTATCAATAGCGGTAGTGTTCGGATTTGAATGGGCCGTCCACGGCAACGCCGATGTAATCCGCCTGATCAGCGCGAAGCTTGGTCAACTTTACGCCGATACGGTTCAGATGCAGGCGCGCGACTTTTTCGTCGAGGTGTTTGGGCAAAATATAGACGCCGGGCGTGTAATCCTTGCCCTTGGTCCAAAGCTCAATCTGCGCCAAAACCTGGTTGGTGAAGCTGGCCGACATCACGAAAGACGGGTGACCCGTGGCATTGCCAAGGTTCAGAAGGCGCCCTTCAGATAGCAGGATGATCTTGTTGCCCGACGGCATTTCGATCATGTCCACCTGGTCCTTGATATTGGTCCATTTGTGGTTCTTCAGGGCGGCGATCTGAATTTCATTGTCGAAATGGCCGATGTTGCCGACAATGGCCATGTTCTTCATGTCGCGCATGTGTTCGATGCGGATCACATCTTTGTTTCCCGTGGTGGTGATGAAGATATCCGCCGAAGCGACAACATCTTCCAGGATCACCACTTCAAAGCCGTCCATCGCAGCTTGCAATGCGCAGATCGGGTCAACTTCGGTCACTTTCACCCGTGCGCCAGCGCCCTGAAGCGAAGCAGCCGAGCCTTTGCCCACGTCGCCATAGCCGCAGACCACGGCAACCTTGCCGGCCATCATGGTATCGGTGGCGCGGCGGATGCCATCGACCAGCGATTCCTTGCAGCCGTACTTGTTGTCGAACTTTGACTTCGTGACCGAATCGTTCACGTTGATCGCCGGGAAGGGCAACAGGCCTTTTTTGTGCAAATCGTACAGGCGATGAACGCCGGTGGTGGTTTCTTCCGAAACCCCTTTGATGGCCTCGCGCTGCTTGGTGAACCAGCCGGGGGTTTCCTTCAGGCGCTTCTTGATCTGGTTGAACAGGCAGATTTCCTCTTCCGAGGTCGGCATGTCGATCAGACCCTTTTCGCCTGCCTCAACCCGTGCGCCCAGCAGGATATACAGCGTCGCATCGCCGCCATCATCCAAGATCATGTTGCAGGTGCCCGTCCCGAACTGGAAGATCCGGTCGGTATAGGTCCAGTATTCTTCCAGCGTTTCGCCCTTGATGGCGAAAACCGGGATACCCGCCTCGGCAATCGCCGCCGCCGCATGGTCCTGGGTCGAGAAGATATTACAGCTGGCCCAACGCACATCGGCGCCCAGCGCCTTCAGCGTTTCGATCAGCACGGCCGTCTGGATGGTCATGTGCAGGCTGCCCGCAATGCGGGCGCCTTTGAGCGGTTTCGCTGCCCCAAACTCTTCGCGCAATGCCATCAGGCCCGGCATTTCGGTTTCGGCGATATCTAATTCCTTGCGGCCGAATGCGGCCAAAGCAATGTCCTTGACGAGATAGTCCTTCGGCATGTGCCGTACTCCTGCAAAAAATCCGGTTTTGCGCCTGATAGCACTCAGGTCGCGGAACGGCAATCAGCGGAAGTTTTCCTGGGTATCCCGCGCTTCGTCGCCACGGATCACGCGCCCTCGTGCGAGCAATTGAATCGAATGGGGGCAGCGATCAAGTATTTGCCCAAAAGATTCCGCTAGACGAAACACTATGAATGGCGCCGCAAGGAAGAAGGCCAAGTAGGTGGTTTGTCTTTCATCCCCAACAAGCGACGTCCAAACAACCCACAAAACGCCAATCAATGGCACATGGATCAAATAGGCCAGAAAACTGCTCCGCCCCCATTGCACGAGCCTTTCCGTTGGAAACAGCTCAGTCGCCGAGCTGATCATCGTAATAATAATGAAACCGACGCCCAGGCGGCGCACTATATCCAGTGCGCGCTCAGCTATGGTTGAATCCTGAACGATCTCGGAAGACGCGAACGCCCCAATCACGGAAAACAATAGGCCAAGCGTCAGCGAAATGCCGGGAGAGGACAGTCTGGTGATCGTTAGGTTTTGTTGTGCCGCAGTGGCGCCAATCAGCATGAACAAAAGGATGATGGGGCGGAAAAGGATCGGCTCAGTGCAATTCAAAACCGTGATGACGACTGCAACCGCGATCAGAAACGCCGGATGCACGCGGATCAAGGGAGCAGCCAGGCGCAATATTAGTGTTGCTACAAACAGATCCCGCAGAAAGAACAGTGATTCATTTGCGGTTGTTCCCGTGATTCCGGTCAGGGCATTGACCATGTCCATTTCCGTCCCGCCGATAGATTGAAGCGCCGAAGACTGCCGCTCAAAAACCACTTGCTTTACTGTCGCCATCAGAATGAAAATCGCGCTCCAAACCAGCATCGGCAACAGGATCCGAACAAATCTTTTGCGGAAAATTTCCCAGATCGACTTCTCAGGCCCGGAAAGCCAAAATAAATAGCCGCTGACAAAGCTAAGCGTAGTGACACTGATGCGGCCAAGGGTTTGCCCCAGAACATCTCCCACCAGGTCAAAAGTGCCACCGTCGATCACAGAGGGCGTCCCCAGGCCGGGGCTGACATGCACCCACATCATCGTGAGAATGCAAAAGACCCTTAGGACCTCAATCTGAACGGTTTCTTTTCTGTTCATCCAACCGCAACTCCGGCACCTTGGCTTTGATTTCCGCTGCCATCATGCGAAACGTAAACTCAAGCGACCGTAGTCATGCGCCACGTACAATTGTTCCGTCAAGACGAAGCGCGAAATTAGGGGAGAAGGGTATGCAGAAAGCGCGCGCCTGGCAAAGGATGCTGTCTGGGCGAAGGTTGGACTTGCTCGACCCGACCCCGGTCGACATCGAGGTCGAGGATATTGCCCATGGCCTTGCTTTTGTCGCGCGCTGGAATGGTCAGACTTTTGGCGATTGGCCATATTCGGTTGCAGAGCATTCCTTACTGGTTGAACAGATTTTCACCCGGCTTAATCCGGGCATTGCGCCCAAGTGGCAGCTTGCGGCGCTTCTGCATGACGCCCCTGAATATGTGATCGGCGACATGATCAGCCCTGTCAAGGCTGCGGTGGGGCCAGGTTACGGCGCATTGGACGAACGCCTGACTGCGGCCGTGCATCTGCGTTTTGGCCTGCCCGCAACCTTGCCAACGGCAATGAAGCGCGAAATCAAACGCGCCGACAAGATCTCGGCTTGGTTGGAAGCTGTACAAATTGCCGGGTTTTCACGGGCTGAGGCAGATCGGTATTTTGGAAAGCCGCCGCATCGCGACATCAACGCCCTGGAAATCAAACTGCGCGCCCCCATCGCGGTGCGCGCAGATTTCCTGGCCCGGCACAAAACCTTGCTTGCCGCGCTGGTAGGCTAAGGCGCGCGTCACCCAAAGCGCACAAGGCACCGCTTTCGATTTGTCCCGCTAAAAGCATCACAGAGCCCTATCGCGGGCCATTCATAAAATGGCTCAGATCAACAAATCGGCAAGAGCTTTCCCGGACTTTAACGCCGCCTCAACCCAACGCGGTTTACGCCCGCGCCCGGTCCAGGTTTCCGAAGGGCTTGCGGGGTTGGCATACTTCGCCCGTGCAGGCTTGCGCTTGCGCACCGGCGCCGCGCTCACAAGATCGCTCAATGTAAAGCCAAGCGCCCTCGCCTTTTCCTCAAGAACAGCAATGGCTTCCTGCTTCTTGCGGTCTTCATAACCCGAAATTGCCTTGGCAACCTGAGAATGCAGATCTTTTAGTTCTTTCAGGGACAGTGCGTCCAAATCGATTTTCATAAGCTAATCCCCTCAACTGGTATTATAGCGGGCTATTTTTGCAGAAAAAATTAAATTACACAATCCGGGAAAGACTATCCTTTTGGGTAGGGCCGAAACACTATTTGGGACTGCGCTTTGCAAGTATTCTTTGAAGGGTGCGCCGGTGCATACTCAAACGGCGCGCCGTTTCAGATACATTTCGGTCGCACAACTCATAAACTCGTTGAATATGCTCCCAACGCACGCGGTCGGCAGACATCGGATTTTCCGGTGGCGGCGGCAGCGCTTCGCCCTTGGTCAAAAGTGCGGCGGTAATATCATTGGCGTCGGCTGGCTTTGACAGATAGTCGGTTGCCCCGAATTTTACCGCAGCAACGGCCGTTGCGATGGCGCCATAGCCTGTAAGGACGACAATCCGACAGTCCGGGCGATGGGCGCGCAATGCTTCCACCACATCAAGCCCATTGCCATCTTCAAGTCGCAGATCGACGACCGCATAGGCGGGCGGGCGGGTTTGAGCAATGGCGCGCCCGGCGGCAACGCTCTCGGCTGTTTCGGGAATGAAGCCGCGTTTTTCCATGGCCCGCGCCAAGCGGCTTACGAACGGCACATCATCATCAACCAACAGCAGCGATCGGTCTGGTCCAAGTTCGGGGAAATCGCCTTCGGTCATCGCTTACCCTTTTTACATCAGGTCCTGTCGGTTCCAGACAGCCATGGGACAGGTGTCAATTTGACGCCTTAGTCGCTTCCAAAAAGCAAGCGGTCTTTTCCGCAACGACATCTGCGCTGTCTTCATGGCTGAAAACCTCCGCGAAGCCGCTGTTCGGAAGCATCAGATATGTCTGCGTCATGTGGTCGACCAGATAGGTGTCATCAGCAGGGCTTTCGGGGACCTGATAAAGTGTTTTATAGGCTTTGGCGGCGGCTTGGATCTGCTCCGGTGTACCCGTCAGGCCAATCATCCGCGGATGCATGAAGTCCGTCCACTCGGTCAATACTTCAGGGGTGTCGCGGTTCGGATCCACGGAAATGAAAACCGGCGTCACCTCATATCCTTGCTCTTCCAGCACATCCACGGCCTCGGCATTTCGCGCCGCATCTGCGGGGCAGACATCGGGGCAATAGGTATACCCGAAGTACACCAACGCCGGCTTTGACAGCACGTCGGCATCCGTCACCTGACGGCCATCCTCATCCATCAGGGCGAAAGGGCCGCCGATGGCCGACGTTCCGCCCATGATCTTCGACGTTCTGCATTCATCAAGCGCATCGACAACGCTGTTTCGGGTCAGACTGTAGGTCCCCACCAGAATGATTGCCACTGTCGCTACAGCGGCAATCGCGATGCTTTTCGTCGATACAGCCATCTGATGTTCAACCCCCATGAACCACGCGCATTGATCGCCGATCCGCAGGCGACTATCAATCACAACCATCAGGATGAGACAACTGGACACGTGATGGCCGACGACACCCCTTTTCTCAGTTTCGATGGGCGCGCGGCCCGCAGCAACTGGGTGCGCCTTCAGACGCTGGTGTTATTGCGCTGGATGGCGATCATCGGCCAGGTCGCCGCAATTCTAATTGCTTGGCGGTTCTTTGGAATTGCCGTCCGCCCACTGATGTGCCTTTCAATCGTCGGCTTTGCGGTCATGGCCAATCTGATCTCTGGGTTCCTCTTTCCCGAAAATCGACGCCTATCGGAAATGGAAACGCTGGCTATCCTGATCTTCGACAGCTGCCAGTTGGCGGTGCTTTTGTTTCTGACTGGCGGCCTCGACAATCCATTCGCGTTGTTGCTTCTTGCCCCAGCCACCATTGCCGCGACCGCGCTTCGGGGGCCGTCAACAGCGTTCATGGGAGTGTTGACCGTAGCTCTGGTGTCCGCCCTTGCTATTTTCAACGTTCCGCTGCGTCTGAATGACGGCACATTGGTCCAGGTGCCGCCGCTGTTCGGTTTTGGATTCTGGCTTGCGATCGTAATTGGGGTGATTTTCCTGACACTGTATGCCCGCCGCGTTACCGCCGAACTTCAGGCCATGAGTGATGCGCTTTTGGCGACGCAAATGGCCTTGGCCCGCGAGCAGGCATTGACAGATCTGTCCGGCGTGGTCGCCGCCGCCGCGCATGAGCTGGGAACGCCGCTGGCCACCATCATGCTTGCCAGCTCGGAGCTGGCTGACGAATTGACCGCCTATCCTGAGCTGCGCCAGGATGCGGAACTGATCCGCGCGCAGACCGATCGCTGCCGGGATATCTTGCAATCAATGGGACGCAAGGGAAAGGACGACCTTCACCTCCGCTCAGCCCCCTTTGCCGCTGTCGTGCAAGAGGCGGCCGAACCACATAGCCACCGAAAAGCGCAGATTCACCTGCATTTGCCGCCGGGTCGGCCTGGCGAACAGCCGCTTATCACCCGCCGACCCGAAGTCATTCACGGTGTTCGAAATCTTATCCAAAACGCCGTCGACTTTTCGCGCGAGCATGTCTGGATCGATCTGGACTGGTCCGACAGCCGCATTGCGTTACGGATCACAGATGATGGCCCCGGCTACCCTGCGCATTTGATCGGCAGGATCGGCGACCCTTTCATGCGCCACAGGCCTCAGGAAAGCATCCAAGACGCTGCGCGTTCCGGCTACGAAGGTATGGGCCTTGGCCTGTTTATCGCTAAAACGCTTTTAGAACGCACGGGGGCAACCTTGCGCTTTTCAAACGCTTCCGACCCATTTCTGACTGCCGAAGAGCGTCCGTTAAAGCAGGGTGCGGTTGTCGAGGTTACCTGGCCAAGACCGAAAATCGAAACCGGAGACGGGCCGCCTCACGGCTTGAACCAACTGATTGCCTAATAGGTTTTTCGATACGGCTACTGTTTCGCAATCAAATTTTAACCGCCCGTTAACCCATCCTACCAACAGTTAAGCCACTGACAGACGGCGCTTTGGGAGTGTGGGTAAGACATGATCACCCAATTGATAATGGCTGCAGGGATTGTTGCAGCATCCGTAGCATCGGCAGTCGCGGCGCTTTTGCTTGTATCGTCTTTGGAACAACCGAACCGCCGTCGGCAGGTTACGCCCCTGCGCACGGGCGCAGAGATAGAGCCCTCGGTGTTTTTATTTGACGACCAGACGTTGGTTGACGCGACAGCGCCGGCAAAAGCTCTGATTGCGGCCATGCCACAATTGGGGTCGGAATGGGACCGTCTGGTGGCCTACATTACACCAAAAATACCTACGTTTACGTCGGAAATTGCCGCCCTGGCGGAGCGCGGTGAAATCGACCTGAACGATCAATCAGATCCACATTTTCGTTTGCATGCCGAATGTCTGGGCGGATTAGCCCGCCTGACCGTGACGGATCTTTCAGTCGAGGGTCAGGGCGTGATCATTGACGGGCTAAGCCTGCGCGCACAGGAGGACGAAATTGCGGCCTTGCGGGAAACTCTGGGGGTGCTGCCAATGCCGATCTGGCGCTCAGGTGCCGAAGGCGTGATACTTTGGGCAAATGAAGCCTATCTGGGGCTTGCCAGCGAAATAAGCGGTGACGATCTTGTCTGGCCGCTGCCGGTGCTGTTTGATACCGGACCCCGTGCCGCCAGTGGACCCGTCGCAAAGCGATTTCGGTTTGTTGGACCGGACAACGCCCGAGAGCGTTGGTTCGATTGCACCGCGCATAATTCAGCCGATGCGACTTTGTGGTGCGCGACGCCTGCCGACGCAATCGTTCGGGCCGAACGGTCCTTGCGTGAATTCATCCAGACGCTAACCAAGACTTTTGCGCATCTGTCCGTCGGGTTGGCAATTTTTGACAGACAACGGCAGCTTGCACTGTTCAATCCAGCGCTGGTTGACCTGACCTCGCTGGGCGCCGATTTCCTGACGGCACGCCCGACGCTTTTTGCCTTCCTTGACCAGCTTCGCGAAGCGCGAATTTTA